>NZ_JBSGDT010000022.1:0-153158 GCF_053602515.1 Amycolatopsis sp. NPDC004368 | reverse complement strand
ATCCGACGGCTCAGTCATGACAGCCATACCCGAAACCCCCGGGTCCTCCGATCCTACGAACGACCAGATCAAACCCGTACTCGAAAGGTAGGACAGTCATGAAACCCAGTCCCGCCACCCTGTCCTGCGAAGACCTCCAGCACCCGCGCAGCGTTTCGGCGTTTCGCACCGCACGGCTGCTGGTCGTCGCCTACCTCACGCTCAGCGTGCTCACGGTCGTCGCCGTGGTGCTGCTGCGCAACAACGCCGCCATGGTGACCGACGCAGTGTGGGTGCGCACCGTGATCGTGGTGGCCAGTGCTCTGCTCACGTTCTCGTTCACCGTCCGCACGGCCCGTGGCTCGCGCCGCGCGTACCTGCGGCTGCGGCTCACCTCGGGGATCATGTTCGTGGCGATCGTCGTGATCGCGTCGCTGCCGGGGGCGTTCCCGGTGTGGCTGCGCGTCGAACAAGGCGTGTGCGGCCTGATCCTGCTGGGCGTGGTCCTGATCGTGAACGGGCGGCACCTGCGCTCGTTGTTCGCGCGCTCCTGAGCCGGCGGCCGGTAGCGTGCCAGGCGTGGACCACAACGCGGATCGGTGGGTGCTCGGGTGGCGCCGATTCGTGCTCGACACCGGCCTGCTTGTGTACCCGGCGGTGACCGTGGTCGCGGTGGTGCAGCAGGGCGGCACCGCGGGGGTGGTGGGCTGCGTGCTCGTGGCGCTGTTCTGCTGCTGCTACGCAGCTGCGGCGATCGCCGCAGACCGCCGCGCCGTGCGGGCGTTCACCGGCCTGCTCGGCGCGTTGGCGCTGCTGTTCCTCGCCACGCTGCCCTTCGCCCACGCGGACGCGTTTTTCCTGGCCATCGTGGTGGTGTCGTTCGTGGTTCCGCGTCTGAGGGGGCGCCCGGCGATGCTGGTGGTGGCGCTCGCGGGCCTCGCGGCCGTGATCGTGCCGTGGGCGGTGCCGGCGTGGCACAGCGGGCCGGGGTGGACGCAGGCGGTCGCGCTCGTGTTCACCGCGCTGATGGTCTACGCCTTCGCCGAAGCGATCCGGGCGAACCGCGAGCTGGTCCAGGCGCGGGCGGAGGTGCAGCGGCTCGCGGCCGAGGCCGAGCGCGCCCGGATCTCCCGCGACCTGCACGACCTGCTCGGCCACTCGCTCACCGCGATCACGGTGAAGACCAACCTGGCCCGGCGGCTCAGCGCGAAGGATCCGGCGCGCACGCTCGAAGAGATCACCGAGGTCGAACGCCTTTCACGGCAAGCACTAGCGGACGTGCGCGCGGCCGTGTCGGGCAGCCGCGAGGTGACGCTGGCCGGCGAGCTGGCGCGCGGGCGTGAGCTGCTGCGCGCCGCGGGGGTCACGGCGGACCTGCCCACGGCGGTCGACGTGGTCGACGGCGCGCACCAGCAACTGTTCGGCTGGGTGGTGCGTGAGGGGCTGACCAACGTGGCGCGCCACGCTCGGGCCACCAGGTGCACGGTGCGGCTTTCGGCCGCGGAGGTGGAAGTGCGCGACGACGGAGTGGGTGCGGCGGCGACGCCGGGCAACGGCCTGGACGGGCTGCGGTCGCGGGTCGCCGAGGCCGGCGGGCGGATGGACGCCGGGCCGGTCGAACCACGGGGGTGGCGGCTGTGCGTGGCCATGGACCCGGGGACTCGCACTCAGGGGACTCGGGACCGGGGGACTCGGGATCGGGGGACTCGGGATCGGGGGACGCCGTGACGATCCGCCTGCTGCTCGCCGACGACCAGGCGCTGGTGCGCCAGGCGTTGTGCGCCTTGCTGGAGCTGGAAGACGATTTCGCGGTCGTCGCGTCGGTGGGCCGCGGTGACGAGGTGGTGGACGCGGCGCTGGCCGAGCAGCCGGACGTCGCGTTGCTGGACATCGAGATGCCGGGCCTCGACGGGCTGGCCGCGGCGGCGGTGCTCGCCGAGCAGGCGCCGGGCTGCCGCGTGGTCATGCTCACCACCTTTGGGCGCGCGGGTTACCTGCGGCGTGCGATGGAGGCGGGCGCCGTCGGGTTCGTGGTCAAGGACGCACCGGCCGAGACGCTGGCCGACGCGATCCGCCGCGTGGTGGCCGGCGAGCGGGTGGTCGATCCGGCGCTGGCCGTCGCGACGTTGGCCGCGGGGGAGTCGCCGCTGACCGCGCGTGAACGAGACGTGTTGATCGCCGCCCGATCGGGGGTCTCGGTGGCCGGGATCGCGGGCACGCTGTACCTGTCCGAAGGCACCGTGCGCAACTACCTGTCGGCGGCGATCGCCAAGACGGGGACCCGCAACCGCATGGAAGCGCTGCGGGTCGCCGACGAGCGCGGCTGGCTCTGAGTGCTCGCCGGATCAGTCTTCCCAGGTCGCAGTTTCCGGGTCGACGCCGTGCACCACGGCGTTCGCGTTGATCACCTCACGCAGCCACGCCGCGAGGCCGGGGGAGAACTCGCTGTAGTAGCCCGCGAACCCCTCGTCCTCGGCCATCAGCCGGCCGAGGCAGACGTGCCGGGTGTGGGGGCAGTCGAAGTAGGTGGTCATCGAGGCGCGGTGCCGCTCGGCCAGGGCGTTGGCCTCGGCCGAACCGGGGATGACGCCCAGCTGGTGCGCGCTCGCCAGATCGGCGTTGAGCTTCTCCACGCGGGCCGTGACCGCGCGCCAGTCGTCGGGGCTCAGCGCCGCGGCCCGTTCGGCGTACTGTGTCCACTGAGGACTGTCACCCCAGCGGGTGTGGGCCTGCTCGACCCATTCGGGCCGCCAGTCGGCGCCGAAGATCTCCACCTGCTCCTCCGGCGTGAGCTGAAGCCCGGTTTTCGTCGCGGCCAGCATGCGGTCGACGGCCGACACCATCGTCTGCAACCGGCTGATGCGCTCGACGAGCTCGGTGCGCTGGCACCGCAGGTGGTCACCCGCGTCGGCGGCCGGGTCGTCGAGCAGCCGGCCGATCTCCGCGAGCGGGAAACCCAGCTCGCGGTACACGAGGACCCGGTGCACCCGGGCGATGTCCTCGCCCGAGTACACCCGGTACCCCGCGTACGTGCGGTCACTGGGCCGCACGAGCCCGATCGCGTCCCAGTGGTGCAACGTCTTCACGCTGACTCCGACGAGCGCCGCCGCGCGGCCGACGGTGAGGCCTTCGCTCATCAGCCCAGTGTGGCTCACCCGCGCGGAACGGCGATCCCGACGGCCCGCAGGCTCTCGGCCTGCTCGCTGTCCGGGTCGATGGGCCGGGCCGCGGTGAACACGACCCGCACGTGGTCGGGCGTTTCGATCGTGAGCTCGAGCGAGTTCCACGGCTTCTCCTCCGGGCCGCTCGTGCAGCCCGGCCGCAGGTCCTCACACCGCGCGACGACCTCGTCGAGCTGCAGCGGCACGCACGAGAAGCTCAGCGTGAGGCCCGTGGTGGGCCCGACCTCGCCAGGCACGAGCAGCACGTCCTGGAAGGCCCAGCGCCGCAGGTGCGTGACGTGGCCCGGGATCGAGAACAGGTCGATGAACCCGAGGCCGCGCACCCAGAAGTCCTTCGACTCCCCGAGGTCGGCCGTCGGGATGATCGGGAACATCGGCATGCCGTAGAAGCCGCGGTAGATCTCGGCCGGCGCCGCGTCGAGCGCCGGCATCGGGACGGGGCTGGTGTATTCGGTCATGTCCTCGATGCTCGACCCTCCTGCGGCGTCAGGGTCAAGGCTTGAGCAGCTCGGGTCGCGGTCGTGTTCGCGCAGGCGCTGCACGCACGTTGCTTCAATGCTCCTGCGGGGACGCTGTCGGCGCCTTCGCCGGAGTGACCGGCATCGGGATCGCGGGCCCGTCCGCGGTCCAGCGCGGCACGGGTGCGACGTGGGCTTCGAGGTGCTGCTTGAGCCCCGTCACCCGGGTGGTTGCGCAGGTGACGCGCACGGCGGCGGTAGCGGGCGTAGGTGCGGGCGGCGCTGATCCCGACGAGCCCGAACTCGGGTTCGTCGGGGCGCTGGTGGCTCGCGCGACGACGAGGTCGAGCACCGGCTGGGGCTGCGGGTGCCGCAGGGTCGGCAGCCCCAGCCGCCCGTCACCCGCGACGCGCAGCACGGGCTGGTCGCCAACGCGGCCGAGCGAGCGGTTGAGCACGAGCTGAGCGAGCCGGCCGCACCCGTACGCCACCACCACGGCGACCGGCGCCGCGACGAGGCTGGGCCAGCCGTGGCCGGGGCCGAACGTGGTCTGGACGGCTGCCGCGGCCAGTTGCCTTCCACCTGCGTCCGTCGGTGTGGCCGACCGTGCTCGGGTGGCTCGGGCTGCTGGTCGGGTTCGAACTGCGAGGCGGGGAGATCCGTCGTATACGAACTGTCCGATGTGGACATTTACGGCGAAGCGGGCGGTCTGTAGCGGCGTGAGCACGCGCTGTCACCTGGGAAAAGGGGCGTTGTGACGTGGCAGTGATGTCGGAATAGGCGGGTCTCGTTCGTCGTAGTTGTGAGGTGGCTACCGACTGAGGGAGATGCTGTGACGAACAGGCTGGAAGCCGCGCCCGGCGCCGAGGTGTCCGCTGGGGGCGGACAGCTGAAGCTGGTGCTGATCCTGGGTGTCCTGGTGGCACTCGGGCCACTGTCCATCGACATGTACCTGCCCGCGCTGCCGACGATCGCGCGGGATCTGCTGACCTCCGAATCCACGATCCAGCTCACGCTGACCGGCACGGTCCTCGGCCTAGCGCTCGGCCAGCTGCTGGTCGGGCCGCTGTCCGACGCGTTCGGCCGGCGGATCCCGCTGATCGCCGGCAGCCTGATCCACGTCGGCGCCTCGCTGCTGTGCCTGGTGGCGCCGAACGTCGAGCTGCTGACCGGTGCTCGCATCCTGCAGGGCCTCGGCGCCTCCGCGGGTGCGGTGCTGGCGCTGGCCGTGGTGCGTGACCTCTACACCGACCGCGGCGCGGCGAAGCTGCTGTCGCGCCTGATCCTCGTGATGGGTGTGTCGCCGGTGCTCGCGCCGACGCTGGGTAGTGCGCTGCTGAGCTGGACCGAGTGGCGCGGGGTGTTCGTGGTGCTCGCCGTGATCGGGATCGCGAGCGCGATCGCCGCGGCGCTGGGCCTGCCCGAGACGCTGCCGAAGCAGCGCCGGCAGCCGTGGGAGATCAAGGCGACCGTGCGGTCCTACCGCAAGCTGCTCACGGACCGCTCGTTCATCGGCCTGGTGATCGTGGCCGGTCTCGCGATGGCCGGGTTGTTCGCGTTCATCAGCGGTGGTTCGTTCGTGTTCCAGCAGCAGTACGGTCTCGACCAGGCCCAGTTCGGCCTGCTCTTCGGCGCCAGCGCGATCTGGCTGATCGCCGCGACGCAGGTCAACGCCCGGCTGATGAACCGCTACGAGCCCGCCCAGGTGCTGCTCGCCGCGAGTGTGGCGGCCGTGGTGGCCGCGGCCGTTCTGCTGGTCACGGCGCTCACCGGCTTCGGTGGGATGTTCGGTGTGGCCGTGCCGGTGTGGGCGGTGCTGTTCTTCGCGGGCTTGATCCTGCCCAACGCGCCCGCCGTCGCCCTGAACGCGCACGGCTCGAACGCCGGCACCGCGGCGTCGCTGCTGGGCGCGGTGCAGTTCGGCATCGGCGCCGCCGTGTCACCGGTCGTGGGCCTGCTGGGCAACAACGCGGCCGCCATGGCCGCGGTGATGTTCGGCGGCATCCTGCTGGCGGGGGTCGTGCTGTGGGTCGTGGCCCGGCCGTGGCAGCTCGTCGTGCCCGACGACCTGGCTCCCGAGCCGGCCGGGCCGGTGGCCCAGCCGGAGGCGGTGGCCTGCGCCGACGCGGGCTGACCGCTGCCCGGTTGTGGACTTTTGCGCGCCCGGTCAAGCGAACGGATGGCGAAAGGCGCCAAGGAGTCAATACCCCGGCTCTGGAGCAATCGAGGAAATCACCGCTGCCGGCTTGACCCGGTGAACAACCCGTTGAGCGCGCAGACGCCGGCACGCTGACCCGGAGTGGTCCGGCCCGACGGCACTGTCGCGCGGGTCGCGCTGCGCGGCGGTGCTGCCCGACGCGACGCGGTCATCGAGTACGAACGCGACGAGCAGGGTCGCGTGGTCGCGCAGCCGACCAACGGCCGCACCACCACGTACTCCTACGCGGCCGACGGCAGTGGGGTTCGATACCGCATACCGTCCGGAGTGGACAGTGGCACGCCGGCGCGCCTGACCGGTGGCGGCCACGTCGCCGCCGTCGACCGGGCCCTGGCGGGCAAAGAGACGGGCCGGTCGGTCGATGGCACCGTGGGCCTGACCCAGGGCTGCGACGACGAGCAGCGGCTCACCGCGGTGACCGTGCGTGAGCTCGCGGCCGAGCCGGCGGCACGGGACCTGCTGCTCAACCCGGGCGGCGTGCTCAACGTGCGGGTACCGGGCGCGAGCCTGAGCTCATGGGTTCAGCGCCGCGAGCCGGGCCGGGTCGGCGAGGATGTTGATCTCGACGATCCGGCCGCCGCGCACGGTCGGGCAGAACACGGCCAGCGGCTTGCCGTGCGAGAGAGAGACCAGGCCGGGCGCGCCGTTGACGAGGACCGCGCGGCTTTCCGCGCCGAGCTGTTCGAACAGCACGGCCTGACCCGCCACCTCGGCGGCACCCCGGACGAGCCGCGAGCCGCCGGTGACACCCGCGTCGGCGCGGAGCACCACGTCGGGGTCGAGCACGGCGAGCAGCGCCTCGAAGTCACCCGCGCGCGAGGCGGCCAGGAACGCGTCGAGCACCTCGCGCTGCGCGGCGACGCCGGCGTCCGGCTGCGCGGCACCCCGCACCCGGCGGCGCGCGCGGCTGGCCAGCTGGGCGGCGGTGCCGGGCGTGCGCCCGACGATCGGCGCGATCTCGGCGAAGGGCACCCCGAACAGGTCGTGCAGCACGAACGCGAGCCGCTCGGCCGGCGACAGCGTCTCCAGCACCACGAGCAGCGCCAGCCCGACCGAGTCGGCGAGCACGGCCTCCTCCGCAGGGTCCGGGTCGGCGACGATCGCGTCGGGCACGTGCGTGTCCAGCGGCTCCTCGCGGCGGGATTTGCGCGAGCGCAGCACGTCGAGGCACACGCGGCTGACCACGGTGGTCAGCCAGCCGCCCAGGTTCGCCACGCCGTCGGTGTCGCTGCGGGAAAGCCGCAGCCACGCTTCCTGCACGGCGTCCTCGGCTTCGGCAACCGAACCGAGCATCCGGTAGGCGACGCCGCGCAGGCGGTCGCGGTGGGCCTCGAACTGGTCGGTGAGCATCGCGTCCACGGTCAAGTTCCTCCGTCGGGATCCGTCTTCCGCGTTGACGGATCCCGCACGGAGGATGTGACAGGAGAGCCATGAACGACTTCCAGGCCCTCGCCGACCGCGTCGAGATCGGCGCGCTGGCCGCCGAGTTCACCGACGCCGGCATGACCCACGACTACGACCGGCTGGCGTCGCTGTTCGCCGAGGACGGCGTGCACCGCATCGGCGACGCCGGCATCGAGCTCTCCGGCCGCACCGAAATCCGCCGCGGTATCGAGCGGGCGCGGCAGCTGTGGGAGTACTTCCTGCAGACCGCCCACTCGGGCCCGATCCGGCTCGATGGCGACACCGCCACCGGCCGCACGTACATCGTCGAGTTCGGCCGCCTGCGTGACGGCAGCTCGCACCTCAACCAGTCGGTGTACCACGACCGCTACCGGCGCACGGCCGACGGCTGGAAGTTCACGGAGCGCTCGTACGAGATGCACTACGTGGACACCACGCCGCTGACCGGGCAGGCCTCACCCGCGTGGGGTGAGGTTTCAGACTGAGGATTCGGCTTCGTCGTTCGAGTGCGCGATCACCGCCCAGATCACGAGCACGTCCATCGCGATCACGATCAGCCCCCACGCCGGGGCCGCCGAGAGGAACGCCAGCATCGCCAGCGCGTTGAACCCGGCGAGGATCACCAGGACGACCTTGGCCCAGCCGGCGCCGCTGAACAGCGCGGCGCCGGCCGCCGCCGCCAGCGCGCCCACGATCAGGTGCAGCCAGCCCCAGCCCGTGAGGTTCAGCACGAGGTACCCGCCGGGCGCGGCCACGTAGTAGTCGTTCTTGAACAGCGCCACCAGCCCGATGATGATGTTGAAGAACCCAGCCAGGATCGCGATCGTGCCCGCGAACGCGATCCACCCGTTCGCCGCCCGAGGCTCGGCGAACCCCGGCCGCGCCGAGTCCATGGCGCGCGGGTCCGAGCCCTGCATGCGGATGTAGTCAGACATAGCCGTGCCTCTCGTCGGTATCCCGTCGACCCACGGTGAACCGGCGGGGGCCGGGAGTCCTCGCCCGCGCGAGATGAGGTGGGGCGGCGCCGTTGGTTAGTTTCAGTCAAGGTATCGAGTGAAATGGTATCGAGTGACACGATCTTGGTGTCCGGGACCGCCGTGCCGTCTTTGAGGGAGTGGCCCATGTCCGAGGGGTGCAGCAAGATCGCCGTCGTGTACTACTCCGCCACCGGAACCGTGTTCACGCTGGCCGAGGCCGTGCGCGCGGGCGCCATGGCGGCGGGCGCGCAAGTTCGGCTCCGGCGTGTGGCGGAGATCGCACCGTCGAGCGCGATCGCCCGCAACCGCGGCTGGCGGGAGCACCTGGCCGCGACCGAGCACGTTCCGATTGCGGCGCACGAAGATCTGTTGTGGGCCGACGGGATCGTGTTCGGCACGCCCGCGAGGTTCGGCAACATCGCAAGCCAGCTCAAGCAGTTCTTCGACACCCTGACCGGGCTGTGGGCACGCGACCTGTTGGTGGACAAGGTCTACAGCGGGTTCACGTCGAGTGCTTCCGCCCACGGCGGGCAGGAAACGACGCTGCTCGCGCTCTACAACTCCGTGTACCACTTCGGCGGTGTGCTCGTGCCGCCCGGCTTCAAGGGCCATGCCAACGACTCGGGCGGGAACCCGTACGGCGCGAGCCACAGCACCGGTGAGGACGGCTCGATCGCCGTCGACGAGACCGCGCTGGCCTCCGCTCGTGCGCAGGGACACCGCGTCGCGACGATGGCCGCCGCGCTGAAGACCGGCCTCGCGTCACCCCGGGTGCCTGCCGGGGCCACGCAGTGAGCCTCAGTCCATCGTCGAGTTCTTCGTTTCCGGCGCCCACAGCACCGAAACCACCAGGCCGAGCACCAGCACCACCGTCAGGATCACCATGGTCGGCGAGAAACCGATCCCGTCCAGCGCCAGGGGCAGCAGGAACGTGCCGATGGCCGAGCCGACGCGGCTGAGGCCGTTGAGCAGGCCGACGCCGGAGCTGCGCAGGTCGGTGGGGAACAGCTCGGGTGGGTAGACCTGGTCGAGGTTCACGGCGGCGGACATGGTGAACGTGAACACCAGGAACAACGGGAAAAGCAGCCCGGTGGGCGCGTCCGGCCAGATCGCCATCGGCGCCATCGTGGCGATGAGGACCACGAACGACCAGATCGTCAAGCCGCGGCGTGACATCTTCGCCACCAGCCACAGGCCGCCGAGGCTGCCGGCGAGGAGGAAGAGGTTCAGCAGGCCGTCACTGGTCGTGTCTTCCTCGCCGACGCCCATCTTGAGCAGCACCAGCGGCAGGAACGTGTAGATGGCGAAGTAGGGCACCACCTGGGCGTTGTAGAAAATCGTCCCGAACGCCGTGTTGCGCCAGTACCTGCTGCCGAACAGTTCGCGGTAACGCACGCGCCGCTGCGTGACGTGGTTGCGCACCAGCTCTTCGAACGCCTCGACGTCGCCACGCAGGCGCCCCACCACGGCGCGGGCCTGGTCCACGCGGCCCTGTGAGAGCAGCCAGCGCGGGGACTCCGGCACGCCGATGCGCAGCAGCACCACGACGATCGCGGGGATGCAGCTCGACGCCAGCAGCCAGCGCCACGACTCGCCGCCGAGGCTCACCACGTAGTTGCCGAGGAAAAACGCGGCGACGTAACCGACGGTCCACAGCACGGTGAGCGAAGCCAGCAGCCCACCGCGGTACTTGCGCGGCACGAACTCCGCCACCAGCGTCGGACCGAGGGCGTAGTCGGCACCGATGCCGATGCCGATCAGCAGTCTCAGGAGGAACAGCTGCGTCGGGCTGGTCACGAAGAACTCGGCGGCCGAGGCGACGGCGATCAGCAGGAAGTCCACTGTGTACAGTCGCTGCCGGCCGATCTTGTCCGCCGCCCAGCCGACGATGATGCTGCCGAGGAAGATCCCGATCAGCGCCGACGCACCCAGCAGCCCCTCCCACACCGTGCCGAAGCCGAGCTGCGAGGCGATCAGCGGCAGGGCGATGCTGATGATGCCGAGCTCGTAGCCGTCGGAGTAGTTGGCGCAGAACGTGAGCGCGGTGATGCGGAGGTGGAAGCGGTTGAGCGGGACGTCGTCGAAAGCGGTCGCGCTTCCTCCCGTCTCACTCGGGGAGGAAGAGGTCTTGCTCTGCGGCATAGTCTTCGAAACCTTCCAGTCGTTGCCGGGCCAGGGCGCCGGCCGCGTCGGCCATCGCCTCGACCAGCGCCACGGTCAGGGAGGCGATCGCGGCGTGGGAGTCGAACACGAACTCGGAGGCGACGCCCGCGTGCAGCACGTCGTCGGCGAGCGGGGTGAGCGCCGAGACGGGCCGGTCCGTGATCAGGAGGGTGCGCAGGCCCAGTGCGCGAGCCTGCTCGAGGGCCGCGGCGCTCTCCCGGGGGTAGCGGGGGAGCGCGACGAGGACGAGCGTCCGGGCGCCACACCGGTGGGCGTGGCGCAGGGCGTCGCCGAAGACGCTGCCGGGGTCCGTGAGCAGGCGGACGTCCGGGTGGATCTTGGTGGCCAGGTAAGCGAACGACGCGGCCTGCGCGGCCGAGACGCGGTAGCCGGCGACGACGAGTGGCACCGAGTCCATGAGCGTCGCGGCGATCGTTCTCAGCCGGGTCTCGTCGGCCAGCTGAGCGCGCAGGGCGGTGAGGTTGCGCAGGTCGGCGTCGATGGCGGCCTGGAACTTGTTGCCGCCGCACTCCGGCTCGGGCTCGGCCGCGGCTTCGCGCAGGTAGCGGCGGAATCCGGCGTAGCCGTCGAAGCCGAGCAGCGCGACGAACCGCGTGACCGAGGGCTGGCTGACCTGCGCGTACTCCGCCAGCTCGGCGCTGGTGAGCGCCGCCGCCTCGGCCGCGTGGTCGGTGAGGTAGCTGGCGATGCGCCGCTGCGCCGGGGTCAGCCGGTGGGCGGTGAGCAGCTCGTGCAGCGACCGGGACAACCCGGGCCTCCCTTGCCAGCGGAGCGAATGAATAGTTTCATGTCACCATAGGAATGAATGAAAACTTGTCAAGAGGGGTGGCGATGGCCGACACCAGCCGCATCGAGATCAGCGGCTCCGGACTCCGCTGCGCCGACGTGGTCCGCGTGGCGCGTCGCAGCGCGTGGACGGAGCTGGCGCCCGAGGCCGTGACCGGCGCGGCGCGCAGCTACGAGCTGGCGGTGGAGCTGGGTGCAAAGCGTGCCGTGTACGGCCGCACCACCGGCGTCGGCGCCAACCGGCACACGGTCGTCGATCCGGAATCCGCCGACCACCACGGCCTGCGCCTGCTGCGCAGCCACGCCGGCGGCACCGGCGAGCCCCTGGCCGACGAGGTCGTGCGCGCCGTGATGGCCATCCGCCTCAACCAGCTCGCGGCCGGCGGCAGCGGCGTACACCCCCGGCTGCTGCGCGCGCTGGAAACGGCTCTGCGCGTCGGTGCGCTGCCCCTGGTCCACTCGCGCGGCGCCATCGGCACCGGCGACTTGACGGCGTTGGCCGAAGTCGCCTTGACGCTGGCGGGCGAACTGCCCTGGGCCGCCGGCGAACTCGACCCGCTCCCCATCAGCCCCGGCGACGCGCTGGCGTTCATCTCCAGCAACGCCGCCACGCTCGCCGAAGCCGTCCTGGCCTGGCACGACCTGCGCCGGCTGCTGTCCGCATCGCACGTGGTCACGGCGCTGACGTTCTGCGCCCTCGGCGGCTCGGCCGAGGCGTATTCGGCCCGCGTGCACGCCGCCCGGCCCCACCCGGGCGCCGTCTTCTGCGCCGCCCAACTGCGCCGCCTCCTCCTCGAAGGCGACGAGGTCCTCGACGGCCGCCGCCTCCAGGACCCCTTCGGCCTGCGCGCCTTCCCCCAGGTCCAGGGCCCGGCCCTCGACGCGGCGGCCTCGGTCGAGCGCGTGCTGGACATCGACATCAACGCCGCCGCCGAAAACCCGCTCATCGACGTGGAGACCCAGCAGGCCTACCACCACGGCCAGTTCTCGACCGCCCACGTGGCCCTCGCGTTCGACCACCTGCGCGCCGCCCTGCACCACGTCGCCGAACTCTCCACGGCCCGGCTCGGTGACCTGGTGGAGCCCGATCTGAGCGGTCTGCCCCCGTTCCTCGCCCAGGGCCCCGCGGGCAGCTCGGGAATCATGATCCTGGAGTACGTCGCCCACGACGCCCTAGGCACCCTGCGCCACGCCGCCTCCCCGGTGACCCTCGGCACCGCCGTGATCTCCCGCGGCCTGGAGGACCACGCGAGCTTCTCGACCCACGCGGTCCGCAGCACGGTCGCCGCCACCGCCGCGTACCGCACGGTGCTGGCCTGCGAACTGCTCGCAGCGGTACGCGCGCTGCGGCTCTCGGGGGTGGCCCTGCCGGACACCCCGCTGCGCGAAGCGTTCCGCCTCGCGGAGGGCGCGCTGCCGTACATCGCGGAGGACCATCCGTTGAGCGCGGAGATCAGTCTGGCGGAACGGTTGCTGGATCGGCTCGCGGTGCTGTGAGGTCTACTGTGGACAGAGATCCGCACGAGCCGGGTACTCCGGAGCCCTCGACCGCACCGACGAATGGCCGGCGGTGTTGGAACTTCTCGCCCACGAGCCGGAGGAAGTCCTGAGCGTGCGCGGTGCGACCAAGCGCATCCGGCACACGGCCGGACAGCGCCTGCGGATCGTCGACAACAGCCGGTAGGTGACCTCGGCCGGTGAACCTCAAGCCGGGTGGATCTTGTCCGGGTGATGCACCGCCGTCCGTCCTGATTTCTCGCTGCGCACCAGGTACTGCGGTGCGTCCGGTGACGCCGCGACGTGCCGTCCGCCCGCCTCGGTGTCTTCGGTGATCACGTCCTCGATCGTGCCGACCGAGCTCTGGTTGCCGGCGTCCCAGGTCACCCGGTCGCCCTTGCGGAACTTCTGAGTCATGGTTGCGCGTACCCGCCGGGCGCGGCAGTGACACAAAGGCGCGGGTCGGGCAGGTGCCCGAACGTCATCGCGACGCAGGGGTTTCCTTGAGTTGACCTGCGGCGATGGATAGCCTGACCGCACTCGGGCCACCGGAAGAGCGAGTCGGCGAGCTGTGCCGCGGAAGAGGAAGACGCAGGATGGAACCGCAGACCGCGGCCGGGAGCTCCCGATGAGCCGTGATGCACACCCGGCGATCAGCCGGCGCGAGCGGCACCGGCGAACCGACCCGGCGGGGCCAAGCGCGCCGCGTTGGTCGAAGCAGCCGTGGCTCGGGGTGGCGGGCCTGGTGCCGGTGCTCGTCACGGCGGCGTTGATCGCCGTGGGGGCCGGGGGTGCCGAGTCGTCGCTGCTGGTGCTGTCGCCGATCGTCACGTTCGCGTTGCCGGTGGCCGCGATGATCGCGTTCTGGTGGGAGGATTGGCCGGGCACGCGGCTCGGGCCCGACTGGGGCGGCTGGGCGGACACGCTTCTCGTCGTGATCGCCGGGGTGGGGCTCACGTTGCTGGGCGCGGCGGTGGTGGGCCATCCGTCGTTCGGCGCGATCTTCGATCCGGCGCCGGACGACGCGCAGCTGAGCACGTTCCCCGCGACCATGCCGCTCGCCGGCGCCGCGTTCGTCGTGATGCTGGAGCTCACGCTGGTGAGCGAACGCTGGCCGCTGCGCGCGTGGCTCAGACCCGTCCCCGCCGGGATCTGCGCGGTGGTGCTGTCGTGGGCGATCGCGTTGCTGCTGTACGTGCTGGTGCTCGGCGCTACCCCGTTCGAGGCCGGCGGCCACGGCCTGCTCGATCCCGCGGTGTTCGGCACGGTGCTCACCTGCGTCGGCGCGTGGCAGGTGCTGCTGTTCGTGCTGTTGCGCGGCTGGCCGTTCAACCTCGTCGAACAGCAGTGGGTGCGGTTCGCGTGCGCCAACGTCGCGACGATCGGCCTTGGCATCCTCACCTTCGTGGTCCTCGAAGGAGCCGTGGCCGTGCCGACCCTGTCCGCCCTCACCGGCGACCTGATCGCCGCGGGGCTCGTGGTCGGTGTGCTCTTCGAAGACGCGCTGCCGGCCCGGTGGTCCGCGGCGCTCGACCGGGTCGTGTCCGTGCTGCTGGCGCTCGCCCTCGCGGCCGTGCTGCACGTCGTGCTGCTGACGCTGGCCGATTCGCTGAGCTGGGGCCGCGGAACGCCGATCGGCTGGGTCGGTCACGTGACCCTCAACGCCCTCAGCGTCGCCGTGCTCCTGCACGTGGCCATCGGCCGCCGCTGGCCCTTCGCGGCCGAACCTGGCCCGACAGCTTCCGCGTGAGGGCGTGGGCTTCGCGCAGCAGCAGCGCGCCAAGCTCGGTCCGGCGCTCCTCGGGGAAACGGAATTCCACGCCCGTCAGGGAAAGCGCCCACGCCGGCGCGCCGGATCGGCCGAACACCGCGGCGGCCAGGCCCCAGCTGCCCTCGACGACGAGGCCCGGGTTGAGCGCGTAACCCGTCTCGCGAGTACGCGCGATGCGGGCGCGGATCTCGGCCACACCGTGGGCCGCGCCCCACTTGCCGGTGAGGTCGACGCGGCCGAGGTACTCGTCGATGTCACGGTCGGGCAGGAACGACAGCACCACGAGCCCCGCCGAGACGACGCCGAGCGGGAAGCGCGCACCCTCGTACAGCACGAAGGAGCGGATCGGGAAGCTGCCGTCTTCCCGAAGGAGGCACACGGTTTCGTCGCCGCGGCGTGCGGAGAAGAACGCGCTCTCGCCCGTGGCCTCGGCCAGCCGGTGCACGCTGGCGCGGGCGTGTTCGGTCACGTCGTAGCGCTGCGCCGCGACCTCGCCGAGCAGGTACAGCTCCGGGCCGAGGTGCCACTGGCCGGTGCGCTGGTCGCGGTCCACGAACCCCTCGTCGCCCAGCGCCGTGAGCAGGCGGTGCGCGGTGGGCGGGCGAGGCCGGCGGCCCGGGAGATCTCGGTGGTGGTGGCGCCGTGGCCGTGTGACAGCGCGCGCAGCACCGCCGCCGCACGGCCGACGAGGTGGTCCGGGGCGCTGGTCATCGGCTGAGCCTACGTCCGCTGAGTGAACGCGACAACCAGTGGATGACCATCGAACGAGCGACCGGTTCGCCGTCATTGACCAGGCAAGGGTGGCCATCGTTGAGTGGTCCGGTCCGATCGTTGAGTGGACGGGAGAACACCTTGCCGACGATTTACCCCAGCGCCGTGGCGGCACTCGCCGACGTGCTCACCGACGGCTGCGTCCTCGCCGTGGGCGGGTTCGGCCTGAGCGGCAAACCGACGGACCTCATCGAGGCCGTGCGCGATTCCGGGGTGCGCGACCTGACCGTGGTGTCCAACAACATGGGCGTCGACGGCCAGGGGCTCGGGATCCTGCTCGAGAACCGTCAGGTGTCCAAAGTGGTCGCTTCCTACGTCGGGGAGAACAGGCTCTTCGCGCGCCAGGTGCTCGACGGCGACCTGGACGTGGAGCTCGTGCCGCAGGGCACCCTCGCCGAACGGCTGCGCGCGGGCGGCGCCGGCATTCCCGCGTTCTACACGCCGACGGGCGTCGGCACCCCGGTGGCCGAAGGCAAGCCCCACGCGGAGTTCGACGGCCGCACCTACGTGCTCGAACGCGGCATCGTGGCCGACGTGTCCCTCGTGCACGCCCACACCGCCGACCGCGCCGGCAACCTCGGTTACCGCCTGGCCGCGCGCAACTTCAACCCGCTCGTCGCCGCGTGCGGACGCGTGTGCGTCACCGAGACGGAGATCTTGCTCCCGGACTTCGCAGAGCCCGAGCACGTGATGACGCCGGGGGTGTTCGTGCAGCGGCTCGTGCTCGCGAAGCGACGGGAGAAACCCATCGAGAAGCGGACCGTCCGCCCCGAGGAGGTGGCGCACGCATGAGCTGGACGCGAGACGAAATGGCGGCCGTCGCGGCACGGGAACTGCGCGACGGCGACTACGTGAACCTCGGCATCGGCATCCCGACGCTCGTCGCGAACCACGTGCCCGACGGGGTTCGTGTGACGCTGCAGAGCGAAAACGGCATCCTCGGCCTGGGTCCGTTCCCGATCGAGGGGGACGAGGACGCCGACCTCATCAACGCGGGCAAGCAGACCGTCACCGTCGCGCCGGGTGCGAGCTTCTTCGACTCGGCCACGTCGTTCGCCATGATCCGCGGCGGGCACATCGACCTGGCGCTGCTGGGTGCGTTCCAGGTCGCCGCCAACGGGGACCTCGCCAACTGGAGCGTGCCGGGCACGCTGGTGAAGGGCATGGGCGGCGCGATGGACCTGGTCGCCGGCACGAAACGCGTGGTGGTGCTGACCGACCACGTCGCGAAGGACGGGTCGCCGAAGATCGTGTCGCGCTGCACGCTGCCACTCACCGGCGCCGGGGTGGTCGACCGGGTCATCACCGACCGCGCCGTCCTCGACGTGACTACGGAAGGTATCCAACTGATCGAAGCGGCACCTGGTGAAGATCTCACCAGTATCCGCGCGATCACTGCTTGTGAAGTGTTCTGAGCGGGCATTATCTGTCCGGTCACACTGACCCGATTTTCCGGATGACCGTGCCTTTTCGCCCTGAGGTAATCGAGATTTTTCAACTTAGAGTAGTCGGTGGTCTTGATCGACTCCTCCCGATTCACCTTGAGAACAAGGGGTACACCCGTGCACAAGAACAGATCCGCGAGCACCTTCGGCAGAGCCCTCGCGGCCGCTGGTGCGTTGTCGCTGCTCGCGTTCGCGACGGCCACGCCGGCGAGCGCCGACACGGCGCCGTCGACGGTCGATCAGGACGTTGCGCAGCTGGAGCAAGAGGTCAACGACCTGGCGGCCGTCGTCTACGGCTCGGCGGCGGGCAATGCCGACTCGCTCTTCGACTCGCCGGCCGGCCACCCCGCCACCGTGCACAGCTTTGCGGCCGGTGATCCGGTCGCCGGCTGCACCGACGGCGCGTTGGTGACTTACGCGCGTGGTCTGGAGGCCAGTCTGACTCCGACCGAGGACAAGGCGTTCAACACGCTTTCACTGCTCGTCGAGATGTACGCCGAGGGCGTGGAGACCGAGCAGACGGCCGAGCCCTTCGGGACCGACGGTCAGTACACCGCCCGCGCCACCGCTGCCGCGAACAAGCTTCGTTCCTTCTGGGACATCGACGCCCAGGACATTCAGTTCGTCCCCTGGAAGGGCACCGACCTCGCCGACCCGGCCAAGATGACCAGGACGTTCGCGATCGGCTTCTCGCCGGTGCGCGCGGCGCAGGCGACCGTGCTGACCCGGAAGGTGCTCGCCGACCTTCCGGTGTTCCAGAACGGCGCCAACCCGCTGCTGACGCTGAACTCCTACGCCGTGCCCGCCGGGTACATGGGCGGCCGCCGCGTGGTCCTCGGCGACGGTGAGCTCGACACGATGCGCATGCTCGGCGTCGACGACGTGTCCGTCGAGGCGATCCTCGGCCACGAGTTCGGCCACCAGGTCAACTTCGCCAACGACAACAACCCGGCCGACGAGTCGAGCGAGATGGGTCCCGACGCCTATGGCGGCTACTTCACGGCCCATGCCGAGGGCATGGCCTTCGACGCCACCCTCCAGCAGCACGTCGGCAACCTCAACGCCGACATCGGCTCCTGCAACCGCAACCACGGCACTCCCGAGCAGCGCCGGGCCGCGGGGCAGTGGGGCGCCGACCAGGCCACGAGCCAGGCCGACCCGAACGAAATCGTCTCGTCGACGAAGATGATCGCCGCCTTCAAGGACGAGTACCCCGTGATCATGAGCACCGTGAGCTGACCGTCCCGCGTCACTCCGGGGCCGGGTTCGCGAACCCGGCCCCGGTTTCGTTCATTGGTGGTGGCGCGTCGCGGCTTCGTCGACCTCACGCCAGATCGCCGGCGCGGTCGGTGTGCGGATCTCTTCCAGCACGTGCCCGACCAGCCCGACGGCCCGGGCCATCACGCCGATGCCCCGGGCGGCGCGCCAGTCGATGCCCAGCCGCGACGCGATGGCGCCGATGGCCCCGGTGACGTTGACCGGGAGCTCCTTGCCCAGGGCGACGCCCGCTTGCCGCGCGACCTCGCGGATCAACGCGACCTGCGGCCCGGTCAGCCCGGCGTCGTCGAGCAGGGTGAACAGCCGTTCCGCCCGCGGGTCCAGCGGTTTGTGGATGGGGTGCCCGATGCCGGGGATCAACGTCCTGGCCGCGACGAACCGCTCGACGATCTTCCCGGCCTCCGCGGTGAGGTCACCGTCGAGGTCGGCCTCCTGCACGTACCGCGCGGCACCCTCGATCGAGCCGACGAACGTGGTCCCGAGCCCGAGCAGCCCGGCCGCGACCGCGCTCTGCAAGGAGTCCGGTGCGCCGTAGTGCGTGAGCCGGGTCGCGATCGCACTCGGGGTCAGGCCGTGTTCGACGAGGCTGACGGTGAGCGCGTTGAACACCCTCGACTCACCCGGTGACGGCAGGCGGCCGGTCAGCTCGAGGAAACCCATGTCCCCCAGGTTGACGTTGCCCACGAGGTCGTCGACCAGGTCGTGGCCGAACACCGTGATGCTCTTCGGCGTGCTCCAGCTGATGTCGGACCGGAACTCCGGTGAATCACCCAGCATGCGTGTTCCTTCCTTCAGGCTTGTTTCTCGAGTTCGGCACGCACGACTTTCCCGGACGCGTTGCGCGGCAATGTTTCCGGCGCGACGAACCGGATCTCACGCGGCCGTTTGAACCTCGCCAGCCGGGTGCCGCACAGCTCGATCAGTTCCTCGGCCGACACCGTCTCGCCGGCGCGGGCCACGAACGCGACCGGCACCTCACCCCACGTCGGGTCCGCGCGGCGCACGACCACGGCTTCGAGCACTGCGGGGTGCCGCAGCAGCGTGCGTTCGATCTCGGCCGGGTAGATGTTCTCGCCGCCGCTCTTGATCAGGTACTTGGCGCGGTCGACGAAATCGAGTGTGCCGTCGGCGTTGCGCACGAACACGTCGCCGAGGTGGAACCAGCCGCCGCGGAAGTCGTGGGCGGTGGTGGTGGGGTCGTTCCAGTAGCCGCTGAACACCGTGGGCCCGCGCAGGCAGATCTCGCCCGGCTCGCCGTCGGCGACATCGGTGTCATCCGGGGCCACGAGCCGGATCTCGCAGTAACCGCTCTGCACCTTGGCCAGCGACCGTGGTTCGACGCCCACCGCCAGCGTGTCACCGGAACACGGCGGGCAGCCGGTTTCGGTGGTGCCGAACGTGTTCGCGAACGGCGCGTCGAGCAGACCGGTGATCTCGGCGATCTCGTCGGGCCCGATGAGGTCCGGCATCACGCCGCACAGACGCACCCCGGCCGGTGTGATCCGCTTGTCGCGCAACACATCCGCGAAGCGGCGGACGGTGCCGGGCATGAGCAGCAGCCACCCGAGCCGTTCCGTGGCCACGAGGTGAGCGAGCTCGGCCGCGTCGAACCCGTCGACCACCACGACCTTGCCGCCGCTGATGAGCGTGCTCACGGAATTGTCGAACGCGCCCATGTGGCTCAGCGGCGACCAGGCGACGAACGCGTCGTCGCCCGCGAGGCGGTACTCCGCGCGGGTGGCGGCGCTGCGCGCGATCTCGGCTCGGTGGCTGATGGCCGCGCCCTTCGGCACACCCGTGGTGCCGCTCGTGTAGAGGATGACCAGCACGTCTTCGGGCCGGGCCGCCGACGGTCCGGTCCACGGCGTGGCCGCGCAGAGCTCGGCTTCGAACGGCTCACCCAACAGCAGCCGCGGCCGGCTGCCGAGCGGTGCGGCGAACTTCTCGTCGGCTCGCTCCGAGGTGATCAGCACCTTCGGCTCCACGAGGTCGAGGCACGCCACGAGCTCGTCCGCACCCGCCCGCAGGCCAGGACACGCGACGATCGCGCCCAGCACCGCCGCGGCCAGCGTGATCTCCAGGTACTCCACGCGGTTCTCCGACACCAGCGCCACGCGGTCGCCCCGCGCCACACCCCGGCTCGCCAGCAGCCCGGCGATCCGGCGGCTGCGTTCGGCCAATTCGCCGTAGGTGATCCGGCGCTCCCCGGCCTGCAGCGCGACGCGGCCGGGATGGGTGCGGGCGCGGTCCTCGAAGAGCGAGCCGACGGTGCTGGCGGCGGCGTCGAGCACCGGGTTGGCCTGTGTTTCGGGTTCGGTCATGGGCGGTTCCCGTCAGATCAGGGCCGAACCGGTCCGGCCGGGTTCGGCCACGACCGTGTCGGCTTCGCGAGGAGCACGGACCAGCAGCACGCCGACGACGCCGACCAGGCTCGTGAACGCCATCCAGCCGGCGATCGCCCAGGGGCTGCCGTGCAACCAGCCCAGCAACGCCGTGGCGATCAGCGGTGCCAGGCCACCACCGATCACGGTGCCGCCTTCGCGGCCCACGGAAATCGCGCTGTAGCGGCTGCGGGTGCTGAACAACCCGGCGAAGTACCCGGCCTGGATGGCGTCGGTCGCCGAGCCGGCGCCGGCGATCCCGATGGTGACGGCGATGATCACCGGCGCGACGCCCTTGCTGTCCACGAGCAGGAAGAAGGGAAACGCAAACAGGGCCTGGAAAACCAGGGCCACGATCATCACGCGGCCGAAGCCGAAGCGGTCGCCGAGGTGGCCGTAGACCGGGCAGAGCACGCACGCGACGGCGGCGCCGATGACCGTCGCCCAGAGGATCTGGGTTTTGCCGAGCCCGAGCTGCTTGGTCGCGTAGGTGAGGACGAACACCGAGACGATGTTGAACGTCGCGTTCTGCCCCACGCGCATGAGGAAGATCGCGAGCATGTTGCGCGGCTGCTTGAACGCCTTGAGCAGCGGCGCGCGTTCCTGCTCGCCGGCCTGCTTGATGCGGTTGAACTCGCGCGTCTCCGGCAGGCCCTTGCGCACCCACAGGCCCACGCCGACCAGGACCACGCTGAGCAGGAACGGGATGCGCCAAGCCCACGAGAGCAGCTGCTCGTTGCTCACCAGCGCGCCGACGATCACGTAGACCACCGACGCGAGGATCAGGCCCGCGAACACCGCGCTGGAGAGGAACGCGCCCCAGAACCCGGGCCGGGCGCTGCCGTTCTCCTTGGTCAGCAGCGCGGCGCCGCCCCACTCGCCGCCGGTGCCGATGCCCTGCACGATCCGCAGCACCACGAGCAGGATCGGCGCGAGGGCCCCGATCTGCCCGTACGTGGGCAGGAGGCCGACGGCCAGCGTCGCGATGCCCATCGCCAGCAGCGTCACGACCAGCGCGTTCTTGCGGCCGATGCGGTCACCGACGTGGCCGAAGATCGCGCCGCCGAGCGGGCGGGCGACGAAGCCTGTGGCGAACGTGGCGAAGGAGAGCAGCGAACCGTTCAGCGAGCTCGCCGACGGGAAGAACAGGCTCGGGAAGATCAAGGCCGAGGCCGTGCCGTAGAGGAAGAAGTCGTACCACTCGACCACGGTGCCGAACGAAGCGGCGATGGTGGCTCGTCTGGTCAGGTGTGTCCACTGTGCACTGTCAGGTCGCTGGTCTCGCACGCCGAGCCTCCTCGTTGAGCCGGAGCAGTGCTAGAATTTCGCCTAGCGAATACTTTTCCGCTAGGCGGCAAACGAGATTAGGAAGGGCTGCGCGACGATGTCAAGCGCGGACAAGGAACAGTTCGTCACCTCGCTGGCCAGGGGATTGACGGTGTTGCGGGCCTTCGGGCCCGATCAGCCCGAAATGTCCCTCAGCCAGGTCGCCGCCGCCACGGGCCTCAGCCCCGCCGCCGCGCGCCGCTTCCTGCTCACGCTGGTGGAGCTCGGGTACCTGGCGCAGGTGGACAAGCGGTTCGTCCTCACGCCGCGGGTGCTGGAGCTCTCGGCGGGCTACACGCGGGCGATGAACCTGAGCAGCCTGGCGCAGCCGCTGCTGCAGCGTGTGCGCGACGAGACCGGCGACAGCGTCTCGCTGACGGCGCTAGCGGGCACCGACATCCTCCACGTGTGTCACGCGCAGACCGACCGGTTGATGCGCTTCGCCATCACGCCGGGTGCGCGCGTGCCGGCGTACGTGAGCGCGTCCGGCCGGGCGATCCTGGCCCACGAGCGCCCGGCGGTGCTCGATGCCTTCCTCGGTGTCGCCAAGCTCGAGGCGCGCACGGCCTCCACTGTGACTTCGGCCGACGACCTGCGTGCGCGCCTCGACCAGGTTCGCCGCGACGGCTACGCGGTGGTGGTCGACGAGCTCGACGTCGGCATCACCGCCCTGGGCTGCCCCGTGTTCGGCGGCTCGGTCGTGGCCGGGGTCAGTTGTTCCACGGTTTCCGGTTACCTGCCGGTGCCGGAGTTCGTGGCCACGCGGCTGCCGTTGCTCAAAGAGCTGGCTGCGCGGCTGGGAGAGGCGTTCGAGCGATTTCCCGCGTTGCTGCATTCATTCGAAATGCAGTGATCCGCACGCGAAAAGGTTGTGCCGGAGCGCGATTTTCCCCTGCCTGGCTCAGCACTTTCGTCGGTCGTTGTCGACGACCGGTCCGGGCCTAGTACTTTCGGCTGGGCGAACCCGCCGAATGGTGTAGGCCATCTCGGGAGTCTTCGGGTGATGCCCGTTTCGGGGCCTGAGTCCGTCCTAAGGTGATCTTGCTTCTCGATCTTGATCCCGGGTCTTTTCTCAGGAGGGGAACACCTGTGCCCAAACTTCCACGCACGCTCAGCAGAACTCTGGCCGCGGCGGGCACGCTGTGCGCGCTCACGGTGGCCACGGCCGTGCCGGCGTTCGCGGCCGAGCCCGCGCCGTCGACCGTCGAGCAGGACGTGACGCAGCTGTACCAGGACGTCGTGGACCTGTACAACGGCATTCCCGCGAGCGCGCGGGCCGGCGTCGACCCGCTGATCGACTCGCCGATCGACCACATCGGGCAGAAGCAGGGCCACGCGAAGCAGAAACCGGCCGCGGACTGCACCGAGGGTGCGCTGCTCACGTACGCGAACCAGCTCGCCGCACAGCTCACGCCGGTCGAGGGCCAGGCTTTCGACGCGCTTTCCGCGCTCGGCCAGCTCTACGCACAGGGCGTGGCCACCGACAAGCAGCCGCAGGTGTTCGGCACCGACGGGCAGTACACGTCGCGCGCCACTTCGGCCATCTCGAAGCTGCGTGGTTTCTGGGACATCGAAAGCTGGAACGTGCAGCTCGTCGCGTGGAAGGGCACCGACCTCGGCAGCTCGGCGAAGATGGCGCAGACCTTCGGCCTCGGCCTCGCGCCGGCGCGCGTGAAGGACGCGGCCGCGCTCGCCAACAAGGTGCTGTTCGAGCTGCCGGTGCTGCAGGGCGGGCGCAACCCGCTGCTCACGCTCAACGCGTTCTCCGCCCCGGCCGACAGCTTCGGTGGCAAGCGCGTGATGCTCGGTGACGGCATCCTCGACACCACCAACCTGCTCGGCTTCGACGACGTCGCCGTGGAAGCCGTGCTGGGCCACGAATACGGCCACCAGCTCGACTTCGCCCACAACAACTTCCCGGGCAACGAGTCCGGCGAAATGGGCCCGGACGCCTACGGCGGCTACTTCGTGGCCCACGCCAAGGGTGAGGCCTGGGACGCCCGCACCCAGCAGGAAGTGACCTACCTCAACGCCTCCATCGGCGACTGCCAGCACAGCCACGGCACCCCCGACCAGCGCAAGGCCGCCGGCGCGTGGGGCGAGAAGCAGGCCACGGGCCAGACCAACCCGAACAGGATCATCCCCTCCGCGACGATGATCACCAAGTTCCAGAAGGAATACCCGAAGCTGGTCCCGCCGGCCGCCGACCCGGCCGTCCTGGCCGCGGCGCACAGCTGATCCAGTTCACCCGTTCCTGATTACGGCGGGCCGCCTCGGTTCACGAGGCGGCCCGTTCGCGTGCTGATTCAGCTCTCCCATCGCTGAGTCCCAGCAAAAAGCCGCGTTGGACCGGCCCTCGTGCCTCCGCCGATACTCGAAGGCATGGACACCGAGACCACGGACCTGGTCCGCCTGCTTCGTCGCTTCGGCGTGCGCGCGCTGGCTCTGGCGGCGGTCACGGCCCTGGTCGGCTACCCGACGGTGGCGATGGTCCTCGGGCTGGTCGGGTGCGGTCTGCTGTTCGCGCGGCCGCGGGGAAGGCTCACGACAACAGATGAGCCAGCAACGCCCGGGCCGCCGGGTTCGTCGGCTCCGGACCGCGCCCCGCAAGACGGATCGCACGACTGAAGCCCGGCTGCTCCAGCCGCGCGTGCGGCAGCCCTGAGCGCTGCGCCACCGGCTCCGGCACGATGCTCACCCCGAGTCCGGCCGCGATGAGGTCAACCAGCAGTGGCATGTGCGTGGCCTCCCAGACGCGGTTGTGGCGCAGGCCGGCTTCGGCGAAGCGGCGTGCGACCATGGCCTGAATGCCGCTGCCGCTGAAGTCGAGGAACGGTTCGTCGTCGAGTTCGGCCAGGCGGACGCGGCGGCGGCGGGCGAGTCGGTGGCCGGGGTGGCACAGCAGCACGAGGTGCTGGGACCACTCGGCGAACCCCGTCAGCTCGCCGGGCAGCGGTTCCTCCGCGGCGAGGAACGACAGGTCGAGCTCCCCGCTGGCCACGGCGGCCGCCAAGTCGGGCACCAGACCCTCGCGCACCTGGATGCGCACGCCCGGGTAGCGCGTGCGGAACACTCCGAGCTTGGCCGGCAGGTCGACGACCGTGAGCGTCTGGATCGTCCCGATCGACACGCGTCCGCTCGCCAGCCCCGCGACGGCCGCGACCTCGCCGCGCGCGGCCACCACGTCGGCGACGATGCGGTGCGCCGCAGGCACGAGGGCGCGCCCCGCTTCGGTCAGCTCGACGCGGCGCGTGGTGCGCTCGAACAGCGGTGTGCCGAGTTCGCCCTCGAGCTTGCGGATCGACGCGCTCAGCGCCGACTGCACCACGTGCACTTCCTGCGCGGCCGCGGTGAAGCTCCCGCGCCGCACCACGGCGAGGAAGTGCTCGACCTGCCTCAGCTCCATTCAGCGATCTTAGAGCTTGATCCACTCGGAATGATCGCCGAACGCTGCGACAAATCGTGGTCGGCCCTCCCGGCGCGCCGCGCGTTTTCGCAGGTGGCGGCACGTACGGTCGGGCTCCGAGAGAGGACAACAGAATGCCGAGACCCAGCAGAGCAGCGATCAGACGACGAAGAACGACGCTGGCGCTCACCGTCGCGCTGATCTTGACCTTCGTCTCCCTTCTGGTGTTCGACGGCCCGCCCACGCAACCGGGCGGCGGCGCCCAGGCCGCGGCCGCGCCGGTATCCCCGCCTTGGCTGCACGAGCTGAACCCGGGCGAGAAACCCCCGCAGTTCGTGCTCTTCTCCTTCGACGGCGCCGGATCCCACGAGCACTGGCAGCGTGTGCTCCCGCTGGCGCAGCGCGTCCACGCCCACTTCAGCGGTTTTCTCTCCGGTATCTACCTGCTCACCGACGCCCAGCGCACGCAGTACCAAGGCCCTGGCCATCGCGCGGGCAAGGCGTCCATCGGCTTCGGTGGGTCCGAACAGGACGTGCGCACGCTCGTAGCCGACCTCAACACCGCCGTGGCCCAGGGCCAGGAAATCGGCACGCACTACAACGGTCACTTCTGCACCGGTTCGGAACCCAGCGTCGGCCACTGGACGAGTGCCGCGTGGAGCGACGAGCTGGCGCAGTTCTTCGAATTCGTCGACCGGGCCCGCACGCAGCGCGGTCTCAACCTCGACCCGGCCACGATCCGCGGCGGCCGCACCCCGTGCCTGGAGGGCGACTGGAGCCAGGCGTTCCCCGCGATGCGCCAGGCCGGACTGCGCTACGACTCGAGCCGTCCGTTGCGAGGGTGTGCGCTGGCCCGAGCAGGTGGACGGTCTGTGGGAGTTCTGGATGCCGTACGTGAAAGTGCCTGCCCTGAACAAAAAAGTGGTCATGATGGACTACAACCTGTGGTTCCAGTACAACCACGCCCGCGACGACAGCTCCCGCACCGCCGAATTCCGCGCCGCCACGCTCGCGACCTACCGCGGTGCGTACCAGGCCGCGTTCACCGGCAACCGCGCGCCACTCGTGGTGGCCAACCACTTCAACGACTGGGCCGGCGGCGCTTTCGCCCGGGCGGCCGAGGACTTCATGGGCGAGGTCTGCGTCAAGCCGGACACGATCTGCGCCACGTACAGCGAAGTGATCCGCTGGCTGCAACTGCGGGATCCGGCGGAGCTGGCCCGGCTGCGGCAGTTGCCGCCCGCGCAACCGTGATCGTCGGGAGGGCTTGCTCGACCTGGTCGGCTGGACGATCTTCCTGGTTGTCCACAGCGACGCTCGCTTGTGGACAATTCGGTGCCCGCGCGGTCGTGGGCCCGGTTTTGTCGGGTCTCGCCGGTAGAATGGATCCGGGGGTGGCCCCCTGGGGAGGGCGGGCTCTGTTCTCGGTCGGGCTTGTCCTCGGTCGGGCTTGTCCGAAGTGGGCTCTGGCCGCGTTGGGGCTCTGGTTGCGGTCGGGTTTTGGCCGGGGCCGGGCTCTGGCCGGGTTCGGGTTCGGGTTCGAGCCAAGTCAAACCACCGCGACGCGGCCGGCGCACAGAACCTCCGGCCGCGTCGAGGCGGGCTCAGTGAGCCGTGCCGAACCACCGCGCCAGCCCGGCCTCCAGCTCCTGCTGCTCGGCGCCGAGCCACACCACGTGCCCGTCGGGCCGCAGCAGCACGGCCGGCACGTCGAGCTCCTCACTGACGTCCACGAGGTGGTCCACCCGGTCGGCCCACCCCGCCGCGGAAAGCCCGCCGGTCTGGTCGAGCAGCAGCCCGCGTCCGGCGTGCAGCTGGGCGTAGAGCGGGCCGCTCTTGAGGCTGACGTTGCGCAGCCGCCGGCCGAGCAGGTCGGGGCCGTCGCCGAAGTCGTAGCGGATGCCGATGGCGGTCACCTTCTCGATGAGGAACCGCGTCACCTCTTCGAAGTCCATCAGCTCCGACACGAGCCGCCGCACGGCCTGCGGACCCGGCTCCAGCGACATCAGCTCGGCCTGCGCGCGCGTGTTGTTCAGCACGGACGCGGCCACCGGGTGCCGCTCGGCCTCGTAGGTGTCGAGCAGCCCGGCCGGCGCCCAGCCGTGCACCGCGGCGGCGAGCTTCCAGCCGAGGTTGAACGCGTCCTGGATGCCGAGGTTGAGCCCCTGCCCGCCCATCGGCGGGTGGATGTGCGCGGCGTCGCCGGCGATCAGCACGCGCCCCGAGCGGTAGCGCTCGGCCAGCCGCGTGGAGTCGCCGAACCGCGACAGCCAGTGCGGCGAGTGCATGCCGAAATCGGTTCCGGCGGTGGCGCGCGTGGCCGCCTTCAGCTCGTCGAGCGTCGGCGGGCGCGTGCGGTCCTCGGCCACTTCCAGGGCGGGCGTCACGAGCCGGTAGCCACCGTCGGGCAGCGGCCCGGCGCCGAACCCCAGCTGGGTCTTGCGCACCTGGTTCATCACGGTGAGCACCTCGTCGGCGGGCGCGGTCAGCTCGACCTCGCCGAGCAGCCACTCACGCCGCGACGGTTCGCCCGGGAAGTCGATCCCGAGCAGTTTGCGCACGGTGCTGCGCCCGCCGTCGCAGCCGACGAGATACCGCGCCCGCAGGTGTGAGCCGTCGGCCAGGTCCACCGTCACGCCGTCGTCGTCCTGGCTCAGCCCGACCAGCTCGACGCCCCGCCGCAGCTCGGTGCCCACCTCGACGGCGTGCTCGGTCAGCAGCCGCTCGACCACGGTCTGGGCCAGACCGAGCGTGTGCGGGAACGCCGTGTCCAGGTTCGGCGGCGTCGGCTTGGCGATCCCCGCGAACCCCGCGATGGGGTACTTCGTGCCGGCCTCCAGGAACGGCTCCAGCAACCCGCGCTGGTCCAGCACCTCCAGGCTGCGCGTGTGCAGGCCCAGCCCGCGCACGATCTTGCTCGGCTCCACGTCGCGCTCCAGCACGACCACACCCAGCCCCTGCAACCGCAGCTCGGCCGCGAGCATCACACCCGTCGGCCCGGCCCCGGCGATGACCACATCGATCACGAAAACTTCCCCCGCTCTCCGGCCGGACTTCCCGCGTTCCGGCCACGGTGGACGATTGTGCGGCACCCCGGGGGTCTTGCCGCAAGCCCCGGGGTGCGGTATACGTTGGAAGTGGCAGGGGAAACCCTGCTTTTTTCCTGTCCGGGGCGGGTTCGGCGCACCGTGCACAGTGGACCGTCAGCCTTGCGCGAGCTCCTCCGCCGAGTCTTCACCCGCCGTGGAAGTCCGGCGCAGGAAATCCGCGATCACTTCCAGCTCGGTTTCCGAATACCGGCTGCACACGTCGTCCATCCGCCCGTTCATCCCCGAGAAAACCTCAAACAGCTCCGCGTTGCGCTCCCGCACCCCCCGCACCGTCACCGCCCGGCGATCCGCCGACTCGGGATCGCGTTCCCGCACGACCCACCCCGCCTTTTGCAGGCGGTCCAGGATCCCCGTCAGCGTCGCGGGATGCAGGCCGGTGCGGCGGGCCAGCTCCGTGGGTGACAGCGGACCGTGGCGGTTGATGAAGTCCAGGCACGTCCAGTCGGCGTCGCGGAGTTCCACGCGGTTGCCGAAGCGGCGGTTGAGCAGAGCGAGCTGGATGTTGAGGTCGCGGACGGCGTCCTTGACCGCGGTCGTCAGCCGGCGGCGTCGCGCGGTGGCTGGCCTCATGCCGCCGTCCCCTCGTGGTTCGTGTGGAAACCGCAGGGTATCGCAGCAGCCGGAAGCTATGCTGGCGATATTATATGGTTTCCGTACAACTTGGGGTACGCTCGGAGTCATGGACAGCTACCGCAGGATGACCAACACGATCAACAAGATCATCGTCGGGTTGCAGCGCGGCGGGATCGCGTTCGGGCCGATGCAGCTGCTCACCGTGACGGGCCGGCGCACCGGGCAGCCGCGCACGTTCCCCATCGCCGTCAACGAACTCGACGGCGGCCGCTACATCTTCCAGGCGTTCCCGAAGGCCGCGTGGGTCGTCAACGCGCGCGCCGCCGACACCGTCACGCTCACGAGAGGCCGCAAGAGCCGCACGGCGCGGCTGGTCGAAGTCCCCGTCGAGGAGCGGCCGCCGTTGCTGCGTCAGCTGGTCGCGACGAGTCCGGCGAGCGTCGGCAAGCGGTTCGTCACCACGGGGCTGGCCGAGGGGGCTTCGCCGGACGAGGTGGCCGAGTCGGCGCCGCGGATCGCCGTCTTCCGGGTCGAGCCGGTCCGACGTCTGTCCGATGAGGACGGGTCCCGGTTTTTGTCGGACCCCCCGGGTAGCGTCGTCGACGTGAAAGAGCGCATTCAGGAACTCGCCGACCGCATCGTGGTGCTGCGCGACGCCTACTACCGGGGTTCGCCGGTGGTGGCCGACGCGGAGTACGACGCCGTCGAAGACGAGTTGCGGGGGCTGATCGAGGCCAACCCCGAGCTGGCGCCGGACCCCAACCCGCTGGAGCAGGTGGGGGCGCCGGCGGTGCTGCACGCGCCGATCCGGCATTCGCGGCCGATGCTGTCGCTGGAGAAGGCGACGCGGCCCGAGCAGGTGGCGGCGTTCTTCGATCGCTTCCCCGGGCAACCGGTGGTGGTGATGCCGAAGCTCGACGGCCTGTCGCTGGCGCTGGTCTACGAGCAGGGGCGCCTGGCGCGCGCGGTCACCCGAGGCGACGGCACGACGGGCGACGACGTCACCTTCCTCGTGCGCGCGCTCACCGATGGTGTCCCCGACCGGGTCGACGCACCGGGGCGGGTCGAGGTGCGCGGCGAGGCGGTGATGTTGCGCTCCACGTTCGCGGCCTACAACGTCGCGCATCCCGACAAGCCGCTGATCAACCCGCGCAACGCCGCGGCCGGCACGCTGCGGGCGAAAGACCCGGCGACCGTCGCCGAGCGGCGGCTGCGGTTCTTCGCGTTCGACCTGGACACCGACCCGGACAGCGCGGACACCGACCTGGGCAGCGCCCTGCAGACCCTCGGCTTCACCGCCGCCGACATGCGCCGCTGCACCGACGCCGAGGCCGCGCAGGCGGTCATCACCACGATCGAGCAGCAGCGCAACGACCTCGACTACGACCTCGACGGCGCCGTCCTGCGCCTGGCCGACCGCGACGCCTACGCGGCGGCGGGCACGCGGTCGAGCTCACCGCGCGGGGCGCTGGCGTTCAAGTTCGCGGCCGAGGAGAAGACCACGGTGCTGGCCGACGTCGTGTGGGACGTCGGCAAGACCGGCAAGATCGCCCCGGTCGCCTGGCTGGAGCCGGTGTTCGTCGGCGGGACCACGGTCACCCGCGCGACGCTGGCCAACCAGGAGGTGATCCGGGCCCGCGGCATCAAGATCGGCGACACGGTGCTGGTGCGCCGCGCGGGTGATGTGATCCCGTTCGTAGCGGGAGTGCTCGACGCGTCGAAACGCACGGGGGCCGAGCGCGACATCGTGCCGCCCTCCGTGTGCCCGTCGTGCGGGCAGCCGCTGACCGAGCAGGGCAACAGCCGGGAACTGTTCTGCACCAACGTCGCCTGCCCGGCCCAGACCGTGCGCCGGCTCATCCACTGGGCCTCGCGCGCGGCCGCGGACATCGACGCCATCGGCGGCGTGTGGATCGAACGGCTCGCGGAGCTGGGGATCCTCGAGCACCCGTCCGACTTCTACCGCCTGACCAAGGAACGTCTGCTGGAATTCGACCGCATCGGCGAGGTCTCGGCCACGCGCATGATCGAGTCGATCGACGCCAGCCGCCGAGTCGGCCTGCGGAGGGCGCTGATCGGGCTGGCGATCCCGATGGCGTCGGAGGGCACGGCCGCGCGCCTGTGCCGCTCGGGGTTCGCCTCGCTGGAGGCGGTCGCCGAGGCGGGCGTCGACGGTCTGGTGGCGGTGGAGGACATCGGCCCGAAGGTCGCCGCGTCCCTGATCGAACACCTCACCCGCCTGCGTCCCGAACTCGAGCGCCTGCGCGAGCGCGGCGTCTCCCTCGACGTGCTGGAGGAGGACCTCCCGCCGGTCGTCGCCGCGGGTGCCCCCTTGGCCGGCAAGACGGTGGTCATCACAGGCGGCATCAACGACCCGCGCTCCGGCGAAAAGGTGCCCCGCCCCACCTTCCAGCGCCTCTGCGAGCAGGCCGGCGCCACCACCGCCTCGTCCGTCTCGGCCAGCACCGACTTCCTCGTCACGGGCGCGGACGTCGGGGCCGCCAAGCTGACGAAAGCCGAGAAACTCGGTGTCGAAGTGGTGGACCAAGGCGTGATCTGGCAACAGCTCATCGAGGCGGGCGTCGTGTGATCCCGCTCAGTGGTGGCAGTTGTCCTCGGTCGGCATGGGTTTGGCCGGATCGAACCGACCGGGTTCGGGGGCCAGCGAGGTGGCGGCGTAGTTGTGCTCGCTGAACGCGGGCGCGAGCCGGTCGTCGCTGCCGCACGCGACGGAGGTGAAGTACTGCCGGGAGTTTTCCACCCACAGCCCGCGGCTCGACGACCTGAAGCCGGAGCCGCTGCGCATCACGTAGTCGACGTCGACGCGCACGAACGGTTCGAGGTCGGCGGGGCCGTAGGTCGCGTGGGTGCCGGGGTCGAAGGCGTAGGCCACCACGTAGGAGGTGTGCAGTACCAGTTCACCGGCCTTGCCCGGCTTCACGGTCATCGAGCCGTTCATCCGCGGCGGCACGGGCAGCAGGTGGTACCCGTCCGCCAGGTAGATCAGGTACCCCGGGGCGTCGGCCTGCACGTCCTGCCGCTCGTCGGGGGCGAGCAGGCCGACGTACTCGGCCGGGTTGTGAGCGGTCAGCGTGTCCTGGTCCAGTTGCGCGGCGGTGATCGCCTGCTTCACCTGGTCCTCGGCCGCCTTCACCTGCTGCGCCGAGAACGACCCGACCTTCGCCGCCGGCGGCACGGTCACGCCCGCGATGCCCTCGGCCCAGTTCTGGGCCGGCGTGTTGTCGAACGGCCGGGTCAGGTCCACGTGCGCGAGGTCCGGCAGCTCGGTGGGCGCGGCTTTCGTGGTCGCGACCGAAGTGGACGCAGGCAGGGCAGTGTCCGCATCGGACGCGTGCTCGGCCGTCGCGTTCCCCCAGGCGGAGAACGCCAGCACCGCGCCCGCCCCTGCGACGACCACGACCGCCGACGTCACCACCCACTTGCGCCGGTTCGCGCGGCGCCGGTTGCGCCGCAGGCCGACCCACGCCTCCTTTTCGGCGTGTCGCTGCCAGTCGGGGTCCATCAGGTCCGGATGGTCCTCGATACCGTACTCGTCCACTGTGCGCCCACCCAACTTCGTTGACCCGACACGAAAACATCGGCGACCGACGTCGGCCGTTACGTGCCGACGTGAACGAAAAGATCACGAATTGGTGCGCCACAGCGAAAATGCTCCCTTTACCCCGCGAAGACCGGCTTCGAACCGTGCCGGGCCGCTATCCTCACCGCGTGAGCGACCTGCCAGAGATCCAGCAGCGCGAACTCGACGCGCTCGTCGAAGACCTGAGCGCCCTCGCCCCGCAGCAGTGGCGCGCGGAAACCCTGTGCGCCGACTGGGACGTCGAGGAAGTCGTCTCCCACCTCGGCGGCGCCGCGGCGACCAGCCGGCCCGCCTGGTTCCGCAGCATGTTCGCCGCGCGCTTCGACGCCGCGCTCCACAACCGCCGGCGCCTCGAGGACTTCCGCGGCAGCACCCCGGCGGAGACACTCGAACGCTTCCGCCACGTCGGCCCCATCGCGTCGCCGATCAAGCCCTCCCCGGCGGGCCTGGGCGAGGTGATCGTGCACAGCGCGGACATCCGCAAGCCGCTCGGCCTCACCCACGACCCCGACCCGGCCGGCCTGCTGGCCGTGGCGCGCTTCTTCGCCTCGAAGAACTTCGCCGTCAACAGCAAAACCGTGGCCAAGGGCCTCACCCTCCACGCCACCGACGCCGACTTCACCGAAGGCACCGGCCCCGACGTCCGCGGTCCGCTGCTGTCACTCGTGATGGTCCTGGCCGGACGGGCCGCGTTCCTACCGGACCTCAGCGGCGACGGCGTCGCCGAGCTGCGCAACCGCTTGGCTTCGTGAGCGACGAGCCCCTCAATCCGGCGGGATCCTCGTCTCCGGATGCCCCACCGCACGCAGCACTTCCGACAGCCACACGAAGTGGTGCGGAATCACACCGTCTTCTTTGTGCCTGAGCAGGTTTTCCAAGTACTGCCACGAGTCGCACAGCGAACCGATCGTGAGCTCGTCCGGCTCGGCGTAAACGTTGTGGAGCGAGTCCGGCGGAATGGACCAGAAGTAGTCGGCCTCGAGCGCGAGGGTCGGGCCCTCAGCCCCGGCCAAGTGGTTCAGGAGTACGTCGATGACGGCTCGCAGCCGCTCCACCGGAATCCGCAGCGGTTCGCTCATCGAGGCCTCCTCAAGCAGTCGTGCGCACCCCGATCGGATCCTCGATGACCGCACCAGGATCGTAACGGGCGCACGACCCCACCCAGCAGCGCTGTTGCCCTCGGCGGCCGAGACTTCCCCCGACCCCGGCGACCACGAGCGACGGGTGCGCACCGCCCGGCTCACGGCCGCGAGCCTCGCCGAGCGCGATCTGCTCGACGAGGCATCGGCCACCGTCCTCGACGGACAACCACCAATCACCCGCATGAACAACCTGCCAGGGCACTACAGCAAGCGGGTGTGCTCGGCGGCGAGGTCCCGCAGGGCGACGACACTTGGGTGCCACGGCCGGGTGGCCGGCCCGGTGAGCACGATCCGGCGCGCCAGCCGCGGCCGCAGCGGCACCAGCGTCAGGGCGTCGGGCAGCATCGCGGCGGCCAGCGACGGCAGGATCGCGACGCCGAGGCCGGCTTCCACCATGGAAAGCAACGTGGTCAGTTCGCGGATGCGGCGCGCCGGCCGGTAGGGCAGCCCGGCCGTCGCGTGCAGGTGCTGGAGCGGGGCGACGAAGCCGGACGTCGTCACGAGCAGCGGGTCTTCGAGCAGGTCGGCCAGCTCGATGGCCGTCTCCCGCGCCAGCGGGTGGTCGGTGCGGACCACGGCCTCGTACGCGTCGGTGGCCACGGGCAGGGCGCCGGCGGGAACCGGGTCCGGATCGATGAGAAAGGACGCGTCGACGGTCCCGGTTTCCAGCCACTGCGCGATTTCCTCGTCGACGGCCTCGAACACCGTGATCTCGACCTGTGGCAGGTGCTCGTGCCACAGCCGCAACAGGCCTGGCAGCAGCCCGCGTGCGACCGTCGGCGGCACGGAGAGGCTGATCTTCGCGGCGGCGGCCGTGCCGGCGTACGCGCTGGCTGCGGCATCGAAGGCACGCGCGGCGGTGAGCGTGGCGAGTGCGTGGGGGAGGAGCAGCTCGCCGAGCGGTGTCAGGCGCACGGGTGTGGCGCGCCGCACGAGCTCGCCGTTCACCGTGGTTTCGAGCGTGGCGAGCGCGTGCGACACCGACGACTGGCTGGTTCCGAGCGCCGTGGCGGCCGAACCGAACCCGCCGTGCTCGGCGACGGCGGCGAACACGGCCAGCTGCCGAAGCGTCACGGCCATCGAAACTCCCGATGTGTGTATGAGGATTATCGATTTGCTTCATCATAGGGCCGTGGCAACACTGGAATCGTTCTGAACCGCCGGCCGGGAGTGCTTCGTCATGCTGACCAACGTTGTGTACGACGCACTGCGGACCCGCCACGCGCACCTGGCGGAGCGCGAAGGCCGGGTGCTGCGGTACATCGACGCGGTGGCGCCCTTCGCGGCCGTGCCGGACGAACCGTCCGAACAGGACTGGCGCGACCTCGCCACCCTCGCCCACCGCACGGGCGGCGCCGCACTGCACCGCGTGCCGGGCGCGGTGTCCGACGGCTGGGCCGCGGACCACCGTCTCGCCGTGCACCGCATGACCGTGCTGCTGTTCTCGGGCTCGGCGTTCGGTGCCGGTGCTGATCCCGAGGTTCGTGACCTGACCGCCGCCGACGTGCCCGCCATGCGCGCCCTGGCCGACCTGACCGCACCCGGCCCGTTCCGCGACCGCACCATCGACCTCGGCGGCTACGTGGGCATCTGGCGCGACGGCACCCTCGCCGCCATGGCCGGTGAACGCTTCTCCGCCCCGGGCTGGACGGAGGTCAGCGCGGTGTGCACCCACCCCGCGTTCCGGGGCCAAGGGTTGGCGACCCGGCTGATGCGCGCGGTCGCCACGAACATCCGAGCCCGCGGCGACGAGGTGTTCCTGCACGTCGTGTCGACCAACACCGGCGCCATCGCGCTGTACGAACGCCTCGGGTTCAGCCGGCTGGCGACGGTCGAGGTCACCGTGCTGACCCCGGCCGTCTGAATCTGTCTATTGAGGACAGAACCGCACCGCCACCGTTACCGGGAAACGGTTTCCCGGTAACGGTTCTCGCGGCTTCAGCCCACCGCGCCCACCAGATCCGGACGGCCCAGCCCCTCACCCGCAACCCAGTTCGCCACCTCGAACAGCGCCGCGTCGCGGTTCATGCGCCCGATCAACTGCAGGCCCAGCGGAAGTCCTTCGTCGGTCAGCACCGGGAGCGTCAGGGCCGGGCCGCCGAGCATGGAGGCGGTCACGTTCATGGCGACGTCACCCGTCGACTCCAGACCGACCGGCGCGGCGCCGCACGCGCCGAGGGTGATGACCGCGTCGAAGTTCGCCGCGGTGTCCTCGTAGGTCGCGCGCGCGGCGGCGCGGCGGCCGAGGAGCTCGGCGTATTCCTGCTGCGTCATCGCCTCGGCCGTCTTGAGGCGGTCGCGGGCATCGAGGCTGAGCTGGTCGACGTTGCGGTCGGCGTAGGTGTTGACCGGCCACCGCCCTTCCCACGCGACGATCGTCATGGTCAGTCGCAGGGCCTCGGCCACGGCGTTCTCGACGGTCTCGATGCCCGCGTCGTCCGCCCGGCCCACCACCTCGACGCCCTGTTCACGCAGGCGGTGCTTCACCGCGTCGAACGCCTGACGCGCGCCTTCGGTCGTCGAGCTCCAGCCGGCCGTCTCGAGCACCGCGAGCCGCGCCGGCTTGGTGCGCCGGCCGAAGTCCACGTCGCCGGCGAGGCCCACGAAGCCGGGGTCGCCGCCCGCGCGGTCGACGATGGCGCGCAGCACGGTCCAGGTGTCGGCGAGCGTCGCGCCGATCGAGCCCTGGCAGCTCTGGCTGAAGTGATCGTGCGAACCACTGCGGTTGACCGCCCCGACGCTCGGCTTGAACCCCACCGCGCCACAGAAGCTCGACGGCCGCAGGATCGATCCGACCAGCTGCGTGCCGAGGCCCACCGGCACCATCCCGGCGCCCACCGCCGCCGCCGTCCCACTGGACGAGCCGCCCGGCGTGCGCGCCGGATCGTGCGGGTTGGTGGTGCTGTGCCACGGGTGCTTCGAGGCGAACTCCGTGGTGGTGGTCTTGCCCACGATGACCGCGCCGGCCTCGCGCAACGCGTGCACCGCCGCGGAGTCCCGCTTCCAGTCGGTGCCCTCCCACATCGGCGAACCCTGCCCGGTCGGCATGTCGGCCGTCTCGATGATGTCCTTGACCGCCACCGGCATCCCGTCGATCGCCGACAGCGGCTCCCCGGCGCTCCAGCGCTTCGCCGACTCGTCCGCCGCGCGCCGCGCCCCCTCCTCGTTGAGGACGACGAACGCGCCGACCTCCCCGTCGCGCGCGCTGATCCGCGTGAGTGTCTCCTCGAGGTAGTCCCGCGGGCTGAGCTCGCCGGACCGCAGCTGTTCGCCGTGCGAAACGTAGCCCCGCAGCCGATTTTCGGACATCGTCGGTTCGTTCATGACCCCATCCTGCGTTATGGGCGGGGATGGCACCACGGTCGCTCAGGTGTGATCGGGCGGAAGGAGCGATCAGGGCCGATTCAGTAGCGTGGGGTTATGGATCTCGAAGCCCGGCACTTGCGCTACGTCGTCGCGGTGGCCGAGACGCTCAACTTCACCCGCGCCGCCGAGCGCCTGCACATGTCGCAGCCCGCGCTGTCCGCCCGCGTCAAGGCGATCGAGCACCACCTCGGCGTGCCCCTCTTCCGGCGCACCACCCGCTCGGTCGTGTGCACCGACGCGGGCGACCGCTTCGTCGCGCGCGCCCGCGAGATCCTGCGCCAACTCTCGGATGCCGAACAGGAGGCCCGCCAGTCGGCCCACGGCCGCGTCATCCCGATCGGCTTCTACGGCGTCGCCGCGGGCGACCTGACCGCCGACATCATCGAGCGTTTCCGGGAACGCAGCCCGGGCGTCGAGATCGAGCTGAAACGCCACGGCTGGGAAGACCCGTCCGCGGGCCTGCACGATCGCAGCGTGCCGCTGGCGTTCGTCCGCCCGCCGTTCCGCTCGCGCCGGCTGCGCATGCTGACCCTGCTCACCGAACCCCGCGTCGCCGGCCTGCCGTCGACCCACCCGCTCGCCCGCCGGCACACGGTGGATGTCACCGAGCTGCTGGCGGACCCCATCGTCATCCGCCGCACCCCGGACGCGCTGTGGGCCGCCTTCTGGTCCGGCGGCGACGTCCTCGATTCGGCGCGCCGGGTGGAAGTCCGCGACATCGACGAGGAGCTCCAGACCGTCGCCCTCGGCCGCGCCACCACCTTGACCAGCGCGGCGGCCCAGACGTATTTTCCTCGCCCCGGTATCACATACGTGCCGCTCACCGGCCTGCCACCCAGCCGCGTCGCCCTGGCCTGGCACCCGGACGAAACCGACCCGGCGTGCTCGGCTTTTATCGAGGCGGCCCGGTACGTGCTGGGACGGCAGCGGAAGAAGGCCTGATCCGGTCCTTCAGCTCGCCGCCATCGTCACCGCGAACTCCGGCGGCGTCCGCAGCGACTGGAACACCACGCAGTAGCGCTCGGTCAGCTTCTTCAACGTCGCGATCTGCTCGGCATCGGCGTCCGTATCCAGGTCGAACGCCAGCCGAATCGCCCGAAACCCCACCGGCGCGTCCTTCGCGACGGCCAGCGTGCCGCGAAAGTCGAGGTCACCTTCCGCCCGGACCCGCCCACCCCGCACCTCGAGCCCCAACGATGTCGCCACGGCCCGCAACGTCACCCCGGCGCAGGCGACCAGCGCTTCGAGCAGCATGTCACCGGAGCACGCCAGGCTGCCGTCCCCGCCCGTCGCGGGGTGCAGCCCGGCCTCCACGATGGCGCGGCCGGTGTCGACCTTGCACGAGATGCCGAGCCCGTCGAGCTCGGCGTCGGCGTGCAGCGTGATGAGGGCGCTCTCCGGTTCGTCGCGGTACTTGTCCTTCAAGGGGGCCTGGGTCGCGCGCAGCTGTTCGGAGTCCATGTGCCCGATTGTGCCTCAGCCCCAGGGACTCCGTCAGGCTGCGAGCGGCTCGCTGACTGATGGTGATGGGTGTGCACTGGGTGTCACTACCCAGGAGTTCCTGGGCGGTGGTCGGATGACTTTCCCGGAAGCTGCGCACCGATGAGCGGCTGCAGGTTCCTGTGACGGTGCAGCTCACCGAGGCGCAGGACCGATGGTTCGTACAGCGCTACGTCTATCAGGGGGCTCGATCTTCGCGAGCTGTGCAAGTCTTCTCCGCTGGGGTCTTCAAGCGTTCGACTCGTGGCTCCCATCCGAGGCTGAAATTGAGCGTTTCGAAACTGAACTGAAGTTTTCACTTCCGGACGACTATAAGGCATTCATGGTCGATATGGTGGCGGAGATTTCCTGTTCGTAGAATTGCTTCCTGTATTTTCTCCGGACGGACGTTGGTCGAATGGAACCGCACCTCGCCGAAGGCGCGGTGGAAAATGGCAGACTGCGTGGATACACGCTCTCTCGCTTGCGCCGCCTATCTCACAACCTCCTGAGTGCCGCACTGTCGCTGACGAGAGTCGATATGGGTCTTCGGCGGGGTGGGCGCCTGGGCCTCGCCGATGCTGTTTCGGCGCCCCGCGAGGGCGCCTGCTAGCGTTTCGCTGATGGAGGGTCGAGGCTCGGGCAAACCGGACCGGTCGGTGTCGCAGACGCTGAGCCGGGGCCTTCAGGTGCTCGAACTCCTCGCCACGGAAGGCCGGCCGCTCGCCGCGCAGGAGATTGCCAAATCGCTCGGGCTCTCACGGCCGATCGTGTACCGCCTGCTCCATACGTTGGCGCAGCACCACCTGCTGAGCAACGAGGTCGAGAACGGTCGCTACGACCTCGGGCTCGGCCTGCTGTCGTTGTCCCGCAGTGTTCAGAAGGACCTGCGCAGCGCGGCCTTTCCGATCATCAAGTCGCTGGTGCACCAGCTCGACACCACCGCTGTGCTCGGTCTGCGCGACGGCGATGAGGTTGTCTACGTGCTCGCGGTCGAGCCGGAGTTCGCGCGGATGGCGGTGCGCTCGCGGGAGGGTACCCGCCGACCGATTGACGACAGCACTTCGGGCCTCGCATTGCGGCTGACGCTCGAGCCCAGTCCGGATGACGACGAGGAGCTGCGGCAGGCGCGGGCCAAGGGCTTCGCCGCGCGGCACATCGTCATCGACTACCAGGCGACCGCGATCGCGGCGCCCATTCCGTCGTCGCCCGGCCCGAGCGACGCCTGCGTGACCGTGCTGTTCCCCAACGTCATCGACGTCATCGACGACAAGGCGGCGGTCATCGTCGAGGCGGCTCAGCGTGTCGCCCGATTCGTCCGCATCTGAGGCATTTCTACTTTTTCCTGCTGTTTCGTGGGGCATTGACGCACCCGTCTGCGCTGGCTACGGTCTAATATCCGTACAGGTGTTACGAATATCGGACAGGCGCCTGGGAAAGCGAGGAGTACGCGATGGCAACATCGGGCCCGTTCCGGATGGGTGCGGTCGGCGACATCAACCTGGATAATTTCGCCACCGAGTCGAACCCCTTCCGCCAGTTGATGCCGCAGTTGGCTGAGCTGAACCTCGCCATCGGCAACCTCGAAGGCCTGCTCGCGGAGCCGGCCGAGTTGTTCTACAAGCCAGGCTTCAGGCACGTCGGCGAAGGTCATGCGCCGAACCTCGCCGAGGCTGGGTTTCGCATGCTCAATCTGGCGAGCAACGTGACCTTCGGTGAGGAACCCATTGGCACCACGGTGAAACAGCTCGACGAGGCGGGGATCGTGCACTCCGGTGCCGGCCTGGACCGCGCGAGCGCGCACCGCGCGGCGCGGACCGAAGTGGACGGAAAGCGGATTTCCCTGGTATCGCGCACGGCGGTGTTCTGGCCGCACGGCCACGAGGCGACGGACACCCGCGCCGGTGTCGCGCCGATCCACGTGACGACGTCGTACCATCCACACTTCCGGCTCATCGAGATGCCGGGCCTGCCCGCGAAGACGATCACAACACCCGACCCGGCCGATGTCGAAGCGCTGCGTGCGGATATCGCGGCCGAGCGGGAAAACTCCGATATCGTCGTCGCGTTCTTCCACTTCGGAGTGTCATCTCAGCGTGATGTCGTGGATTACCAGCGCACTCTCGCGCAGGTGTGCATCGACGCGGGCGCGGATGTGGTTTTCGGCTCGCACGCGCACGTCATCCAGCCCATCGAGGTCTACCGAGGCAAGCCGATCTTCTACGGGTTGAGCCAGGTGATCTTCGGCTGGGACTTCGTGGCGAAGGTGAAGCACCCGGGCCAGCCCGGTTTGCTCGCCGAACTCGAGCTGACGGACGGCGATTTCCGTTGGAGCGCCCGTTTCGTCAAGCCGGCGGAGAATCTCGAACCGCGCGTCGTGTCGCTCGACGAGGTGCCGGAAGAGGTGGAGTTCCTCACCAAGGCCTGCGGCGACGCCATCCATTTCGAAGGCGATCGCCTGATCGTTCACACCGGACAGAAATAGGCGATTTCCTGATCGGCGGAGCCGCTTGCCGTGGGCAGCCGGCCTGCGCCGCCACCTGCACCGCCGCAGCAGGCCATTACAGAGTGTTTTCGAGCGCACAAAGGAGTGTGCATGTCGGACACAATGAGAGATCGGCCGATCATCGACGTCGGGCCGCTGATCGAGAACCAGCGCATCGCCGGGTTCTGGGTCGCGCTGTTCGCTGTGGCTTGGCTGGTCACCTTTCTCGAAGGCTTCGATCTGCAGATCATCTCGTTCGCGGGCAGTTTCCTGAAGCATGATTTCGGGATCAACAACACGCAGCTCGGCACGCTCGGCACCATCGGTGTGGTGGGCCAGCTGGTCGGTGGCATCGCGATCGGGTATCTGGGTGACAAGTTCGGCCGCAAGCCATCGATCATCGGCTCGGTGGCGGGCTTCGCCGTGTTCATGGTGCTGTTCGCGTTCGCCGCGAACTACACCGAGCTGGTGCTTCTGCGGTTCGCCACCGGGCTGTTCATCGGTGGCGCGCTCCCGCTGGTATGGGCGCTGGTGAGTGAGTTCGCGCCGAGGCGGCTGCGGTCCACGTCGGTCGTCATCGTGATGGTCGGCTACAGCCTGGGCAGCGCGTCGGGTGGGCCGGTGTCGAACCTGCTGATCCCGCACCACGGCTGGTCGTCGGTGTTCCTCGCCGGCGGAATCGCGTCGTTCGCCGTGCTGATTCCGGTGATTCTCTTCATGCCGGAGTCGATCAAGTTCCTCGCCGAACACAATGTGCGGCGGGAAAAGATTCTCCCCCTCCTCCGCCGTGTCAGCCCGGGGCTCCAAGCACCGGCCGACGCACGGTTCGTGATGGGGACGCAGGACGCCGAGCGGGCGCGGTTCACCCCGGCGCAGCTGTTCCGTGGCAAGCTGGCGTGGCTCACGCCGCTTGTCTGGGCGGCGTGGTTCTGCTCCGCGACGATCGTGTTCTACCTCGCGTTCTGGAGCCCGATTCTCAACCACCAACTGGGTTTCAGCGTGTCGGCGGCAGCGAATCTCGCCGCGGCCGCGTCGGTCGCGGGCGCGTTGGGCCAGGTGCTGATCAGCCGGTTCATCGACCGCCGGGGCGCAGGCTCGATCATGTGGATGCCGCTGCTGGCCGTGCCGTGCCTCATCCTGATCGGTTTCGCACCGCTCGGCACGCCCGGCTACGTGGTGGTGCTCATCCTGTCGAACATCTTCATTTTCGGTGGGAATGGCGGTGTGATCAGCATTTCCGGCATCTTCTACCGCCCGGGGATCCGCGCGAGCGGCGGTGGCTGGGCAGCGTCGGTGTCGAAGCTCGGCGCGATGCTCGGCCCGTGGCTCGCCGGGCTGCTGCTGGACGACGGAATCAGCGCGAAGGGCACGTTCTTCGTGTTCGCGATCTTCCCGGTCGCGATGGTGGCGGTGCTCGCGGTCCTCGGCCGCATCCAGCGGACGCTCCCCGCGGACGCGGAAGGCTCGCTCCGGTAGGTCACCGTCCAAAAAGGACGCCGTGGAACCGTTCCGCTTGTCGTGGTGTTTCGTCCTACCGCGCGGACGACGTCGCCGCGAATCTGCTGCCCAGCCGGCGAAGTGGAATTCAGCTGGCTGCTCTCACCATCCACGGTTGCCGCCGGTCGGAGTTGATGTCCAAGACCTCTTCGCGCTGCGCTGACCGGCGCCACCCTGTTGCCGGCCTGGGTCATCATCTGGACAACCGGGTTGTGGAGCCTATTCGCATGTGGGTGTTCGGCGGTGGTGGTCCTCCTCGTCGCCGATCTGAGGGTCGGCCGTCAGCCGGGCCCGGAAGCAGCGAGAACACCGCGCCGACGCCGGGCCGAGGCTGGGGCAGTGCTCCAGTTCTACGCCGGCAGGAGCACAAGATGTCGCCGCAAGTCGATCACCGAAGAAGATCGAGCACCTAACGTAGAAAACCCCTCCGCCCAGCCACAACGGCCGAAACGAAGGGGTTTCAAATCAGAGTGGAGCTAAGGGGACTCGAACCCCTGACCCCCTCACTGCCAGTGAGGTGCGCTACCAGCTGCGCCATAGCCCCGAAGCGAAGGTGAACTCCGCATCTCGTGTGAACAAAGACTACACCCCGCCCCGGACCCCCTTCACCGGGGGGTGCACCCCACCAAAACCCCAGGTCAGACGCCAAAACTCCCGACCCGGGAAAGATCCACCCCCGGCCAAGCGCCGCACCCCGGGACTCCGCAGCGTGAGCGAACCCGGCCGACCGCCGAGAATCCCAGCTCAACCACCTCTTCATGACTTATTTTTAGCTCTGTATTGACTCCCTGTGTGGCCGCCGTTACATTTTCACCCGGTTGTGACGCCGAGGTCCCCGCCCGCTACGCCGCGTCTTCATCCCTGGGCTGAAGCCTTGCCGTCTTGTGTGTGAGAGGCCGCGGCGGTGCGGCGGAGGAGGTTCCGATGGGGTTGCGGAGAGTGGGCACGCTGGTGCTGTCCGCGTTGACGGTGGCGGCGGGGTGCGTGGCGCTGGCATCACAAGCGCAGGCGGCGATCGCGCCTGATCAGTGGTTCACCGTGCAGGCGGGGAACAGCGGGAAGTGCGTGGATGCCAAGTCGGCGGCCAGTGCGAATGGCACCGTCGTGCAGCAGTACAGCTGCAACCGGACGTCGTCGCAGGTTTGGCAGTTCCAGCCGACCGGTGATGGCTACGTGCGGGTGAACTCGCAGCTCAACGCGGCCCAGTCGTGGGACGTCACGGACGTCTCGAAGGACGACGGGGGGCTGGTGCAGCTCTGGTCGTACTCGAATGGTCTCAACCAGCAGTGGTTGCCGGTGCAGGAGTCGAGCGGCGCGTACCACTTCGTGAACCGCAACAGTGGCAAGTGCCTCGACGTGCCGGGCGCCAATATCGCAGACGGGGTTCAGCTGGAGCAGTACGCCTGTAATAACACCAGTGCGCAATCGTTCAGAATAACTCCTGTGGGTGGCACTACAACTCCTCCGAGTACGGACCCGGACCTCGGTCCGAACGTCGTGATCTTCGATCCGTCGATGTCCGCCGCGAGCATCCAGAGCAGGCTGAACAGCATCTTCAGCCAGCAAGAGAAGAACCAGTTCGGCAGCCAGCGCTACGCCGTGATGTTCAAGCCGGGCACGTACTCGGCGGACGTGAACGTCGGCTTCTACACGCAGGTGCTGGGCCTCGGCCTGAGTCCCGACGCGGTGACGATCAACGGCGCGGTGCACGTGGAGGCCGACTGGTTCCCGCCGCAGAACGCGACGCAGAACTTCTGGCGTGGGGCCGAGAACCTGTCGGTGAACCCGACCGGTGGGGCGGACCGGTGGGCGGTCTCCCAGGCGGCGCCCTACCGGCGCATGCACGTGCGCGGCGACCTGCAGCTCGACGACGGCGGCTGGGCCAGCGGCGGCTGGATCTCCGACTCGAAGATCGACGGGCAGGTCCGCTCGGGCTCGCAGCAGCAGTGGATCTCGCGCAACTCGCAGTTCGGTAGCTGGAACGGCTCCAACTGGAACATGGTCTTCGTGGGCGTGAACGGCGCGCCGCAGAACACGTTCCCGAGCCCGCCCTACACCACGGTCGGCCAGGCGCCCGTCGTGCGGGAGAAGCCGTTCCTCTACATCGACAGCGCGGGCAAGTACCAGGTCTTCGTGCCGGCGCTGCGCAGCAACACGTCCGGCACGAGCTGGGCCAACGGCAACCCGGCCGGCTCCTCGCTGTCGCTCGACCAGTTCTACATCGCCAAGCCGGGCGCCTCGGCGGCCGACATGAACGCCGCGCTCGCCGCGGGCAAGAACCTGCTGGTCACGCCGGGCGTCTACCACCTCAACCAGACCCTGCACGTGACTCGCCCCGACACCGTGGTGCTCGGCCTCGGCATCGCGACCCTGGTGCCCGACAACGGCATCACCGCGATGAACGTGGACGACGTCAACGGCGTGAAGGTCGCCGGCCTGCTCGTGGACGCGGGCACGACGAACTCGAACACGCTCATGCAGGTCGGCGCGCCCGGCTCGAGCGCCGACCACTCGGCCGACCCGACGTCGCTGCACGACGTGTTCTTCCGCATCGGCGGCTCGGCCGTCGGCAAGGCGACCAACAGCCTGGTGGTGAACAGCAACAACGTGATCGGCGACCACATGTGGATCTGGCGCGCCGACCACGCGGCGAACAACGGCTTCGTCGGCTGGAACACCAACACCGCCGACACCGGCCTCACGGTCAACGGCAACAACGTCACCATGTACGGCCTGTTCGTCGAGCACTACCAGAAGACGCAGGTCGTCTGGAACGGCAACGGCGGGCGCACGTACTTCTTCCAGAACGAGATGCCCTACGACGTGCCCGACCAGGCCTCCTGGATGAACGGTTCGTCGCAAGGCTTTTCGGCGTACAAGGTGGGACCGAACGTCACCAGCCACGAAGCGTGGGGCCTCGGCAGCTACTGCTTCTTCAACACCAACCCGTCGGTGGCCAGCGCCCACGCCTACGAGGCGCCCAACACCCCGGGCGTGCGGTTCCACGACATGGTCACCGTGTCGCTGAACCACGCGGGCACGATCACCCACGTCATCAACACCACCGGCGCGACCACACCCGACGGGACGCGGCCGGTGAACCTGGTGAGCTACCCGTAGCCCACCGCCGAAGACAACCGGTGCGCGCCGTGGTGGCGGCCTCGGCGCGCACCGGTTCCCAGTCCACATGAGATGGTCAAGAGCCGCCCGGTTGCCGGCACGTCCGGAGACCGGGCGGCTTTTCGCAACGTCGGGCTTGCTTCTGACGAGCGCCTCAAGGCAGCACGCACCAACGTGGGCTTCCCCAGGCCCCGCGTGTGCTCGTCTTTCCGCGCCTTGGTGAGGGCGGCTGACGGTCAGGACTCGCGCAGGCAGACACGGAGACGGCCGAGCGCGTCGAAGCCGCTGGCGAGTGAGTGCGCGAGGTCGTCTCCATGTTCGTAACCGACGAGGGGAAGCCCGGGACAGTGGACTGCGGCCGCGGTGATCGCTGAGGACCAGACGGCGGCTACGTCGCTGCCGTCGACCGCGAAGAGGTTGGAGAGGCCGACCAGCCCCGAAGTGTGGTTCACCACGACATCCCCGGCGAGGTCTCGGCCTTGGTGGAGTGCCAGCACCAGCACGGAGGGGTCGTCGAGCAGCGCCGGCCGGAAGACGTCCGGGGATTCGTCCCCGCCGTGCCAAGCGGTCTGCCAAGCGCGAAGTTCGGCGGCCGTGCAGATCTGCTCGGTGCGCAGGGCCGGCGTTGCCGGCGCGCGGAGTCCTGCTGGGCGGTGGATCCACTGGGCCGTGAACAGCTGGACAAAGCCGTGGGAGGTGAAGTCTTGAGTGGCGAAGCTGCCCCCGCCGCGCAGCCGTTTTCCGGATGCCCGACGTCCAGCGCGCGGCGGCTTTGGCCCTCCCCAGGATGTCGTCCACGTGCAGCTCGGCGTCGGAAGAACTCCGAGCCCATTCCCAGGTCCAGGCCCGGCTGGAGCAGGTCGAGCCTGCGCAAGCGTTCTCACCGCCCGAGAGCACGCCGTAGGCTGTCGGGTGTGAGCCAGCCGATCCTGATGACCGTCGACGACGACCCCGCTGTTTCGCGGTCGGTCGCGCGTGACCTGCGGCGCCGCTATGGCAAGGACTACCGCGTGATCCGCGCCGACTCCGGGGCCGATGCCCTGGACGCCCTGCGCGAGATCAAGCTGCGCGGCGACGCCGTCGCGGCGATCCTCGCCGACTACCGCATGCCGCACATGGACGGGATCGCCTTCCTCGAGAAGGCGATGGACCTGTTCCCCAACGCCCGCCGCGCGCTGCTGACGGCCTACGCCGACACGGACGCCGCGATCCAGGCGATCAACGTCGTCGACGTCGACCACTACCTGCTCAAGCCGTGGGACCCGCCGGAGGAGAAGCTCTACCCGGTCATCGACTCCCTCGTGGAGACGTGGCTGGCGGTCGGCGACAAGTCCGTGGAGGAGACCAAGCTGGTCGGCCACCGGTACTCGGCGCCGTCGTTCAAGGTGCGGGACTTCCTCGCGCGCAACGCCGTGCCGTACCGCTGGTACTCGGTGGACGAGGACGAAGGCGGGCGCATCCTGGCCGCGGCCGGCGCCGTGGAGTCCGACATCCCGGTGGTCGTGACGCCCGACGGCACCGTGCTCAAGCAGCCCACCGGCGGTGAGATCGCGAACGCCGTGGGCCTGTCGACGCGGCCGGCGCAGGAGTTCTACGACCTCGTGGTGATCGGCGGCGGCCCGGCCGGCCTGGGTGCCGCGGTGTACGGCGCGTCCGAGGGCCTGCGCACGGTGCTGGTCGAGCGCAAGGCCACCGGCGGGCAGGCGGGCACGAGCTCGCGCATCGAGAACTACCTCGGGTTCCCCGACGGCGTGTCCGGCGCGCAGCTCACCGACCGCGCGCGCCGGCAGGCGCAGAAGTTCGGCGCCGAGGTGCTCACCGCGCGCGACGTCGTGGGCCTGGAGGTGCGCGGATCGAGCCGCGTGGTCACGTTCGGCGACGGCTCCGAGATCGCCGCCCACTCCGTGATCCTGGCCAGCGGCGTCACCTACCGCGCGCACGAGGCCGACGGCATCCGCGAGCTCACCGGCAGCGGCGTCTACTACGGCTCCGCCGCCACGGAAGCGCCCGAGTGCAAGGGCCAGCACGTGTACATCGTCGGCGGCGCGAACTCCGCGGGTCAGGCGGCGGTGTTCTTCGCGCAGCACGCGAGCGAGGTTTCGCTGCTGGTGCGCGGCGATTCGCTGGAGAAGTCGATGTCGCACTACCTGATCGAGCAGATCGCGGGCATCGACAACATCACCGTGCGCACCGGCACCACCGTCGTGCGGGCCCACGGCGCCGATCACCTCGAAGCCGTGACCCTCTGCCACGGCGATGCGACCGAGACCGTCGAGGCGGGGCACTTGTTCATCTTCATCGGCGCGGCGCCGCGCACCGACTGGCTGGGCGACGTGATCCAGCGCGACCACCACGGGTTCGTCCAGACGGGGCCAGACCTGGTCGTGGAAGGCCGCAAGCCGGCCGGCTGGCCGCTCGACCGCGATCCCTACCACCTGGAGTCTTCAGTGCCGGGCGTGTTCGTGGCCGGCGACGTGCGGTCGCAGTCGGTGAAGCGCGTCGCCTCGGCCGTCGGCGAGGGTGCCATGGCCGTGACCCTGGTCCACCGTTACCTGGAGGAACAGTGAAGGAGCCCGCACTGCCGCGCGAGGAACTCCGCGGCCTCTTCCTGTTCGAGCACCTCTCCGAGGAGCAGCTCAGCTGGATCGAACAGAACTCCGTGGTGGAGCACTACGAGGGCGACACCGAGGTGCTGCGCGAGGGCCAGCCCGCCACGTGCTTCTACATCGTGCTCTCGGGTGCGCTGCGGATGTCGCGGATGGTGAGCGGCGCCGAGGTCGAGATCAAACGCACCGACCAGCGTGGTGCCTACTTCGGCGCCAGGCAGTTCTTCGTGCACCAAGACAGCGAGCACGTCTACGACTCCTCCGTGCACTCGATCGGCGACCTGACGCTGCTCGCGCTGCCCTCGGCGGAGTTCGCGGTGGAGTTCCGCAACTGGTTCCCGATGGCGGCCCACCTACTGGAGGGCGTGTACCTGGGCTGGCGCAACACCGACCTGGTGATCTCGTCGCGGCGCCGGCTGCTCGCGCTCGGCGAGCTGTCGGCCGGGCTCACCCACGAGCTCAACAACCCGGCCGCGGCCGCGGTGCGCGCCACGGCGTCGCTGCGTGAGCGGGTGGCCGGCATGCGCCACAAGCTCGCCCTGCTGGCGAAGAAGGACATCGACCCCGACCTGCTGGAGCAGCTGCTCGACGTGCAGGAACAGCTGGTCAAGACGGTCGCCGACGCACCGCGGCTCTCCGCGATGCAGCAGTCCGACCGCGAGGACGAGATCAGTGACTGGTTCGACGACCACGGCATCGACCAGGGCTGGGACCTCGCCGCGATCTTCGTCGCCGCCGGCCTGCGGACCGAGAACCTCGACGGCGTGCTGGAGTCCGTCGGCGAGGGCCTGCTCGACGGCGCCCTGCGCTGGCTCGCGTATGCGCTGGAGACCGAGATCCTCATGGGCGAGATCGAGGACTCGACCACACGCATCTCGGTGCTCGTGGGCGCGGCGAAACAGTACTCGCAGATGGACCGCGCGCCGCACCAGTGGATCGACGTCCACGAAGGACTCGACTCCACGCTGGTCATGCTGTCGGGCAAGATCGGCGACAAGGTCCGCGTGGTCAAGGAGTACGACCGCACCATCGACCGCATCCCCGCTTACGCCGCCGAGCTGAACCAGGTGTGGACCAACATCATCGACAACGCCGTGCAGGCCATGGGCGGCGAGGGCACGCTGACCCTGCGCACCTGGCAGGTGGGCAACCAGGTCCGCGTGGAGATCGGCGACTCCGGCCCGGGCATTCCCGAAGAGGTGCGCCAGCGCATCTTCGAGCCGTTCTTCACGACGAAGGGCGTGGGGGAGGGCACGGGCCTCGGGCTGGACATCTCGTGGCGGATCGTGGTGGAGCGGCATTCGGGCGACATCAAGGTGACGTCGGTGCCGGGGGACACGCGGTTCGAGATCTGTCTGCCCGTGGAGGAGCAGGCTTCGCTCTGACGCTTCACCGCGCCGCCGCCTGAACCAGCAGGCGGCGGCGCGTTTTCGTGCGGTGCCGGTGATCACCAGTCGAGCACCTCCGCCCAGTTCGAAAATTCCTTTCCGCGCCAACGGAAACGCCTCCCTCGATCGACCCCGTTCGTTCACTGATCGTTCACTTCGAACTCCTCGTGCCGCGCGTCAAACGAGTTGCGGGGGCTGAAGGATCCGAGGTGACGCGTCGCGGGACGTGCGGAAGGTGGGTTCGTGAAACGCCGGTTGTCCATCGGGCTGGCTGTGGTTCTGGTGCTCGCCGTCGTGGCCGTGATCATCTGGGGAAGATCCGGGGGCGACGACACGGCGGGAGGGGGTGACCTCACCGTCGTGCGCGGGGTGATCGGCTCGGAGAAGCAGGCCTTCTTCACCGACCAGCGCGTGATCGACGCCTTCGCCGAGCACGGCCTGAAGGTGGAGGTCGACACCGCCGGCTCGCGCCAGATCGCGACCACGGTCGATCTCTCGAAGTACGAGTTCGCGTTCCCCTCGTCCTCGCCCGCGGCGCAGAAGATCCAGCGCGACCGCAAGGTGACCACGGTGTACACGCCGTTCCAGTCGCCGATGGCGATCGCGACGTTCGAACCGATCGTGCAGTTGCTGACCACCGCGGGTGCGGTGCACAAGGGCGCGGGCGACTACCAGGTGCTCGACATCGGCAAGTACCTGCAGCTCACGCAGGCGGGCACGCGCTGGGACCAGCTGCCGGGCAACACGGCCTACCCCGTGCGCAAGAACATCCTCGTGACGACGACCGACCCGCGCGAGTCGAACTCCGCAGCGATGTACCTGTCGATCGTGTCCTTCGTGGCCCACGGCAACAACGTCGTCTCCACGCCCGACCAGGAAGCCAAGGTGCTGCCCCAGCTGTCGAAGCTCTTCCTCGATCAGGGCTACACGCAGAACAGCACCGAGGGACCGTTCGAGGACTACCTCTCGGCGGGTATGGGCAAAACGCCGCTGGCATTGATCTACGAATCGCAGTACGTGGACCGTCTGGTGCGCAATGACGGCTCGATCCGGCCAGACATGCGCATGCTCTACACCGCACCCACGGTGTACTCGAAGCACACACTGGTTCCCTTCTCCGCCAACGGTGACAAGGTCGGGCAGCTGCTTTCGGCCGACCCGGACCTGGGCAAGCTCGCCGCCACGTTCGGCTTCCGCACCACGAACCCGCAGTTGTTCCGCGACGTCGTGGCCGCGGCCAAGTCCCCGGTGCCGGCCGATCTCGTGGACACGGTGGAGCCGCCTTCGTTCGAAACGCTGGAACGGCTGCTCGACGCGATCCAGAAGCAGTACTGATGGACGATTTCACCCTCACCCCACCGGAAGCGGTGGCGGCGGTTCCCGTGGAGCGCGTCGCCGGCTTGATCGCGCTCGGCGCCGACACTCGGGCCGACATCGCCCGTCGCGCCGGCGAGTTCGCGACGCGGCTGGAAGCGCTCGATGTTTCCTCGCCCGAGTTCACGACGTTGCTCGACGAGATCCTCGCCGTCGGCGAAGCGGACATGCGCGCGGCGGCGACCGTCGCGGGCACGATGCTGGACCGGTCGACGAAGGCGCTGGAATCCGCGCGCGGCTCCGTCGGTTCGCCGCAGCAGCAGGTGACCACGAGCCTGGTCGAGCTGCGCCGCACCGTCGCCGAGCTCGACCCGGCGAAGCTGCCGATCACCGGCCGCAAGCTGCTCGGCATCTTCCCGGCCGCCGCCGGCGCGAAGCGCGCCCTCGACCGCTACCGCGCGGCCAACGAACCCGTGAACGCGCTGGTCCGCGAGCTGCGCACCCGCCAGGACGCGCTGCGGCGCGACAACGCGGCGCTCAAGGGCGAGCGCGAACGCCTGTGGGCCACGCTCGGCCGGCTCGCCGAGGCGGCCGCGTTCGCCGAGGCCGTCGACGGCGCCATCGACCGGCAGGCCGGCGTCTTCGACCTCACGGATCCCGCGCACGCCAACGCGTTGCGCGCCGACATCCTGTACCCGATCCGCCAGCGCCACCAGGACGTGCTGACGCAGCTGGCCGTGAGCGCGCAGGGGTACCTCGCGCTCGACCTGGTGCGCCGCACCAACGACGAGCTGATCCGCGGCGTCGAGCGGGCGGTGTCCACCACCGTCTCCGCGCTGCGCGTGGCCCTGCTGGTGAGCGCGGCGCTGGCCAACCAGCGTGACGTGCTCGACGAGGTCGCCGCGCTGCAGTCGACCACCGACGGGCTGCTGCGCGCCAACGCGGCGCTGCTGGAATCGCAGAGCGCCGAGATCCGCAAGGCGTCGAGCGACCCCGCGGTCGCCGTCGACACGCTGCGCGACTCGTTCGACCGGATCTACTCGGCGCTGGACGCGATCGACGGGTTCAAGGCCGAGGCCGTGCTGCACATGGCGTCCACAGTGGAATCGTTGTCCGGGGAGCTGCGCCGCGCCGAGGACCGGCTGCGGCGTTCGCACGAGGGGGAGCTGTGAAGAACCTTGCGGTACTGGCGCTCGCCGCCGCACTGCTCGTGACGGGGTGTTCTTCGTCCGAGGGCACCGACAGCGGCGACCAGCCGCAGGCCGGCACGCTGCGCATCCTCGCCGGCAGCGAGCTGGCCGACATGCAGCCGGTGCTCGACGAGGCCGCCAAGGCCACGGGCGTGAAGGCGAAGTTCACGTTCACCGGCACCCTGGAGGGCGCCGAGGCGCTGGCCAACGGGAGCCTCGACGGCAAGTACGACGCCGTGTGGTTCTCGTCGAACCGTTATCCCGCGGGCATTCCCGCCGCGGCCAAGCGCCTGGGCAACCAGGTGAAGATCATGAGCTCGCCGGTGGTGCTGGGCCTGTCCCACCCGGTCGCGCAGCGGCTGGGCTGGGACAAGAAGGCGCCGACGTGGGGTGACATCGCCGAGGCGGCGGGGAAGAAGGAGTTCACCTACGGGATGACCGACCCGTCGGCGTCGAACTCGGGCTTCTCGGCGCTGGTGGGTGTCGCGTCGGCGCTGGCGCACTCGGGCACGGCGATCGACGCGCAGCAGATCGCCGCCGTCACGCCGCAGCTCACGCAGTTCTTCAGCGCGCAGCGGATGTCGGCCGGTTCGTCGGGCTGGCTGTCCGACGCGTTCCAGCGGCGCGCGACCGGGCAGGACCCCGGGCAGAAGGTCGACGGCCTGGTCAACTACGAGTCCGTGCTGCTGTCGATGAACTCCTCGGGCAAGCTGCCGCAGCCGTTGAAACTGATCTACCCGAGCGACGGCGTGATCACCGCCGACTACCCGCTCACCCTGCTGACCAGCGCCGACGACGCCGCACGCGACGCGCACCAGCGGCTCGCCGACTACCTGCGCAAACCCGAGACGCAGCAGCGCATCATGCAGGTCACGCAACGGCGGCCCGTCGTGCCCGGTGTGCAGCTCGGCTCGCAGTTCGTGCCCCACGACCTGGTGGAGCTGCCGTTCCCGGCGACGCAACAGGCCGTCGACGCGCTGCTGCAGGCCTACTTCAGCAAGATCCGCCGGCCGTCGCGCACGCTGTACGTGCTCGACACGTCGGGCTCGATGGAGGGCGACCGCATCGAGGACCTGCGCACGGCGCTGGCCGGGCTCACGGGCGCGGACAACTCGCTCGTGGGGCGCTACCGGCAGTTCCGCAGCCGGGAAGAGGTGACGATGCTGCCGTTCAACACCGCGCCGGGGCAGCCGACCACCTTCACCGTGCCCGAGCAGAACCCGCAGGACGAGCTGGCGAAGATCAAGGCCTACGTCGAGGGCCTCAAGGCCGGCGGCGGCACGGCGATCTACGACAGCCTTTCGCGCGCGTACACGGTGATGGCGCCGCTCGTGGCGCAGGACCCGGACCGGTTCAACTCGATCGTGCTCATGACCGACGGCCAGAACGAGAGCGGGAAGAACCTCGACGCCTTCAAGGCCGAGTTCCCCGGGCTGCCAGCCGCGATGAAGCAGATCCCGGTGTTCACGGTGCTGTTCGGTGAGGGCAGCGGCGACGAGCTCACCCAGGTCGCCACGATGACCGGCGGCAAGGTCTTCGACGCCCGCAACGCGCAGCTGTCCAGTGTCTTCCAGGAGATTCGCGGGTACCAATGAGGCGTTGGTTCAGCTCCACCAAGAACATCGCCGGTTGCCTCGGCGGCCTGATCGGCCTGCTGCTGTACGTGGTCGGCGTGATCGGGCCGCTGTGGCTGATGTTCGCGGTCATGGCCGTGCTCTACCTCGCCGGCGCCCTGGTCGCGCCGCCGGACAAGGTGCGGCTCGTCGTCGACCCGACCGTGGAGGCGGCGCAGGTGCGCGCGTCCCTGGAAGCGCTGGTGCAGACGGTTTCCACCCACTCCGGTCGGCTGCCGACGTCTGCTGTGGACGGTGTGCGCCACGTGGCCGAGGTGCTCTCGGACCTGCTGAAGGACCCCCTGCGCCTCGCCGCGACGCCGGACCTGCAGTACCGCGTGCTGCTGCTCGCGCGCACGGACCTGCCGCTGTCGGTGGAGACGTACCTGAACCTGCCACGCTGGTTCGCTTCCCGCCGCGACGCCGACGGCACCAGCGCGCAGGACGAGCTGACGAAGCAGCTGGACCTCATGCGGAGCAAGGCGGAGAAGCTCGCGCAGGAGTACTACGCGGCGGACGTGAACCGGCAGGAGGATCACACACGGTACCTGGGTGAAGAGTCCTAGCTGTTGCGGGTGGGACGTTGGCTCACCCGAAACAGCTGTGCGGTGCCGGGGGGCGATCAGTAGAGTGGTGATCATGTCGAGCCCCGAGGCGTCCACTTCGGGGGCTTTCGGTCACGCCGTCAGCCCCCTGAACCACTGAGGTTCCAGCCTTCCCGCCTTGCCGCTGTACGCCTTGCCGTTGTGCGCCTGGCGGCTGTTCGGGCACCCCGGGGTGCTGGCCGTGGTGACGAGACGCCTTCCGTCCGGTTCTCGCCTCGGAGTCCTCGATGCCTCTCGCTCTCTACTTGCTTGCCCTGGCCGTCTTCACCATGGGCACCTCGGAATTCATGCTCGCCGGCCTGGTGCCGGACATCGCCACCGGTCTCGACGTCGCGGTCGGGACCGCCGGATTGCTGACGTCCGCGTTCGCGGTCGGGATGATCGTCGGCGCACCCACCATGGCCGCTTTCACCCGCCGGTGGCCCGCCCGGGCCACACTCTTCGGCTGTGTGGTGGTCTTCGCCGCTTGCCACGTCGTTGCCGCGACGACCCAGACGTTCTCCGTCCTGTTGGCGACCCGTGTCGTGGCCGCGGTCGCCAACGCCGGATTCTTGGCGGTCGCGCTCAGCACCGCGACCCGTCTCGTGGCTCCGGACCGGAAGGGACGCGCCCTGGCGGTCCTGCTGTCCGGCACGACGGTCGCCACGGTCGCCGGCGTACCCGCGGGCGCACTGCTCAGCACGGCCTGGGGCTGGCGGGCCACGTTCTGGGCAGTCGCGCTCTTGTGCGTCCCCGCGGCACTCGGCATCGTCACCGGGATCCGCCCGCGCGGGGAAGCTGCGCCGGATGGGTTCAGTTCATCTCTGATCTCCGAAGTCGCGCAGCTGCGCGCGCCCCGGTTGCTCGTCGCGATGGTGCTCGGTGCGCTGGTCAACGGCGGCACCTTCGCCGCGTTCACCTTCCTCGCACCGATGGTGACCGGGACCGCCGGCCTGGACGAGGTGTGGGTGCCGCCGGCCCTGGTGCTGTTCGGCGTCGGGTCCTTCGTCGGGCTCACCGCCGCCGGGCGGTTCTCCGACCGGCGCCCCCGCTTGACTCTCTGCGTAGCCTCGCCGGTCCTGGTGCTGGGCTGGGTGGTTTTCGCCCTGCTCGCGGAGAACCCGGTCCTGTTGCTCATCCTGGTGTTCGTCCAGGGCGGGTTGGCGTTCGCGGTGGGAAGCACCCTGATCGCGCGGGTGCTCTACGCGGCCTCCGAAGCGCCCACCATGGGTGGTTCCTACGCAACCGCCGCCCTCAACGTCGGGGCCGCGGCCGGCCCGGCGATCGGGGCCGTGGCGCTCTCGGGCTCCGGCAACCTGGGGCCTGTGTGGGTGGCAGCCGCCCTGACCGCGCTCGCCCTGCTCGTGATGCTGCCGTCGTTGCATTTGGTCGCGGCGAGGGACAGGAGTGTGTGAACCCAGCGGCCGTTCGGTGAATTCCCGACCCGATGGTTGTCAGACGCGTGTCTTAGCACTAGCTTCGTAAGAAGATCGTCTTACGAGGGGTGCGCGGGGTGGAAACGGGATCGCGTCGGGAACAAGCGGAAGCCACCCGTGAGCTCCTGCTCCGCACGGCCGAGCGGCTCTTCGCCGAACGTGGCCTGGCCCAGGTGTCCAACCGGCAGATCGTGGAGGCCGCCGGGCAGGCCAACAACTCCGCGCTCGCCTACCACGTCGGCTCGCGTGAGGACTTGATCCGCGCCATCACGCGCTCGCACGTCGAGCCGATCGCGGCGCGGGCGAAGGAGCGTGTGGCGGCCGTGCGCAGGTCGCGGCGGCCGCGTGACCACGTGGGTAGCCTGGTACTGCCCTACACCGACCACCTGGCGAGCCTCGGCAACCCCAGCTGGTGCGCGCGGTTCCTCGCGCAGGTGGTCACGGATCCGGCGCTGCTCGACGTCGAGGGTGTCGAACCCGTGCTGGCGGTGGAGTTCGCCGACGGCGCGGCCGCGGTGTGGGCGCACGCGACGCCGTTGCCCGCCGCCGAAGCCTCGCTGCGGAGCCAGACCGCGCGGGTCGCGGTGATCCACACGTGCGCGGAGCAGGAACGGCTCGCCGCGACCACCGGGGTGCCCGCCGACTGGCCGCTGGTCGGCGCGGCGCTCACCGACGCCATCACCGGACTCCTGACCGCCCCGCGTGCCCCCACCACCCGGAAGGATCGTTGATGACCGCCACGAAACCGCCCACCATGCGCCGCCCGGTTCCACCGGAAATGCTCAAGCGCGGCAAGTGCCCGTTCGACCCGCCGGCCGTGCTCGCCGACCAGGCGCCCGTGGCGCGGGTCGAGCTGCTCAACGGCGCGCACGCCTGGGTGGTCACCGGCTACGAGCAGGCCCGCGCGGTGATGGCCGACACGCGCTTCAGCTCCGACACCGTCCGCCACCGCAGCGCGATGGACCAGCGCCCCGGCGAGGCGAGCTGCCCGGCCGAGACCCAGCGCGAAGACGGCCGGTTCATCTTCATGGACCCGCCCGAGCACACGCGGCTGCGCCGGCTGCTCACCGGCCAGTTCACCGTGCGGCGCATGCAGCAGCTGGAAGCGCGGATCCGCGACATCGCCGTGGAGCACCTCGACGCCATGCGCGCGGCCGGCAACTCCGGTGACGTGGTGCCGGCGTTCGCGTTGCCGTTGCCCTCACTGGTGATCTGCGAGCTGCTCGGCGTCGACTACGCCGACCGCGCCGAGTTCCAGGAGCACACGGCGGTCGCGCTCAACCTGACCAAGAGCGACGAAGAGCGGGCGGCGGCGTCGGAGGCGATCTACGCGTTCATGCGAGAACTGGTGGCGCACAAGCGCGCGCACCCGGCCGACGACCTCGTGTCCGGCCTGATCCACGGCGACGCCGAACCGCCGCTGACCGAACAGGAACTGGTCGACATCGCGACCGTGCTGCTCGGCGCGGGCCACGAGACCACGGCGAACATGCTGGCACTGGGCACTTTCGCGCTGCTGGAGCACCCGGACCAGCTCGCGTTGGTGCGGGAGGACCCGGCGGTGCTGGACAACGGCGTCGACGAGCTGCTGCGCTACCTCTCGATCATCCACATCGGACCGTCGCGCGTCGCCACCGAAGACCTCACCGTGGGCGACGTGGTGATCCCGGCGGGCGACACGGTGCTGATCTCGGTGCCCCAGGCCAACCGCGCGGCGGAGCACTGGCCGGAACCGCAACGGCTCGACCTCACGCGCCCGCGGACACCGCACCTGGCCTTCGGACACGGCGTGCACCAGTGCCTCGGGCAGCAGCTGGCGCGTTCCGAGCTGCGGGTGGGGCTGGCGGAGCTGGTGGCGCGGCTGCCGGAGCTGCGCCTGGCGATCCCGGCCGAAGAGGTGCGGCTGCGCACGGACATGGTCGTCTACGGGGTGCACTCGCTGCCGGTCACCTGGGCTTGAGCTTCGGCACCGTGAGGGTGAGGGCGGCCGTCGTCAGCCACGCCAGGAGTTCGGGGAGGGGAACGCGGGAAAGCCGTTGTGGCCACTCGTCGGCGACGGTGTGCAGCACGAGTTCGTCCTCACCCGGGGCCACGCCGGTCAGGCGCAGGCCCTTCGGCAGGTCGGACAGCGGCAGCACCACGGGCCGGATCCGTTTCGGGGTGCGGAACCCCCGCTGTCCGATGTGGAGGGTGGTCGGCGTCAGCACCACGGCGTCGTCGGCGACGGCGGGGGTGAGCGTAAGCCGGCCCCACGAAGGGTGCTTCGCCCAGCGCACGTGGAAACCGTCGGCGTGCGGCGTCGCGACGACGTCCGGCCGGGCCGCGGCAACGCGCTCGCGCACCACGTCGCCGGGCACGGTGATGTCGAGCTCGACCGAAGCCGGGGTCACGGTTGGTGTCGGCAGGCTGCGCACGCGCACCTCCCTGGCCACCACGACAACCCGGCGCAACGGCGTGGTGGCGGGGGGAGCGGGCCAGTCGACGTCTTCGGCCACCAGCCGCACGTCGCCGACGCGGCCGGTGGCCAGCCGCAGGGAATCGGCCGGGTAATCGAGTTCGGTGAGCGTGAACCGGGCCTCACCGCCGTTGGCCTTCGCGGTGAGGCGCCGGCCGACGAGCTGTTCGGTGACCGTGCGCGCGAGCGCCGCCGGGGTGGCGGGCACGCTGGGGAGCAGTGAGGCGGCGAGGCCCGCGAGCTCGGGAACCATGGCTTCGAACCAGCGGCCTTCGGACATCCCGCCATGGTATTTCGCGTCGTTCCCGATCGCTGCCGCGTGTGGTGTTCGCCGCCTTGGGTTTCAGCCCGGCGAAAGTGGGTCAGCGGGCGACGAGCCGGGCGATGAACCCGCTCACGACCAGCCAGAACACCGCGGCGAGGCCGTAGTTGAGGATCACCGCGAGGTCGCCGTTGCTCACGGGGAACAGGCCCGGGAAGAAGAGGGCGAGCGGTTCGGCCAGGGATCGGATGAAGATGAAGAAGCCGTTCGCGGTGTTGGCACCGGCGAGCAGCATCACCAGGTAGACCACCTCGATGAACGCGAACAACGCGCCGATCGCGGTGATCACTCGGGCTGCCGTGTTGGTTCTGGTGGAAGTTCGCCATCTGGACATGCCGAGTAATTCCCACTTCCGGGTGACGATGAAACGCGTCACCGCGCACATTGCGCCGGTTGGCCGACCGGCGCCTCGGGGCGGATAACCTTGGCCGCGTGCCCGAGCCCGCCGAAACCGAGCTGGTCTTCCGCCGTGAGGACTGGTACGCCGACGAGTTCACCGGCCGGCGGTTCGAACGCTGCGAGTTCCACGAGGTCGACCTCACCGAGGCCGTCACCCGCGGTGTCTCCTTCATCGACTGCGTGTTCGGCAACGTGCGCTTCAACGCTTCGCAGCACGTGGACACGGCGTTCACGGGGTGCACGTTCGCGCGCTGCAACCTGTTCGACGCCGAGTTCAGCGGGTGCAAGCTCGTCGGCAGCCGGTTCACCGAGTGCTCGCTGCGGCCGATGAGGGTGCTGGGCGGCGACTGGTCGTTCACGGGGCTGGCGGGCGCGGACCTGCGCGGCGTGAAGTTCCAGGGTGTACGGATGCGCGAGGCCGACCTGTCGCGCGCGGACTGCACCGGAGCGACGTTCGCCGACGTCGACCTCTCGGGCGCCGAGCTGCTCGATGTGAAGCTCGGCGGTGCGGAGCTGCGCGGCAGCGACCTCTCGGCGCTGGACCCGGTGCACGCGGAGCTCGGTGGGGCGATCGTGTCGCCTGAACAAGCGACGGTGCTGGTGACCTCGCTCGGAATGCACGTTCGCGGGTAGGCTGCGCTGGGCCGTCGGCTGGGCCGGCTCGGTCAGGTTCGATCAGGTTCGGGGAAGGAGTCCGCGATGGGTGTCATCACGCCGGGGTTCACCGGTCGCGCCCGTGGGGGCAACCCGCGGCTGCCACCCGGGCAGTACCTCACGGAGGACTTCCCCGTGTTGTCCGCCGGGCCCACGCAGCGCGTGCACCTGGACAAGTGGGAGTTCACCGTCACCACGGAGACGGGCGAGAAGCGCGCGTGGTCGTTCCGTGAGCTGACTTCGCTGCCGAGCGAGAAGTTCACCGTGGACATCCACTGCGTCACGCAGTGGTCCAAACTCGACACCCGCTGGCGCGGCGTGCCCGTGGACACGCTGATCGGCGCCCTCGACACGATGGCCGACTACGTGCTCGTGCACTCCTACGGCGGCTACACGACCAACCTGCCGCTGGCCGACCTGCTCGATGGGCAGGCGTGGATCGCGTACGAGTACAACGGCAAACCCCTCACGCCCGAACACGGCGGCCCCGCGCGGCTGGTGGTGCCGCACCTGTACTTCTGGAAGTCGGCGAAGTGGGTGCGCGGGCTGGAACTGACCACGAAGGACGAGCCGGGCTTCTGGGAGGCCTCCGGCTACCACGACTACGGAGACCCATGGCGGGAACAGCGGTATCAGGGCGACTAGCTTGGCGCGTCGCGCACCTCGCGGAGATCCGCCAGGAAACGGCGACGTCGCGCACGCTCGTGTTCGACGTCCCCGGCTGGCCCGGCCACCTGGCGGGCCAGCACGTCGACGTCCGCCTCACCGCGGCCGACGGCTACACCGCCCAGCGCAGCTACTCGCTCGCCGCGCCGTCCGACGGTGACCGCGTGGAGCTCACGGTCCAGCGCGTCCCCGGCGGTGAGGTCTCGGAACACCTGACGGGCCCGTACGCCGTCGGCGACCCCGTCGAGATCCGCGGCCCGATCGGCGGCTGGTTCGTCTGGCGTCCCACGGACCCCGCGCCGGTGCTGCTCGTCGCGGGTGGGGCCGGCGTGGTGCCACTGATGGCGATGATCCGTGCCCGGCGCGCTGCCGGGAGCCGCGCGCTGTTCCGGCTCGTGTACTCCGTGCGCACGCCGGCGGACGTGTACTACGCCGACGAGCTGCGCAAGCCGTACGCGGGGCTCGACGTCACCTACGTCTACACCCGCGAGCTCCCGGAAGGTGCCCCGGGCATCCCGCGCCGGCTCAGCGTGGCCACGCTGAACACGGCGAGCTGGCCGGCGGACTTCGGGCCCACCGCGTTCGTCTGCGGGCCCACCGGGTTTGTCGAAACGGTGGCGGACATCTTGCTGGCTTTGGGGCATTCGCCCCATTCGATCAAAACGGAACGCTTCGGCCCGAGCCGCGACTGAGTCCTGTCAGTCCTGTCAGTCCTGTCAGGACAGGTCGGGCTTCGCCAGCAGATCCCGCAGCGTGGCCAGCAGTTCGCGGCGGTCCGACGCGCCCAGCTTGGCTCGGATGCGGGCCATGTGGTGCTCCACCGTCTTGCCCGAGATGAACAGCTCGCTGCCGGCTTGCTTGTAGGTGAGGCCGTCGACCACGAGGCGGGCGACTTCGAGCTCGCGTTCGCTCAGCGTGCTCAGACCGGGGGACGCGCCGGGTTCCGGCGTGGCGGATTCGCGGCGGCCGGTGCCGGCCTGGAACTGGCGCGCGGCTTCGAGGAGCTGGACCATGGCTTTGCGGTCGGACGTGCGGATCGCGGCCTGGCCGGCCAGGCGCGCGGCGTCCCAGCAGAGGTCGAGCTCGTGGAGCTCGGCGGCGGCCGCGGAGATCTCGTCGTGGTCGAAGCTGCCGCCGAGCACGGCGAGCCAGGACGTGGCGGCACGTGCGAGGGCGGCGGGGTAGCGGCCGTGGCCGGCGAAGCTCGTGAGGGTCGCCAGCTGGTGGGCGGCGGTGTCGAGGTCCTCGACGGTGATGGCCGCGTGCAGTTCGTGCCAGGTCAACGACACCGTCCACAGTGGAGGGTTGCCGAGGTCGCGGAGCAGGGCGTGGGCGTGGCGCAGTTGGGGCGCGAGCTTCGCGTGCGCGCCGGTGCGGGCGGCGGCGATGGCCAGCTCGCCGAGCGGCAGCAGGGTGAACAGGTCGGTCTGCTGGCGCATCGACGCCTGGTACGCGCGGTCCCACGACTGCTGCAGCCCCACCAGATCGCTGGCGCGGCGGGCGAGACCAAGCTCGAGCGTGGCGAAGAACAGCTCGTCACGGGGCTCCAGCCGCGTGCCCGCCACGGCGTCACGCTGCTCGGCGGCGGCCGTGAGGTGGCCGCTGGTCATGGCGACCCAGCCGAGCAACAGGCGGTGGCGCGCGGTGAGCAGATCGCCGCCGACGTCGCTGGCCAGGGCGCGGTCCAGCACCGACTCCGCGAGCCCCAGCTCACCCGAGTGCAACCCGACGAGCGCGGCCAGCGCGGCCGGGCTGTCCGGCAGCGGCGCACCCGTCGCGGCGGGTTCGAGCATCGCCGCCGCCCCGACGAGCGCCGAGAGCGTGTCGGCGCCCTGCCCGCTCACCGAGCCGACGATCCCGCCCGCCGTCCGCGCCACGGCCCCCGCGAACAACGTCGGCGCCACCCCGGGCACCGGCGCCTCCACCAGGTCGCGCGCCGCGGCCAACTGCCCGGACCCGGCGAGCGCGATGGCGGCGAACGAGTTCGCCGCACCCCGCCCCGCCCACCGGTACACCTCCGGCACCCGCACCCCGGCCCACACCGACCACGGCTCCCCGGGCCCCGGTGCGTTGTGACCGGTCCCCGGCCGCCCCGCGGCCCACGCCGGCGCGCCCACGTCCGCCCCGGGCTCACCACCACCGAAGGCGGCTCCACCCAGCGCAGGCTCGCCGAGCGCGGCGCCGCTCGGTCCGCCGGTGTGCGCGGTCGTGTCACCGAATCCGGTGCCGCCCCGTCCTGCATTGCCGTATTCGGTACCGGCGTGCGTGGCCGGTCCGCCGTATCCCGCGCCGCTGTGTCCGGCGTGGCCGTGCGCGGCTGGTCCGCTGTATCCGAGGTTGCCTTGTCCGGTGTTGCCTTGTGTGGTCGGTTCACCGAATGCGGCGCCGCTGTGATCGGCGTTGCCATGCACAGCCGGTCCGCCGAATCCGGCACCGCCCTGTCCGGTGTGGCCGTGCGCAGCCGGTCCACCGAGCCCAGCGCCACCGTGTCCGGCACCGCCGAAGCCAGCCGCCCCGCCGAACCCCGAACCGCCGCTCGGCGCGCAAGCGTCCGCTGCCGCGGCCCAGCGGTACAGCTCCGCGCTGCGCGCCAGCTCCCCGCGGTGCGCCAGAACCGTCGCGGCGATCTCCGCACCCGCGGCGCGCGCCTCGGGGTCGTCGCCGCTGAGCATGCCGTCGCCGAGGCGCAGGGCGGTGTCCAGGTCGCCGGACAACGCGGCCGCGCGGGCCCAGCCCGTGGTCACGGCCGTGTCGCGGGCGCCGGCGTCCGCGGCGGCCTCGAAGAGCCGCGCCGCGAGTTTCGCGTCGCCGGGCAGGGCCTCGCCGGCGGCCGCCGCGAATGCCGCGGCGGCGCTGGCCCCGGAGCTTCCCGTGTCCAGCAACGACTTCGCGAGCTCCAGCACGGGCAAGCCGCCCCGCAACTGGATTTCCACGAGCCGCTGCAGCACCGTCAGCCGGCGGGCCGGCGGGCCGTACGTCCGCACGGCCTCGGCCGCGACCGGCAGCAGTTCGTCGTTGGCGTCGAGCAGGCCCGTCGCGCGGGCGCCGTCGACGACCTCGGGCAGGCGGTCGGGCGTGAGGTCGAGCAAGGCGCACAGCAGGTCCAGGTTGCGGCCCGCGCCGGCTTCGGCGGCGATCAGGTAGCGCAGCACTTCGTCGTCGAGCTCGGCCAGTTCGGCGCGGAAGTCGCCGAGCTGCCCGGTCACCGCGCGTTCCACCAGCCGCGGCACGCCGCCGGTGCGGGAGTGCAACGCGGCGGCGGCCGCGCCGTCGACGAGCCGGCCCGTGAGCTGCCGCGCGAGCGCACCGACCTCGTCGGCGCTCAGCGTGGGCAGCACCACCTGCCTGGCGAACGGCTCGGCCAGCGCGCGCAACGCCACCGATCGCGGGTTCGGGCGGTGCGCCAGCACGACCGGTCCCGCGAGCGCCGTCAGTCTCGCCACGTCCTCCTCGCCGAGCTGGTCGGCGTCGTCGACGAGCGTCGCGTCGACGCCGGCCGCGCGGCAGCCCGACTCGAGGGCGCCGAGGAGGGTGGTCTTGCCGTAGCCGCCGGGCGCGACGACCACGAGCCGCGCGGGCGTCGTGGTGGCAGCCGCCAGCTCCGCGAGGAGCAGTCGGGCAACGGGGTGGACGGCGTCGGTGCCGGTTTTCGCCAGCAGTGCGTTCAACAGTGACCTTCACCGGTGGGGGCCGCGCCCGGGTGGGCGCATGACGTGAGGGACGCGGGGTGGGCCGGGGCGGTTCCCTTGTCCGCCGTGGCTTCGTGGGAGGAGAGAGCGGCGATCAGGACCGAGGACCCGATCGCCAGCACCGCGGCGGCCGCGGCGAGCGGCCGCCAGCGGCGCAGCAGTTTCGCGGCACCTTCGGGCGGGGGCAGTTCGAACGGCGTGATCTCCACCGGGGGCGGAGCCGGTCGTTCGGTGAGTTCGGGTGCCGTTTCGACGCGGGGGAGCAGGGTCGTCTCCGCGGCCGCGGCCGGCTGCGCCCGCCGGGTGGGTGGGCTCATCCGTTGGGCGGCAAGGCTACTGGCCCCGAACGCCGCGGTGAGCGGGGGCTGGGGCGAGGTGAACACGGGGCACGGCAGCCGGCCCGGCAGCACACCCGGCCCGGGCTCGCCGCAGAACACGATGCCCGCCAACGCGTCCGGCAGCACCGAGATCCCGTGCGCCAGCGCGAAAGCCGTGCTCACGGCCGCCGCGGGCGCCACGCCCTCGGTGCTCGTGCGCGCCACCCAGCCCCCCGCGCCGGACGCCGTGGCGAGCGTGACCGTGACGCCGTCGGGCCCGAACTCGCACACGGCGGCTGTGCTGTCACCGGGCGCGGGATCGGGCAAATGGGCATAAAGTGCGCCGATCGCGCTGGGCACCAAAGTCACGGCGGCGAAACCGGAATCGTTCAGGGCTCGTCGCAGAAGGTCACGCCGGTAGTCGCCCCAGTCACCGGGGTGGGTGACGACGAGGTGCCGCGGCGCGCCGCCCAGTTGGGTGCCCGCGTGTTCCGCGATGCCCTCGACGAGGACTGAGGTGAGTGACTCCGGGGAGAACCGCTCGCCCCCGACGAACACCGGGACGTCGTCGCCGATGCGGCGGTGGAACCCGGTCAGCAAGCGAGACGGAACGCTCGTTCCGGCGCGCGCCGCGGCGTCGCCGGTGAGCAGATAACCCTCGTCGTCCAGGAACAACGCCGTCGCCGCGGCCGGCGAGCTCTCGCCGAGCCACAGCGGTTCGGGCGCGCCCCAGCCGTCGCCTTGCCGGCGGCGGGTGGCGGCGTGGGTCCGGGCGTGGGCGACATCGACACCGAGCACATAGGGCAACGCCGCTTCCTCCCTTCGTTGCACCGGGACGGGCCAAGGAGAGCAATCCACCCCCCTAGGGGTACGCCATCCTCACCCGTTCGGGTCATCCGGGCAAGCGCGGGTGGGATTTACCCAACCGAGCCCCGAACGGATGAGCCCGTAACTCCCTAACGATCTCATATCGACCCCCTAACGGCTGAGCGAGCTGCGACTGTTAGTGAACGCCGATGTGAACAGGGGTGCGGGGCCGGTTTCGAGGCACCGTTTCGGGGGTCACGCTGCCGACCCCCGAGCCCCCGATCATCCTCACGCGTTCGGGTCACCCACGACAAGCGAATGTCGGTTTGACCCCCATTGGTGCGCCGATGCGTCACCCGTGCTCCCTAACGGGGAGCAGTCGACCCCCTAACGGTGCAACGCCCGACAACTGGGAGTGAACCCCGATGTGGTCAACGAGCCCCGTCTCTACCGTCATCGGCAACCTGGCCGGGGACGGCCGGGCCATCCCCCGTAGTTCAACACCTCTGGAGATCCCCACATGGACCCGGTGCAGACCCTGCACGACTTCACGCTCAACCTGCTCAGCGACCCGATGTCGCTGGCCGCCTTCGCCCAGGACCCGCAGGCCGCCCTGCAGGCCGCCGGGCTCGGCGACATCAGCGCCGCCGATGTGCACGAGGTCATGCCGCTGGTGCTCGACTACATCCCGGTCGACGACCTGGGCGCGCTCCCCACCCTCCCGCAGGCCGGCGACCTCACCGGTGTCCTCGCCGACGGCCCCGCGGGCGCCATCGAGCAGCTGCAGGCGCTCACCTCGTCGCTCGGCCTGCCCGGCGTCGACGGCCTCTCGGTCCCGACCCTCCCGGCCGTCCCGGGTCTGCCGGCGCTGCCGGCCGTCGGCGAGCTGCCCGCCGTGGGCGACCTCCCGGTCGTGGGCGAGCTGCCCGCCGTCGGCACGCTGTCCGGCGTGACCGACCTGCAGAACACCGCCGCGGGCGTCACCGCCCTCGCGCAGGACCCGACCAGCGCCTTCGGCCTGGTCAACGACCTCTCCGGCGGCCTCGACGCCGGTGCCGTCAGCGGCGCCGTCGCGCAGGTCCAGGACGTCGCCGGCCAGGTGACCGGTGCCGTCGACGGCTCCGCGCCGCTGCACGTGAGCGACCTGCCGGTCGCCGGTGGCGCCATGGCCCCCGTGGGTGGCCTCACGAACAACCTCGCCCAGACCGCCGGCGGCGTCGAGGGGCACGTCAGCGACCTCGCGGGCTCCGTCACCGACCAGGTCGGCAACCTCACCCACGGCCTCGGCGGCCTGGACCACGCCGTCGGCGGCGTGACCCACGAGGTGCAGGGCCTCACGCACTCGGTCGTTCCGGACCTGGGCGGCGACCGCGCCGACACCCACACCGGCACCGACGCGCACACGGGCACCGACGCCGGCCTCGGCGCCGTGCACGACACCGTCTCCACCGTCACGGACCTGGGCCAGCACACGCTGGGCATCGACCTCCAGGCCGGCGTCGAGACCAGCCACGGCGGCGGCGGTCTGGACCTGCACCTGTAGGTCTGCGGCTTTTCGGAAGGGGCTCCACGGTCTGGGTGCGACCGTGGAGCGCCCACCCGGTTCGCTCACTCCTCGTGAACGGGGGACACTCCTTCGACGTGACCGCTCCCGCTTGGCTCGAAGTGCTCGACGAGACCTTGGACGCCTGCCGGTCGCACGGCCGCGAAGACCTGGTGCAGCGCCTGCGCCGGCGCCGCGACCGGCCACCGGGCGCGACCCGCGTCGCCGTGCTGGGATTTCCCAAGCAGGGCAAGGGCTACCTGGTCAACGCCGTGCTCAACGCACCTGTCTGCGCCGTCGGCGACGCCGCGACGCCCGCCGTGCCCGTGGAGATCGGCTACTCCGCCGAACCCACCGCCACGCTCGTGGGCCGCGGCAACGAACGCGTGCCCGTTCCGGTCGAGAAGCTCACCGGAGAGCTCGGCACGCGCCCCTCCGGTTCACTGCGCCGCGTGGAAGTCGGCGTGCCGCGTGAACTGCTGTCGTCGGGCCTCGTGCTCGTCGACACCCCCGCGATCGGCGATCCACGGTCGCCGCGCACCGCCGCCGCCCTCGACGTGCTGGCCGAAGCCGACGCCGTGGTGCTCGTCTCCGACGCCACGACCCCGCTCGGCGCCGCCGAGGTCGCGCTCGCCCACCACGTGCGCACGTGGTGCCCCCACGTCGTCGTCGCGCTGACGAAGATCGACGTCTGCCCGAGCTGGCGCGCCGTCGCCGAACGCGACCGCACGCTGTTGTCCGAAGCCGGCATCGACGCGCCCGTGCTGCCCGTGTCGGCCACCGTGCGCATGGCCGCGGCGAAGGCGGGGGACCAGGACCTCAACTCGCGCTCGGGTTTCCCGCAGCTGCTGTCGTGGATCGCGGAGCAGGCCGCGCGCTCGCCCGAGCACACGAGCGCGGTGCTGGCGGCGCTGAGCGTCCGGGCCGCGGCCGCCGAGCTCGTGGAGACGCTGCGGGCCCGCGCCGAGATCGCCGGGCAGGACGCGGGCGTGGACCAGACGACGTTGCTGCACCGCGCGCAGCGCAAGGCCGACGAGCTGCGCAAGCGCAACACCCGCTGGCAGAACCTGCTCGCCGACGAGATCGCCGACCTGCAGTCCGACGCCGAGTACGACCTGCGTGAACGCACGCGCAAGATCGTCGAGACGATCGACGAGACCTTCGACAAGGGCGACCCGGTGAAGGTGTGGGGCGAGTTCGGGCCGTGGCTCGACCGGACGCTCGCCGAGGCCGTGGAGACCAACTACACCTTCACCGCCGACCGTGCGGAGTGGATCGCGCAGGCGGTGGCCGCGGCGTTCGGCGCGCAGTACGACCTGGACGACCTTCGGCTCGGCGAGTCGGGGGCCGAGCTGATCGCCGACGTCCGGCAGCCGCGCATCGAGGGGTTCAAGATCGGGCAGAAGCTGTTCACGGGCCTGCGCGGGTCCTACGGTGGTGTGCTGATGTTCGGGCTCGTCACGAGCCTCGCCGGGCTGCCGCTGATCAACCCCGTTTCGCTCGGCGCCGGCGCGGCGTTCGCGGCGAAGACGATCGCCGACGAGGGCGGCATGCGGCTGCAGCGCCGCCAAGCCGTGGCGAAGATGACCGCGCAGCGCCACGTCGACGACGTGTTCCTGCGGTTCTCGAAGGAATGCCGCGACGCGATCCGCGGCGTGCAGCGGAAACTGCGTGACCACTTCACCGGGCTGGCCGAGGAGCTGGCCGACCAGCTCGCCCGCGAACGCGAGACGATCATCGCCGGCTCGGCCGAGCGCGAGCGCCGGATGGTGAAGCTGCGCCGGGAGATCGAGCGGCTCGCCGCGTTGCACCAGCGCGCCGGCGAGCTGGGAGTGCTCGCGGGCCGCGCGCCGAGGGAGCTGCCGGCGTGACCGAGGACGTGCGCGGCCTGCTGGCCGAAGCCAACGCGCTCTACCGCGACAGCCCGCGCGCGGCTGCGTTGCTGCGTGAAGCACTGGACCACCTCGACGAGCCGCTGCGCGTCGGCATCAGCGGCGCGCCGGGCACGGGCAAGTCCACGCTCGCGGCGGCGCTCGGCGACACGCGGTCGTTGCGGGACCTGGCGCTCGTCGACGATCCGGGTCCCTCGGTGCTGACCGACGCGACCGTGCGGCTGCTGCGCCACCTCGAGCCTGACGAGCTGGCGGGCGCGCACTCTGCCGCGCGCTCGGCGTTCGCGCGGCAGACGGCCGTGGACACGGTGCTGGTGCTCGCGCGTGCCGACGAGACGGGCGCGGGGCGCATCGACGCCCTGCTCACCGCGAAGCAGCTGGCCCGTCGGGCGTGGCGGGAGGACCCGTTGTGCAGCGGCGCGCAGGGCGTGATCGCGGTGGCGGCGCAGCTCGCGTACGGCGCCCGCGCGTTCACCGACGACGAGTTCGAGCTGCTGGCCGCGTTCGCCGCTGTGCCGCGTGAGGAGCTGGAGCGCTACCTGCTGAGCGTGGACGCGTTCACCGATCCGGCGTTCCCCGGGCCGGTTTCGGTGGACACGCGGCGTTCGCTGGTGTCGCGGTTCGGGTTGTTCGGGGTGAAGCTGGCGCTGACGTTGATCCGCACGGGCAGCGACAGCCGCGTGAAGCTGTCCTCGGAGCTCGTGCGGCGCAGCGGGCTGGGGGAGCTGCGCGACACCGTCGCCGGGTGTTTCGCGGCGCGGGCGGAGGCGCTCAAGGCCCGCACGGCCGTGGTGCGGCTGGAAACCGTGCTGCAGAGCGAACCACGCCCGCACAGCGACCGGCTGGAGGCACGCGTGGAGCGCTTCGCGGCGACGGCGCACGATTTCACCGAGCTGCGCTTGATCGCCGACATCCGCGGCGGGCGCACCGCGCTGTCCGGCGAGCCCGCCGACGAGGCCGTGCGCCTGCTCGGCGCCCAGGGCACGACCCCGGAAGAGCGTCTGGGCCTGGACTTCGAGGCCGACCCGCGCGAGGTCTACGCGGCCGGCGCCAACGCCGTGCTGCGCTGGCGTCACGAAGCCGAACGCCAGGACCGCCCGCCGGCCGAACGCGCGGCAGCGCACGTGGTGGTGCGCAGCGCCGAAGGGGTCCTGGCGCTGTTCGCGTGAGTTTCCTCTGGTCGGGGTGTTGACGGCGGTGCCGCGGCAACGCACCATAGAGCACTCTATGGTGCCCGGCGAAGGGAGCCGTGTCATGGCTGACCGACCTGCGTTCCGTCTGCTCGGGGACGTGCTCGAACACTGGGCTCGCGAGCGCGGCGATCAGCCGGCGCTGACCTTCGGAGGCGTCACCCGCACCTGGTCCGAGTTCGACGACCGCGTGCGCCGGCTGTCGGCAGCCCTGGCCGCTTCGGGCGTCGGCCGCGGTGACCGCGTGGCGTTCGTGGACAAGAACCACCCGGCCTGCGTCGAGGTGACCTTCGCGGCGGCGGCCCTGGGCGCGGCCAACGCGATCGTGAACTGGCGGCTCTCGCCCGACGAGCTCGCCTACGTCCTGGCCGACTCCGGCGCGGGGATCGTGTTCGTGGGCGAGGAACTGCTGCCGGCGCTGGAGGGACTCCGCGACCGGCTGCCGGCGGTGCGGGAGTTCGTGGCCGTGCCCGACGCGTTCGAGGCGCTGGTCGACCGCGGCGATCCGTCCACTGTGGAGTTCCCGGCGGTGACCGAGGACGAAGGCGTGCTGGTGATGTACACCAGTGGTACCACGGGATTTCCCAAGGGCGCGGTGTTGACGCACCGCAGTGTGCTCACGCACGGGATTGCGGTCGGCACGTCGTTCCCGATGGGTCCCGACGACGTGAACCTGGTGGCGATGCCGCTGTTCCACGTCGGCGGCACTTGTTACGCGATCCTGGGTTTCCTGACCGGCCGGCCGACGATCATGACCCGTGAGCCGGACGCCGCGTCGCTCTTCGGCGCCCTGGCCGCGGGCGCGACGCACGCGTTCCTCGTGCCCGCGGTGGTCGCCGCGATCGTGCAGGCGGGGGAGCAGGCGATCGCCGCTTTGTCGCGGTTGAAGTACCTCGGGTACGGCGCTTCGCCGATGCCGCTTCCGTTGCTGCGCACGGCTTTGGCGGCCTGGCCGGACATGGAGTTCGTGCAGGTCTACGGCATGACCGAGCTTTCCGGCGCGGTGACAACGTTGGATGGTCCCGCCCACCGCGACGCTTCACACCCGGAGCGCCTCGCTTCGGCCGGGACGCCGGTGCCCGGGGTCGAGGTGCGGATCGTGGACCCGGCCACCTCGGTGGACGTGCCGTCCGGGTCGGATTCGGGTGAACTTTGGATCCGCACCGACCAGCGCATGTCCGGCTACCTCGGCAAACCCGAAGCGACGGCCGAGACGATCATCGACGGCTGGGTCCGCACGGGCGACATCGGCCACCTCGACGACGGCGGCTTCGTGTTCCTGGAGGACCGCGTGAAGGACATGATCATCACCGGCGGCGAGAACGTGTATTCGCCCGAGGTGGAGCGCGTGGTAGCCGAGTTCCCGGGCGTCGCGGAGGTCGCCGTGATCGGCGTCCCCGACGAGAAGTGGGGCGAGCAGGTGAAAGCGGTCATCGCACCGGTGCCCGGCGAGGTCCTCGACGTCGACAAGCTCATGGAGTTCTGCCGCGAACGCTTGGCCCACTTCAAGTGCCCGGGCAGCGTCGACGTGCTCGAGGCCCTGCCCCGCAACGCCACCGGCAAGATCCTGAAGCGTTCCCTGCGCGAGCCCTACTGGCGGGACCGGGACCGCAACGTCTGATGGCCGCCGTCACTCGGGAGCGCTACTTCGCCGCCGCCCTGGACGTCCTCGCGGCCGACGGCTTCGCCGGCCTCAACGTCGGCCGCCTCTGCAGGGATTTGGGCGTGACCAGCGGCTCGTTCTACCACCACTTCGGCGGCTGGGCCACGTTCGTGGACGAGTTGCTCGCCTTCTGGGAAAACCGCCAGGTGCTGATCCTCGCCGCCGGCGACTTCGGCACCTCCGACCCCACCACGGACTTTGCGGCGCTCATGGACCTCACCCTGGGCCTGCCGCACAAGGCCGAAGCCGCGATCCGCGCCTGGGCCGCCAACGACGAGTCCGTGCGCGCCGCCCAGAAACGCGTCGACGCCGCGCGTCTGAAGACGGTGGGCCGTGCGGTCAAGGATCTGGTGGGGGATGCGGCGCTTGCGCGCACCCTCACCGCCCTGGGCCTGGCGATGCTGGTGGGGCACCAGCAACTGGCCGCCGCCGGCGAGAATGGTGATCTGGCGGAGCTGATCGCGGAGTACACGTGGCTGGTGCACGCTAGGCGTTGCCGATGACCCGCGTGATCCGGATCTCGAGCACCACCCGCTTCGGATTCGGCTTCGGCTGGCGGTATCGGGCCGCGTAACGGTTCTCTGCATCCTTGATGGACTCGGCGTTGTCTCGCAGGACCATGCGGCCCTCGAGGGTGGACCAACGGGGGCCTTCCAACTGGCACACCGCCGCGGCGACACCTTCTTCGCCGGCCGCCTTGGTCAGGCGCGCTTTGTGGGAGTCGGAGAACGTGATCACCCGCGCGATCCCGGCCTCGAAGTCGACCGTGACGCCTACCGCCACGACGTGGGGTGTGCCATCCGGCCGAACGGTGGTGAGGGAGGCCAGGCGGCGCTCGGTCCAGAACGTTCGGAAGTCATCTCCGCGGGATGTCAGATCGATCTCCATGCCTGGCACGCTAGCTTGGCGGCGGTGACCGGTGGTATCAGGGCCTCGGCTCTTGTTCTTGTGTGACGAGGGGTGTGGCGTGGGCCAGGTTCGGTTTGAGGTGCGGGTTTTTGCCCGTATTCAACGGCAGCGAGCGAACCGACCCAGCCCGCTTGCTGAGGCGCCGTGCTCTTGTCTGTATTCAACGGCAGCGAGCGAACCGACCCAACCCCTCTGTTGAGGCACCGTGCCTTTGCCCTCATCAAACCGGAGAGAGCGAACCACCCCGAGTCCGTAGCTTGCCATCGAGTTCTTCCACCCATTCCCCCGGCCGGCCCCCCGATTCTTTTACTCCTCTGCGGTTCTTGAGTTGTGTCAAGGAGTCTTTCCATCCTTGACGCAACTCAAGAACCGTGGAACGATCGGAAAATCGGGGTGCCAACTCCGTTCTTTTCCGCCGTTAGGCGGCTTGTTCGGCCTTCGCAAGTAGCCGAGGGGTTGCCGCCTCCGGCGGAAAAGAAAGTGCGATGGGGCTCCCCGATGCTCAATTGTGCCGCGCTGTCGCTTCTTCGTCGGGGGCCGGCCGGGGAAAGGTCGGGGGAAGGGTGGAAACTCCCGGGACTTGTCGGCCCTGTTGCGCTCGTCAGGTTGGGGGATGAGTCGGGGAGCTCGCCGCGCTCCTCAGGCGCTATTGCGTTCGTCAGGTGGCGGATGGCTGGGAAACTCCCGAGGCTTGCCAGGTCCTGTCACCCCGAAAATCCCCACCAAAACCCCCACCACTCAGCCACACTGTCACCATGGGACCACAGCCACAGACCCTCGACGAGCTCTGTCGCGCCCTCGATCGCGGGCGCAGGTTCAAGTACCTGCCCTTCTGGAGCCACAAACCCGACCCGGGCAACCGAATCGGCGCCGGCTGCCTGAGTCAATGGTGGCCCGCCCACTTCGAGGTCGACGGCCACATCTTCCCCACCGCCGAGCACTTCATGATGTGGCAGAAGGCGCAGCTCTTCGGGGACACCGCCACGGCCGACCGGATCCGCGAGGCGTCGCACCCGGGGGCAGCCAAAGCCCTCGGCCGGGAAGTACGCGGTTTCGACGACAATGTCTGGAACGCGAACCGCTTCGACATCGTCGTCGAAGGAAACGCCGCGAAGTTCGGCCAGAACGCCGGCCTCGCGGAGTTCCTCGCCAACACCGGTGACCGGGTCCTCGTCGAAGCGAGCCCCGTGGACCGGGTGTGGGGGATCGGCCTGGCGCCGGACGACGAGCGGGTGAGTGAGCCCCGCGCGTGGCGGGGGCTCAACCTCCTGGGGTTTGCCCTGATGCGGGTCCGTCAGGGTGTCGGAACTCGCGGGCGCAAGCCGGCGGCGTCGTAGACCGCGTCGATGACAGTCATGGTTTCGATGGCGTCCGCGGGGGAGGTCAGCACGGGGGCGCCGCGCAGGACGGCGTCGGCGAAGGCTTCGAGTTGGTAGGCGTACGACGGGCGACGCGAGAAGTGTTCCACTGAAAGGGAATCGCCCCGCCGCACCGAAAGCCGGTGCCAGTACTGGGGTGAAAGCGGGTTGATGGCACGCAGTTCACCGCGGCTGCAGACAACGCGTGCGCTGATCCGCAGCACATCCGAAGACCACAACGAACAGCGAATCCGCCCCGTCGCGCCGGATTCGAACTTCAGCGAAGCCGTCATCGCCCGGTCCACCTCGGGGGACTTCACCTTGGCTCGGGCATCCACGACGGTGGGCGTGGAACCAGCCAGCACCCGCGCCATGTGCACGGCGTAACAACCCGCGTCCATGGTCGCGCCCCCGGCCAGCGCGAGGTTGTACCGGATGTCCGTGAACCGCGGCAGCGGAAAACACACCGCGGTCTCGATGTGCTGAACCTCGCCCAGCTCACCGGACGCGAGCAGTTCCTCCATCCGGCGCGTGAACGGGTGGTATCGGTAGTGGAACGCCTCCATCACCACGAGCCCGGCCGCGTCCGCCGCGTCGGCGACCAGACGGGCCTCGGCCGCGTTCGCGGTGAAGGGCTTTTCGCAGAGCACGTGTTTGCCCGCGGCCAACGCAGCGAGGGTCCAGCGGCCGTGGAGACCGTTGGGGGTCGGGTTGTAGACCGCGTCGATCGAGGGGTCGGCGAGCAGTTCTTCGTAGCTCGCGTGGACCTCGGGGATGCGGTGTTTCGTGGCGAACTCGTGGGCGCGGGACACGTCGCGCGACGCGATGGCGGCGAGGTCGACGTCGGGGTTCTCCCGGGCGGGCTTGAGCAGGGCTTCGGGGGCGATGGCGGCGGCTCCGAGCACTCCGATGCGCATGATCGAACCTTAGCGGACCAGCGGACTTCAACTGCCTGTTGACCACTTCAACAGTGAGTTGTACCGTTCCGCCCAACATCGCCCCCTGGAGGTCCCTGATGCCGTCGCCGTCCCGTACCCGCGCCTGGCAGGCCGCCCTGCTGACCGGTGCGCTCGCCCTCGTCACCGCGGCCTGTGGAGGTGGTCCCGACGGTGCGGGCGGCGCGCAGCAGCCGGCCGGCGGCGGGGGTGCCTCGCCCATTCCGGACAACACCGCGCTCATCGCCGCCGTGAAGCCGGATGCGCAGCTCACCGCGGCCCTGCCGCCCGCCGTCACGCAGGCGAAGGCGCTGCACCTCGCGTCGAACATCCAGTCGGCGCCCAACAACTTCTACTCGAGCGACGGCAAGACGCCGATCGGCTACGAGGTGGACCTGGCCAAGGCCATCGGCGCGAAGCTGGGGGTCGCCGTGACCTACCAGGACATGGCGTTCGGCTCGCTGATCACGAGCCTGCAGTCGGGCCGCGTGGACCTGACCATGGCCGCGATGAACGACACGAAGGAGCGCCAGCAGCAGATCGACTTCGTCGACTACTTCTCCTCCGGCATCACGATCATGGTCCGCAAGGGCAACCCCGACGGCATCACCGGCCCGGACACGTTGTGCGGCAAGAACGTCGCCGTGGTGCAGGGCACGAGCCACCAGAAGTTCGCCACCGCGCAGAGCGCGAAGTGCACCCAGGCGGGCAAGCCGGCGGTCACCGTCACGGCCACCGACTCCGACACGCAGAACCAGAACCAGCTGCGCACCGGCCGCGTCAACGCGATCCTCAACGATCTGCCCAGCGCCGTCTACATCTCGCGCACCGCGGGCGACGGCAAGTTCTTCGAGGTCGTGCCGGGCCAGCCGATCGAGGGCGGGCCGTACGGGATCGGCTTCACCAAGAACAACTCGAAGCTGCGTGACGCCGTGAAGCAGGCGCTGACGGAGCTCATCGCCGACGGCACGTACGGCAAGATCCTGCAGGCCTGGGGCGTCGAACAGGGCGCGGTCAAGGAGGCGGCCGTCAATGGCGGGAGCTGAGCCGCTGCCGATCGTCCGGCTGAAGCACTGGGGCCGCTGGGTCAGCGCGGTGGTGATCGTCGCCCTGCTGGTGCTGCTGGGTTTCGCGCTCGCGCAGGCCCAGATCGAGTGGGGCTCGGTGCCCGACTTCGTGTTCTACCGCGTGATGGCCGTCGGTCTGCTCAACACGGTGGTGCTGGCGGTGATCGCGCAGGCCGTGGCCATCGTGCTCGGCATCCTGATCGCTTTGCTGCGCCGCAGTGCCAACCCGGTGGCGAAGTGGTTCGCGGCCGCGTACATCTGGCTCTTCCGCGGGCTTCCCGTGCTGCTGCAGATCCTGATCTGGTACAACCTCGCGCTGATCTTCCCCACGATCTCGATCCCGCTGCCCTTCGGCGGCTACCTCGTGCACGAGCCGACGAACGTGCTGATCAGCGCGTTCACCGCGGCCCTGCTCGGGTTGGCGTTGAACGAGAGCGCCTACATGGCCGAGATCGTGCGCGCGGGACTGACCAGTGTGGACGTCGGACAGACCGAGGCCGCGAAGTCGATCGGCATGACGCCGGGCGCCACGCTGCGCCGGGTGGTGCTGCCGCAGGCCATGCGCGTGATCATCCCGCCGACCGGCAACGACTTCATCAACATGCTCAAGGGCACGTCGATGGCGTCGGTGATCGGCGTGACGGAGCTGATCCACGCGGCCAACAACATCTCGTCCAACAACCTGCTGGTGATGGAGACGCTCATCGCCGCCGCGATCTGGTACATGGTCGTGGTGACGGTGGCCGGGGTCGGGCAGCACTACCTGGAACGCTCGTTCGGGGCCGCCGATCGCGGGCCCGCGGCGAGGGTCGGGAAGGCTTTGCGGGGGATGCCGTTGGTGAGGAGTGCCCGTGTCTGACCCACTGCTGCGCGCGGTCGACGTGCGCAAGAGCTACGGCCACACGGAAGTGCTGAAGGGCATCGACCTCGAAGTGCACCGGGGGCAGGTGGTGTGCTTGCTCGGTCCGTCGGGGGCGGGCAAGAGCACCTTCCTGCGCTGCCTCAACCACCTCGAGGCCATCGACGCCGGCCAGGTGTGGGTGGACGGCGAGCCGATCGGGTTCAAGCTGCGCGGCGGAAAGCTGTATGAACTCCGCGAAAAGGACGTCGCACGGCAGCGGCGGGACATCGGCATGGTGTTCCAGCGGTTCAACCTGTTCGGGCACCGGACGGCGCTCGAGAACGTGGTCGAGGGGCCGATCCGCGTGCTCGGCACGAAGCCGGAGCAGGCCCGCAAGGAGGCACTCGAGCTGCTCGACCGCGTCGGGCTTGCGCACCGGGCGGACGCTTACCCGGGGCAGCTTTCCGGCGGGCAGCAGCAGCGGGTGGCGATCGCGCGGTCGCTGGCGATGAAGCCGAAGCTGATGTTGTTCGACGAGCCGACGTCGGCGCTCGACCCGGAGCTGGTGGGGGAGGTGCTGGCGGTGATGGGTACGTTGGCGCGGGAGGGGATGACGATGGTGGTCGTGACGCACGAAATGGCCTTCGCCGCCGAGGCGGCCGACGAGGTGGTGTTCCTCGCCGACGGCGCGGTGGTCGAGACGGGCCCGCCCGAGACCGTCCTGAAGAACCCGGCGCACGAGCGCACCCGCCAGTTCCTCGCGCGGGTCCTCTCGTGACGCGGATCTCGCCCCGCTACCTGCTGCAGTTCGACGAGCCCGCCGGCTACCTGGACTTCGCACGGTTCGGTCCGCCGTCGCACGCGGTGCTCGACACCACGGCCAGCCTGCTGGAGGCCGCGACGAAGGCCGGTCCGTCCACTGTGGACGAGCTGATGCGCCAGGAGATGCGCGCGAAGGCGGCGGCCGCGCGGCTGTGCGGCAGCGACACCGACCACACGGTGCTGTTGCCGCACACGAGCCTCGGGTTGTTCCAGGCGGCGTTCAACGCCTCCGGTGAGGTGCTCGTCTCGGCGGGGGAGTTCCCGGCGAACACCTACCCGTGGGCCCGCTCGGAGCAGGCCGGCCGCGTGCGGCTGCGGCGGCTGTCCAGTGGTCACGTGACCGCTGAGCGCGTCGCTTCCGCTCTGACTCCGGACACCACGGTCGTTTCGGTGAGCGCCGTCGACTTCCGCACCGGCTACCGCGCCGACCTCGCCGCGCTGCGCGAGGTCGTGGGCGACCGGCTGCTGGTCGTCGACGGAATCCAGGGCTTCGGCGTGATCGAGGCGCCGTGGGAGGTCGCCGACGTGCTCGTGGTCGGCGGCCAGAAGTGGCTGCGCGCGGGCTGGGGCACGGGCTTCGCGGTGCTCTCCGACCGTGCACTGGAGCGCATGGACCCGATCCTGTCCGGCTGGACGGGCGCGCGCGACCCCGGCCTGTTCGACGACGAGATCCACCCCGCCGACACGACCGCCGCCGGCTGGTCGATCTCCAACCTCAGCCCCATCACGTCCGGTGCCTTCGCGGCGGCACTGGAGCTGGTGGAGGAGGCCGGCGTGGGGGCGATCGCCGAGCGCGTGGGTGAACGGGTTTCCGAGCTGGAGGAGGTGCTGCTGTCGTTGGGTGCCTCCGTGGTGTCCGCTGTGGACCGTCGCGCGGGGATCCTCGCGTTCGAGCTGCCCGGCCACCCGGCGGAGCAGGTCGGGGCGGCCCTGTCGTCGGCCGGCATCGCGGCGACGGTGCGGCCGGAGCACGTGCGCCTCTCGCCGCACGCGTCCACGCCGGTTTCCGCCGCCGAGGCCGTGCGGTCCGCTTTGGACAGTCTCCTGCGCCCGCGCGTCTCGGTGTCCTTCCCGGCGGCCTCGTCGAGCGGCGCGACCCACGCGTTGCTGAGCGCCTTGATCCCCGCCGTCGACGGCCTGGCCGCCATGCTGGGCCCCGGCAACGAGGTCCTGCTGCACGACCTGTCCCGCCTGCCGGACTCGATCGTCGCCATCGCGGGCGACGTCACCGGCCGCACCGTCGGCGGGCCCATGACGGACCTCCTGCTGGGCCTCGTCCGCCGCGGCACCACACAGGACCTGACCAACTACCGCACCCACGGCCCCGACGGGCGCGCGATCCGCTCGTCGACCTTGTTCCTGCGCGACGCCGACGGCGTGGCGGTGGGCTGCCTGTGCGTGAACAGCGAGACGGCCCCTTCCGCCGACTCGCCCGCCGCGCGTGCGGAGACGTTCCCACCGGACGTGGACAGCCTGCAGCGGTTCCTGGTGGAGCGGGCCATCGGCAAAACCGGGATCCCGGTGGAGCTGATGAAGAAGGTGCACAAGGCGGGCGTGGTCCGGGAGCTCGAGGAGGCGGGGTTCTTCCTGATCAAGGACGCGGTGGACCACCTGGCCACGCACCTGGACGTGACCCGGTACACGATTTACAACTACCTGAACGAGATCAGGGCTTGAGCACCTGCGGCTGGAAATCACCCCCGCCCCTGCCGAAGCGGGCGGCGCCTTCCAGCCGCAGCTGTCCGCCAATGCCGTAGGGACAACCGAGGACGGCGCCGGTGTCGGCATGGACCCGAGCGCACTCTTCGGTCCTGGCTCCGCCAATCAGGGCTTCTGCGTCATGCCGCCGCCGGTCCTTCCTCGTCGGCCAATCCGGGAAGCCAGCCGTCCAGGGTTTTGAGCAGCCGCTTCTTCACCGTTTCGGTCAGCGATTTCGCGAGTGGGTCAATGCAGTACGTCACCACGGCCTCGTGGCGCTCGGGAGCCTTGCAGATGAGCACCGCCAGAACCCGGATGACGGGCAGAAGCTTCTTGAACCCGTTGAGGGCTGCCAGCGGCGTCACCAGAGGCTGAAGCACGTTCCACATACTCTTGACCGCCGTCTTCACCACGAACTCTTCGAGCGGCTGCCGCCGATGCTCTTTCCGTGACGCCATGATGAGGTTGGTGACGCGGTCGGGGACGTCGTCGAAGAACTTCACGCCTTCGTCGATGAGGTGCGCGAACTGCGCGAGGAGGTCGCACCAGAAGTGGTCGGCGAGCGCCACCTTGGTCGACGCCGGCAGCGGCCCCGGGTAGGCCTTCTCGATGTCCTTGAGGACAACGTCAGTCAGCGCATTGCCGAGCCCTTCGATCTCGTCGGCCTTGGACCTCGGAGACGGTGGCCCGCCTTGGTCGCCGTCGCTGTGGAGGCCGGGCTCCAGATCTGGCGAGGCCGGGTCGGGCTTGTCAGCAGGCTCGGGTCCTCTGGAAGGTCTCCCTGCACTCGGACTCTGACCTGCGCCACTAGCCGTCGTTTTCGTTGCTTCTTCAACGGCGTCGACCGGGCCGCGAGCTGCTTTCCGCAGACCTTTCCTGCGATGTTGCGCATGGTCATCGGCAAGGCGGTCGATGATTTCGGCTACAGCGGTGTCGATCGCTGCAACCTTCTCTTTGTACGTGCTCGTATGTGGTCGGACGTTCTTTTGCGTGGCGGTGTTCCACGCCTGGTCAGCTTTCCTTCGCAGGTCTGCGCGATCGGTCGGGTCCGCGTCCTTGGTCAGCGTTATCGAGCCGGTCCAGCCATGTTTCGCTCCACTGCACCCTTGACACTCGCACGTGCGGCTCCGGGCTCGTCCGCAGCTCGAGTTATGCGCCATTGCGCCCCTTTCGGCACCCCTCGGCAATCCCTTGATCGTCCTCGGGTATTCACAGTGGTTCGTACCGCTGATTCGGTGAATTGCGCCTTGTAACGCCAATCTGGAGTAGTGACACAAATGGCGGAACGGGAGAAAGGAAATCCCCGGCGGTGATCACCGCCGAGGATCCGGTGATACGCGTGTGAGTTACTTCAGAAAGCCTTCCACCGCATCAGCCGCCGCCGAGATCCCGCCATGTGCTCGGACCTCCGACCGCAACGCGGCCAGCCGCGATGCCACCTCGGCCGACCCCGACACCTCATCGACCGCAGCACGCAACGCGACCGCTGTAACCTCTGCAGCAGGCAGGTGCCGCCCCACGCCCAGGGACTCCAGTTGGGCCGCGTTGCCGAATTGGTCGGCCGCCTGGGGGATGGCGACCGTCGGGACGCCGTACCACAGGGATTCCGTGCAGCTCCCCATGCCGGCGTGGGTGATGAACGCCGACGCCGCCGAAAGAACCGCCAGTTGCGGCACCCGAGCGTGCACTTCGAACGACGGCGGCAGCGGGCCCAGGTCCGAAGCGGACACGAAAGCACCGATCGACATCACCACGTGCCAAGGCGAATCGGCGAAAGCCTCGACGCACGCCTGGTACACGGGCAGCTGGTCGGTGAACGCCGTGCCGAACGAGACCAGCAGTACCGGCTTGCCCGAAGCAGAGGTCGGCGTCCACTCCTCGGCCAGGCGGTCCGGTGCCAGGCACGGTCCGACGAACTCGACGTGCGGGCCCACGCGCTCGGCGTTCGGCTGCATGGCGCGCGGGATCAGCGAAAGCACGCGCGGTGGGTGGCCAAGCCAGGTCCACGGGTCCTCGTCGACGCCGTGGGACCGCAGCCAGGAACCGAGCGTCCGGGCGTAGTCCACACCGGACGGTGAGGCCTTGATCGGGTCCATCACCTCACGCATGTCCTCGTCGTAGCCCTCCCAGGCCACGAGCGTGGGCGAAAGCTGCACGGCGGGCACGCCGTAGCGCGCGCCGAGCAGCGGGGCGCCGAGACCGCCGATGTCGTGGAGCACGAGGTCGGGGCGGTCGGTGTCGAAGGTGGACAGCAGGAGCGGGTGGGCGGCGATCGCCTCGTCGAGGAAGACGCGCATGGCGTCGGCCGGGTCGTCGGGCCAGGTGCCGGCCTCGCCGAGGGGCAGGAGGGTGGGGTGGGTGACCACGTGGGCGCCGGTGGGGGCGACCAGCGACGCGAGCGGCGCGCCCACCACGTAGCTCACGCGGTGGCCGCGGCGGACGAGTTCGGTGATCACGCCCAGCGACGGGTAGATGTGGCTGGGCGCGGTGGTCCCGACCATCACGATGTGTTTGCGCAAGACAAGGGTCCTTTCCGGAGACGGACCGGCGCGCAGGAGGAGACGGCCGCGCACGGGCGGCCGTGAAGAGTCACGCCGGGGCTAGAGCTGCCGCAAGCGCTGGAAGATCGTCATGGGCGACACCGTACCGGGCGCGCCGGCCGCGGCCCACCGAATTAACCGTCCACCTTTCGTAGGGACATTCGGGCAGAGCGCCCACAGAGCCCGCCGAGAGGGGGCCGGGACGGCTAACGTCTAGCCAACCCGCATCACGAGAACCCCGACAGAGAAGGAACTCCCGTGAGACGTACTGTCTTCGCGGCAGTCGCCGTCGCGACGCTGGCCTCGCTGGTCACCGCGCCCATCGCGACCGCGGCCCCGTCCGGCGCCCCCGCGTCCTACACCCCGCCGCCCATCGCGTGGGGCCAGTGTGACAACGCCGGCCTCAAGGCGGCCGGCGCGGAGTGCGGTTTCGTGACCGTGCCCCTGGACTACGGCAACCCGGCCGGCCAGAAGGCGCAGCTCGCCGTGAGCCGCATCAAGCACAAGACGCCGGACGCGCAGTACCAGGGCGTGATGCTCACGAACCCCGGTGGCCCCGGCGGTTCCGGCCTCACCCTCGCGCGTGTGGGTGGCAACGTGCCCAACCACGCCGGTGACGCCTACGACTGGATCGGCTTCGACCCACGCGGCGTCGGCTCGAGCAAGCCCGCGCTTTCGTGCGACAACGGCTACACGAGCTTCGACCGGCCCTCCTACGTGCCGCTCACCCCGCAGCTCGAGAAGACCTGGCTGAACCGCGCCAAGAACTACGCCGCCGACTGCGCCAAGAAGAACCCGAAGGCGCTGCTCGACAACCTCAAGACCACCGACTCGGTGCGCGACATGGACTCCATCCGCGCAGCCCTGGGTGCCGACAAGATCAACTTCTACGGCTACTCCTACGGCACCTACCTCGGCCAGGTCTACGGCACGATGTTCCCGCAGCGCGTGCGCCGCATGGTGCTGGACTCGACCGTGGACCCGCGCAACGTGTGGTACCAGGCGAACCTGAACCAGGACGTCGCGTTCGACCGCAACATCAACATCTGGTTCGGCTGGCTCGCCAAGTTCGACAGCGTCTACCACCTGGGCAAGACGCAGGCCGCGGTGAAGGCGACCGTCGACCGTGAGCTGGTGAAGCTCTCGCTCAAGCCGGCGGGCGGCCAGATCGGGCCCGACGAGCTCACCGACGTGATCCAGCAGGCCAGCTACTACCAGCTGACCTGGCTCGACGTGGCCGACGCGCTGTCGGCGATCGTGACGAAGAACGACCCGTCGCTGGTCAAGGCGCTGTTCGAGTCCGACAGCGACAACGGTTACGCCGTGTACCTCGGCGTGCAGTGCACCGACGTGCAGTGGCCGACCAACTGGAACCAGTGGCGTGTCGACAACTGGAAGACGTTCCTGAAGGCGCCGTACTTCACCTGGCAGAACGCCTGGTTCAACGCGCCTTGCGTCTACTGGCCCGCGAAGGCCGCGAAGCCCGTGCAGGTCAATGGCAAGGGTGTGCAGAGCGTGCTGATGATCGACGAGACGCTCGACGCGGCCACGCCGTACGAGGGCAGCCTCGAGGTCCGCAGCCGCTTCCCGGGTGCGTCCCTGATCGCCGAGCCGGGTGGCACGAGCCACGCCATCACGCCGCGCGGCAACGCGTGCGTGGACACGAAGATCGCGGACTACCTGGCGACCGGCGCCCTGCCGGCCCGCAAGCCGGGCCGCACCGCCGACGTCGAGTGCGCGCCGCTGCCGCAGCCGCAACCGAGCCCCTCGGCGTCCGCGCAGGCGAAGGCCAAGGCGGACGTGACGCCGCTGCTGGGACACCTCTGACCAGCTGAGACACCGGTGCCGAAGCGCCGGGTGGGATCATCCCCGCCCGGCGCTTCGGCGTTTCCGGGGCTGAGTGAACCCCCATGGGATGGTCTTTCGTGTAGATCATCACCGGATTCGAGTTCCGATCCGCGAAGAGAAGTTAGCTTCGGTGCGCCCGAATGCATTCGAAGGAAGGAACTCCCGTGAGACGCACGGTGTTCGCGGCGTTGGCCGCCATCACCCTCGGTGCGCTGATCACGACACCCCTCGCCGAGGCAACGCCCACGGCGAAGGTGGCCGACGCGCCGCCGCCCGTGGTGTGGGGTCCGTGCGACGACCTCGGGCTCAAAGCGGCCGGCGCGGAGTGCGGGTTCGTGGCCGTCCCCTTGGACTACGCCCACCCCGACGGCGAGAAGGCGCAGCTCGCCGTGAGCCGCATCAAGCACAAGACGCCGGACGCGCAGTACCAGGGCGTGATGCTGACCAACCCCGGCGGTCCCGGAATGTCGGGGACCGAGTACGCGCGCCTCGGCACCCTCGTGCCGAACCACGGCGGTGACGCGTACGACTGGATCGACTTCGACCCGCGAGGCGTCGGCGCGAGCAAGCCCGCGCTGTCCTGCGACAACGGTTACCTGGGCTTCGACCGGCCCGCGTACGTGCCGAGCACGCCGCAGCGTGAAACGGCGTGGCTCGATCGGGTCAAGAACTACGCCGCCGACTGCGCGAAGAACAACCCCAAGGCGCTGCTGGACCACATGAAGACCACCGACTCGGTGCGCGACATGGAGTCCATCCGGGTCGCGCTGGGTGCCGAGCAGATCAGCTTCTACGGGATCTCCTACGGCACCTACCTCGGTCAGGTGTACAGCACGATGTTCCCGCAACGCGTGCGCCGCATGGTGTTCGACTCGTCGGTGGACCCGCGCGACGTCTGGTACCGGTCCGGGTTCGACCAGGACCGCCCGTACGACCGCAACCTCGACATCTGGTTCGGCTGGGCCGCGAAGTACGACAGCACCTACCACCTGGGCAAGACGAAGTCCGCGGTGAAGGCGACGGTCGACGCCGAGCTGCGCAAGCTCACGCGGCAGCCGGCCGGGGGAAAGCTCGGGTCCGCCGAGCTGACCGACGTGCTGCACATGGCCGGGCAGGCGCAGCCGTACTGGGCCGACGTGGCGCAGGCGGTGTCGATGGTCGTCACCGCGAACGACCCCTCGATGGCCGAAGCGATGTACGCGACCGACGGCGACAACACCTACGCCGCGTACTACGGCGTGACCTGCACCGACGCGCAGTCGCCCACCGACTGGAACCAGTGGCGGGCCGACAGCTGGAAGATGTACCCGCAGGCGCCGTACTTCACGTGGCAGAACACCTGGTTCAACGCGCCGTGCGCGTTCTGGCCCGTGAAGGCCGGCAAGCCGGTGCCGATCGACGGCAAGGGCGTGCCGAGCGTGCTGATGATCGACGAGACGCTCGACGCGGCCACCCCGTTCGAAGGCAGCCTCGAGGTGCGCAGCCGGTTCCCCGGCGCTTCGCTCGTCTCGGTGCCGGGCGGCACCACCCATGGCGAGACGCTGACCGGCAACACCTGCGTGGACACGACGATCGCGGACTACCTGACCACCGGCGCCCTGCCGGCCCGCAAGCCGGGCCGCACCGCCGACGCCGAGTGCGCGCCGCTGCCGCAGCCGCAGCCGAACGCGCAGGCGAAGGCCAAGGTGGACACCATACCGCTGAGTCGCTTCTGACCAGCTGGAACACCGGTTCGAAGCGCCGGGTGGGGATCATCCCCGCCCGGCGCTTCGTCGTTTCCGGGGTCTACACCCGACCTTGATCAAACAACTTCGCCACCCATAGGGCTTTTCATCGCAACCAAGTTTGTGTTACAAAGTTGGACCTCAGGTTTGCGACACAAAGCTGGGGGGCGGGATGAGTGAAGCGTTCAGTCTGAGAGGCCTGACCAAGCGGTTCGGGCCGGTGCGCGCGGTCGAGGAGCTGACGCTGGAGGTCAGCCGCGGTGAGGTTGTGGCTCTGCTCGGCCCCAACGGCGCCGGCAAGTCGACCACCATCGACATGCTGCTCGGCCTCACCCGGCCCGACGAGGGTGACGTGCGGGTGTTCGGGGGTGATGCGCGGGCAGCCGTCGACGCGGGGCGCATGGCCGCGATGGTGCAGAACGGTTTCCTGTTGCGCGACACCACGCCGGCCGAGCTCGTCGGGTTGATGCGTTCGATGTACCGCGCGCCGCTGTCCGCCGGGGAGGTGTTCGAGCGCGCCGGGATCAGCGAGTTCGCGAACCGCCGCTGCGGCAAGCTCTCCGGTGGGCAGCTGCAGCGCGTGCGGTACGCGCTGGCGCTGGCCGGCGACCCCGAGCTGCTGGTGCTCGACGAGCCGACCGCCGCCATGGACGTGGACGGCCGCCGTTCTTTCTGGGCCTCGATGCACGAGTTCAGCGCTGGCGGCCGCACGGTCCTGTTCGCCACGCACTACCTCGCCGAGGCCGAGGACTACGCCGACCGCGTGGTGCTCGTGCGCCAGGGCCGCGTGGTCGCCGACGGCACGGTCGCCGAGATCCGCGCCGCCGTGTCCGGGCGTGTGCTGCGGGCCGTGGTGCCCGGCGCGACCGAACCCGCGCTGGCCGCGCTGGCCGGCGTCACCACCGCGCGGATCCAGGGCGGACGCGCCGAGCTGGCCTGCGCCGACTCCGACCGCGCCATTCGCGCGCTCCTCACCACGTTCCCCGACGCGAGCGACATCGAGATCACCGCCGTCGGCCTCGAAGAAGCGTTCCTGGCCCTGACCGCCGACGAACCCGAAGGAGCTTTGCGATGAACCTCGTGTACCTGCGCCTGGAGATCCTGCGGATCATCCGCAGCCCGCAATTCGCGTTGTTCACGATCGCCGTGCCGGCGGGCATGTTCCTGCTCTTCGGCAGCCTGTTCGGCGACTACGTCGGCCCTGACGGCGTGCGGGCCGGCACCACGACCATGATCAACATGGGCGCGTACGGCGCCATGAGCGGCGCGCTGTTCACCGGCACCCGCGTGGCCACCGAACGCACCGACGGCTGGCAACGCCAGCTGCGCCTCACCCCGATGCGGGGCCCGAACTACGTGCTGGTGAAGATCGCCTCCGCGATGGCGATGGCGCTGCCCGTGCTGGTCGTGGTCTTCGTCGTCGGCGCGTTGCGCGGGGTCGACCTGAGCGCGGCGCAGTGGGTGCTCACGGCCGTCGCGGTGTGGGTGGCGGCGCTGCCGTTCGCGGTGCTGGGCCTGATGCTCGGGCTGTTCGGCAAGGGTGACACGGTCGGCGCGATGACCGGCGCGCTGATGCTGCCGCTCGGGGTGTTCGGCGGGTTGTGGATGCCGCTGTCGATCTTGCCCGGCTGGATGACCACGGTCGCGCACTTCGTCCCGACGTACTGGCTCGGCCGCGTCGGCACGATGCCGGTCACCAACTCGGGAGGGCTGTGGCTCGCCGTCGGCGTGCTGGCGGCGTGGCTCGTGGTGCCCGCGTTGGTGGTGGTGCGGCGGTTCCGATTGGACACGGCCAAAGTTGGTTGACGTGCTAGCTTCCGTGCTGCATGTGGGGTCAGCACGGTGGGAGGGCGAGACAAGGTGGAACACGACGAAGAGCAGCCGATGACGGCCGCCGAGTCGCTGGACCTCATCGCCCGGCAGAACGAGCGGACGCGCCGGGAGCTGGGGGCAGGCCCGGCGCGTCTGCTCGCTGCGTGGGCCTTCGCGTGGCTGATCGGGTGGGGACTGGTGTACCTGTCCGACGACAGCCACGCCCGGCCGCTCATGCCCGGTTGGGTCGCGGGGATCGTGGTGGCGGTGCTGTTCGTGGCCGCGATGGCGTACTCCGCCTACTACGGCAGCCGGGTCAGCCGCGGGATCCGCGGCCCGTCGCGCCGTACCGGTGCGATGTTCGGCTGGAGCTGGATGATCGCGTTCGCCGCGCTGTCGTTGATCAACGTCCGCGTGATGAAGCTGGGCATGCTGGACCCGCACACGATTTCCCTGCTGTGGTCGGGCACCTCGCTGTTGCTGACCGGCGTGCTCTACCTCGCCGCCGGGATGCTGTGGCAGGACAAGGTGCAGTACGGGTTCGGTGTGTGGATCATCGTGTGCGGCGGCGTGAGCGTGCTGGTGGGCGTGCCCGGCAACTTCCTCGTGCTCTGCCTCGCCGGTGGCGGCGGGTTCCTCGTGGCGTCACTCGTGTACTTCGCGCGGGAGCGGCGCGGGCGGGTGGCCGACCGGTGACGGACCCGAGCCTGCCGGAGCTCGACCCGGTGATCCACGCACAGGCCAGGCTGCGCGTCACGGTCGCGCTCGCCGGGCTGCGCCACGGCGACCAGATCACCTTCCCGAGGCTGCAGCAGCTGCTCGACATGACCGCCGGCAACCTCTCCACGCACCTGCGCAAGCTCGAAGACGCGGAGTACGTGGAGATCACCAAGGCCTACGAGCACCGCACGCCCGTCACGCTCGTGAAGCTGACGTCCAAGGGCCGCGCGGCGTTCGAGTCCTACACGAACGCGTTGCACCGGCTGCTGGACGCCACCGGCGGGGCCTGAGGTGACCCGCTGGGTCATCCACCTCGACCTGGACGCGTTCTACGCCTCGGTCGAGCAGCTCACCCGTCCGACGTTGCGCGGCCGCGCCGTCGTCGTCGGCGGCACCGGACCGCGCGGGGTGGTGGCCGGCGCGAGTTACGAGTCCCGCGAATACGGCGCGCGCTCGGCCATGCCGATGTCGCAGGCGCGCCGGCTGCTGCCGCCCGGTGCGGTGGTGCTGCCGCCGCGGTTCCGGTTGTACGAGACGTTGAGCAAGCAGGTCTTCGACATCGTCGCCGACGTCGCACCGGTGCTGGAACGGATCTCGCTCGACGAGGCGTTCGCGGAACCGCCGTCGCTGGCCGGGGCCTCGGTCGAGGAGGTGACGCGGTTCGCCGAGAACCTGCGGGCGCGGATCCGAGCGGAAACCGGCCTCACGGCTTCGATCGGAGCGGGCACGGGCAAGCAGGTCGCGAAGATCGGCTCCGACCGCGCGAAACCCGACGGGCTGCTCGTGGTGGCGCCGGGCACCGAACGCGAGTTCCTGGCGCCGCTACCGGTGCGCGCGTTGTGGGGCATCGGGCCGGTCGCCGAGGCGAAACTGCGCACCATCGGCGTGCTGACGTTGGGGCAGTTGGCGGCGCTGTCGGAGGCCGACGCCGTGGCGACGCTCGGGGGCGTGGTGGGCCGGGAGCTGCGCAAGCTCGCGGGGGGCAGCGACGACCGGCCGGTGGCCGAGCGTGGGGAGGCCAAGCAGGTGAGCGCGGAGACCACGTTCGACGTGGACGTCGTCGACCTGGCGCGGCTGCGCGCGGAGGTCGGCAAGATCGCCGCGGGCGCGCATTCGCGGCTGGTGAAGGCCGGCCGGGTCGCGCGCACGGTCGTGGTGAAACTGCGGCACACGGACATGAGCACGGTGACGCGTTCGGAGACCACGGCCTCGCCCACCGACGACCTCAACCAGCTCGCCGCCACCGCCGAACGCCTGCTGCTGGACCCGCAGGAGTTCGGCGGCGTGCGGCTGGCGGGGGTCGCGTTCAGCGGGCTTTCCGTGCCGCACCAGGACGCCTTGTTCACGCTCGCCGTGCCGGGGGCCGCCGCGGAACCGGTCGTGGCGACCACTCCGTCGCCGGGCGGGTCGGCGCCGGTGTCGTCGAGCGGCTGGCGCCCGGGCGACGACGTCGTCCACGCCGAGTTCGGCACGGGCTGGGTGCAGGGCGCGGGCCACGGCCGCGTCACCGTGCGTTTCGAGACGCGCGACTCCGGCCCGGGCGTGGCCCGCACGTTCGAGCAGACCGACCCGGCACTCACCCGCGGCGACCCGCAGGACTGTCTGAAGTAGACAGACCTGCGGCTCGCCCGCGATCAGCTCGTGGGCGGAAGGGTGCAGCCGGGCGTCAGGTCCGCGACCTGCTGGCCCGCCAGCAGAAACGCGCCGACGCCGTAACCGGAGGTGTCGGTGGCCTTCGCCGAGCCCGGTCCGTCGGTCTTGGGCTGCACGTACCCGACCAGGCCTTCGGCGGTCACTGCCTTGGTGGACAGGGCTTTCCATGCCCGGTCCACGCCCGGCTCGAACCAGCGGGCGTCGAGCACACCCGAGTTGACACCCCACGCCAGGCCGTAGGTGATGAGCGACGTGCCGCTGCTTTCGGGGCCACCGAAGGGAAGGAGCAGGTTGGCATTCCAGAAGCCGTCCGGGCGCTGCAGAACGCTCAGCGTGGTCGCCATCTTCTTGAACACCCGCACGTACTCCGGGCGCCGCGGGTCGTTCGCGGGCAGGACCTGAAGCACCTTCACGAGCGCGGCGAGCGCCCAGCCGTTGCCCTGCGCCCAGTAGCCGACGGAGTGCGCGTCGGTGCGCCACAGCCCGGGGAACTCGTCGAACAGGTTCTTCTCCGTGCTGTGGAACAGCTTCTGCATCGCGGCCAGCGTCGGCTCCGAGGAGTCCAGCACGCCGATCCGGGCGAACGACGGCATCGCCATGTTCAGCGCGGTGACGTGGTCCCAGTAGCCGGTGTGGCCGGCCTCGACGCTGTCGACCTCGGCCGCCAGGCGCGCGCGCAGATCGGCGAGGATCGGCGGGTCCGGGTGGAAGTAGGTGTAGAGGTCGAGGTACGCCTCGCCGGCGGCCTCGTCCTCCGCGCGGAACGGCTGGCCCGCGGTGGTCGGCAGCAGGTAGTTGTTGGCCTGGCCCCACGGCAGCGTCGTGTGGTTGGACACGCCGGTCGTCCGCACGACGGCGAGGTTGCCGACGTGGAACGTCGCGTTCTGCGAGTCGGCCGGCGCCAGGTTCGGGCCGTGGGCCACCCAGTAGTCACCGGCCTTCACCATCGCGTCGGCCACGGAGCACTGCGCGGCAGGCGCGGCACTCGCGACGGCGACCGGCGCGAGCCCGCCGGCCGTCACCGCCGCGGCGAGCACGGCGAAGCCGCGGATTCCCGGGAAACGCATGGGTGCGTCCTCCTCAACCAGCTCAGGGCGGCGGGCGGCCACGCGTTCGGCGGCCGGTCGATCACGGACTATGGTATGGACCATTGATCGTGTCAAGGTGCCGCTGAACGGTACGCCGCAACGGTTTCCAACAGTCGGCGGGTCGCTTTCTCTGCCCCTTCGGCGTCTTTGGCGAGCACGGTGGTGAGCACCCGCGAGTGGGCCACGAGCGTGCCGTCGGTCGGCTCGGGCGCGGCCCGCAGCGCGGCGACCACCGGCACCTGCAGCTGCGTGAGCAACGCGTTGCCCGCGGCCCGCACGAGCGCGGCGTGGAACAGCGTGTCGGCTTCGGTGAACGCCGTGGTGTCCTCGCGTTCGACGGCGTCGGTCATCAGCCCGTAGGCCGCCGCCAGGGCGGAGAGCTCGTCCGGCGCGCGGTAACTCGCGGCAAGGCGTGCGGCCTGCGGTTCCACGAGGTGGCGCAGCTCCATCAGGTCGTGCAGCTGCTGCCGCGAATCCGGCCCGCCGACGCGCCAGCCGATCACGTCCGGGTCGATCGCGTCCCAGGCCTCGGGCGGCTGCGGCCACGTGCCGACCCGCGGACGCGCGGCCACGAGCCCCTTCGACTCCAGCACCCGCAGGGCCTCCCGGACCACCGTCCGGGAGGCCGAGAACCGCCGCCCGATGTCCTCGGGCACGATCGGCTCGCCCGTGGGCAGCGTCCCTTCGACGATCAGCCGGCCGAGCGCGTCGACGATGCGGGCGTGCAGGCCGGCCCCGCCGGCCCCCACGTCACTGCCCACGTCAGGCCGGGAGACCGACGCGGCGCTCCCCGCTGCGCAGCTGCTGCAGCACCACGGCGACCACGAGCAGCGCGCCGTGAGCCACGTTCTGCCAGAACTGGTTGATGCCCAGCCCGGACATGCCGTTGTCGAGCACGCCGAGGATGAACACCGCCAGCACCGTGGAGACGATGGAGCCCTTGCCGCCCTTGAGCATCGTGCCGCCCAGCGCCGCGCCGGTCACGGCCTGCAGCTCCAAGCCTTCGGAGCCGGACGTCGGTTGACCCGAGCCGGTGCGGGCGGTGATCAGCACACCCGCGATCGCCGCGACCACGCCGACGAGCGCGTAGACGCCGATGATGTAGCGGTTGATGTTGATGCCCGCCAGGCGCGCGGCCGTGTCGTTGCCGCCGATGGCGAACACGTTGCGGCCGATGTCGGTGTACTTCAGCAGGAAGTGCAGCACCGCCGCGACGATGAGGAACACCCACACCAGCGTCGGCAGGCCGAGCACGCTGCCCTTGGCCAGGAAGATGAACAGGTCGTCGGCGCCGGTGTAGCCCTGCGCCTTGCCGTCGGACACGACCTGCGCGATGCCCTTGTACGTCGCCAGCGTCGCCAAGGTCGCGACCACTGGGTTCACCCGGCCGAAGATGATGATCAGGCCGTTGACGAGCCCGCACGCGATCCCCGTGCCCACGGCGGCGAGGATGCCGACGATCGAGTTGCCGGTGGCCGTGAACGCCATGGCCGAGATCACCGACGCGAGCCCGGCCATCGAACCGACCGAGATGTCGAGCGCGCCGAGGATGATCACCAGCGTCTGCACCAGCGACAGCAGGCCCATGATGGTGACCGCGCTGCCGATCAGGAGCAGGTTGTTGGTGCGGAAGAAGTTGTCGTTGAGCGAAGAGAGCAGCACGACGAGCACCACGAGCGTGATGATCAGGCTGCTGTTCTGCACGCCGATGCCGTTCAGCACCTTGCGCGCGGGGGAGACGCGGTGCGGGTCGGGCTGGTCGGTCGGCTGCTCCTGCGCGGGGCTGGGCCGGGTCGGGGTGCTCACGCCCCCACCTCCTGGATGTCTTCGGCGGCCGGCTCCGTCGCCGGGATGGCCAGGGTCAGTACGGCTTCTTCGGTTGCGTCGTCGCGGTTCACTTCGCCCGCGACGTGCCCGGCGCGCATCACGACGATGCGGTCGGCCAGCGCGAGCACCTCGGGCAGGTCCGACGAGATCACGAGCAGCGCGATGCCTTCCTCGGCCAGGCCGTCGATGATGCGGTAGATCTCGGCTTTCGCCCCGACGTCGACACCGCGGGTGGGCTCGTCGAGGATCAGCAGCTGCGGACGGCGGGCGAGCCAGCGGGCGAGCACGGCCTTCTGCTGGTTGCCGCCCGAGAGCTTGCGCACCTCCTGCTCCATCGACGGCGTGCGCACGCGCAGCTCGCGCACGTACTCCGCCACGAGCTCGCGCTCCTTCGCCCGCTTGATCACGCGGAAGCGGCGCAAGCGGTCGAGCACGGCGATGGACACGTTGTCGCGCACCGAACGCTGCATCAGCAACGCGTCGGTCTTGCGTTCTTCGGGCGCGAACCCGATGCCCGCCTTCACGGCGTCACCGGGATTGCGGGCCTTGAACGGTTTCCCGTCGAGCTCGAGCTTTCCCGAGCGCACGGGCAGATCACCGACGATCGCACGCGCCAGCTCGGAGCGCCCGGCGCCGACGAGCCCGGCCAGGCACACGACCTCACCCGCGCGGACCTCGAACGAGATGTCGGTGACGTCGTCGGTGGTCACGCCGTCGAGCCGCAGCACGACTCGCCCGGTCTCGGCCGTCTCCCGGCGGTCGAGCGCCGAGAGGTCGCGCCCGATCATCATGCGCACCAACTGGTTCTCGTCGGACTCCGCGGCCTGTTGCACGCCGACGAGCTTGCCGTCGCGCAGCACCGCCACGCGGTCGGCGAGCTGGAAGATCTCCTTCATGCGGTGCGACACGTAGACCACGGCCACGCCGGAGTCGCGCAGCCGGCGGATGAGCCGGAACAACGCGTCGACCTCGTGCTCCGAGAGTGACGACGTCGGCTCGTCGAACGCGATCACGCGCGGCGGCGTGGCCGCGGTGAGCACCCGCAGGATCTCCACGAGCTGGCGCTGGGCGGCCGAGAGCTTGCTCCCGAGCGTGGTGGGGTCGAGCACGCCCTCGAAGCCGTATTCCACGAGCGCTTCGCGGGTGCGCTGGTTGAGCGTGCGCCGGCTGAACACGCGGGCGCGCGCGGGCAGCTCACCCACGAAAACGTTCTCCGCCACCGAAACGTGCGGGATGATCTCCGGTTCCTGGTAGATCACGCGCACGCCGGCTGCCATCGCCGCGCGCGGGTTGTCGAACACCACCGGCTCGCCGTCGACCCGGAGCGTGCCGTCGCTCGGCTCGTGGTCACCCGAGAGCACGCGCAGCAGCGTCGACTTGCCGGCGCCGTTCTCGCCCATGAGCGCGAGCACCTCGCCGGAGTGGAACTCCAGCGTCACGTCGTCGAGCGCGGTGACGCCGGAGAAGCGCTTGCCGATGCCCTCGGCGATGAGCGCCGTGGAACTGGCCATGGTGAGCCTCTTCCTTCACAAGGAGGGCCCGGGAGTGTCGCTTGTGGACACTCCCGGGCCGCGGTCGGGTCAGGTGCAGTTGACGCCGGCCGCCTTGAAGTTGTCCTTGTTCACCATCGTGGTCTTGGCGATGGTCTCGGCCGGGAGCTCTTTGCCGTTCTTGACCTTGTCGACCAGCACCTGGATCGCGCTCTTGCCGACCTCGGCGCCGGAGATGTAGAGCGAGGACTTGTTGCCGGTGTCCTTGCCCGCGGCCCAGTCCTTGCAGTCGAGGTAGGCGCCGAGACCCACGCCGATGATGTCGCCCGCGCCGACACCCGAGTTGGCGAGCGCGGTGACGACACCGGTCTCGTTCTCGTCGTTGCAGCCCCACACGACCCAGTGCTTCACGCCCGGGTTGGAGCTGATCACGGCGCCGGCGCGGTTCTGCGCGTCGACGGGGGAGTTGTCGGTGCCGACGTTGATCACCTGCACCTGGGCGCCGGAGTCCTTGTCGAAGGCGGCCTTCGCGCCGTTGACGCGGTCGGTGCACACGGTGAGGTCCTGCTTGAAGGCGCTGATCACCTTCGTGTCGGCGGCCGACCAGCCGGCGGCCTTGAACAGCTTCGCGGCCTCCTGGCCCACCGAGGTGCCCATCTGCGTGCCGTTGAAGCCGACGAACGCGGCGGCCTTGCCGGAGCCGTCCTTGATCACGTCGTCCGAGGCGATGATCGGGATGCCGGCGCTCTTGGCCTTGTCGATGACCTCCGGGCCGATGGCCTGGTCCGGCACCACGATGGCGACGCCGTTGGCGCCCTGCGCGACCGCGGCGTCGAGTTCGGTGATGGCCTTGTTGGCGTCCTGGCCGAGGTTCACGACCTTGAGGTCGACACCCAGCTCCTTCGCCTTCTCCTGGGCGCCCTGCGCCTGCTCCACGAAGTACTGCTGGTCACCCTGCTTCTGCAGGTAGTACAGCGTGATCTTGCCGTTCGTCGGCGCCTGCTGCGCGGGCGCGGCGGTGTCCTTGCCCGATGAGCAGCCGGCCAACACCACGCCGGCAATCAAACAACAACCAACAACGCTCCAGGTGCGAGACCTGTGCGGGTATGTGGACATCGAGTGCTCCCATGAGGGCCGAGGGTGACTGTTGCGTGGGCGTGAACTCCGCGTAACTCGTATTACAAGACACTGGATCGGGTGACGTCAACCACAGGTTCGGCGGCAGTTAGCGGATGGATACCTACGGAGAGTGATTTTCGTACTGGTCGTTGGCGGCTAATTATCGTATTTTTTCCGCGCTGACCAGGGCTTGTTCCTGCGTGCAGATCATGCCGCTGTTGCGGTTGCTGGTGGGTTTTCTTGTTGACTTGGGTGCGATTACAGGCTGTCACAGTGGGTGTTGGGTCTTGTCCGGCGGACATGCGGCAGGATGTGGCCGGCAGCTGGACAAAGGGGGCGAACATGACGCGCATCCGCCGCTCGGTCTTCGCGTGGGCCGGGGCCGCGCTGGTGCTGGCGGGGTGCAGCGGCGCTCCGCAGGTCGCCGCACCGCCGCGAGTCGAGCCGTCCGCACCCGGTTCGCCGGCTTCCGCGGGCCCCTCGTCGTTCACGGTCGTGGCGACCGGCGACGTCCTCATCCACCCGGCGCTCACCGACCAGGCCGAGGCCGACGGCGGCGGCACGATCGACTACCGGCAGATCCTCGCGGGCGTGAAGCCGCTCGTGGCCGGCGCCGATCTCGCCATCTGCCACCTCGAGACGCCGCTCGCCCCCGAAGGCGGGCCGTACACGGGGTACCCGTCGTTCAGCGCGCCGCCGCAGATCGCCGAGGCCATCAAGGACACCGGCTACGACACCTGCTCGACGGCGTCGAACCACACGCTCGACAAGGGCGCGGCGGGGATCACGCGCACGCTCGACAAACTCGACGAGGTGGGGCTGAAGCACACGGGCTCGGCGCGTTCGGCCGACGAGGCCGCGAAGCCACTTATCCTCGACGTCCACGGCGTCAAGGTGGCCCAGCTCTCGTTCGCCTTCGGCTTCAACGGCATCAAGGTCCCGGCCGGAAAGCCGTGGCTGGCCAACGAGATCGACGCCGACGACATCCTCGCGGCCGCCCATCGGGCTCGGGAGGCCGGCGCGCAGGTCGTGATCGCCGGCCTGCACTGGGGCGTCGAGTACCACCAAGAGGTCACCGACGACCAGGCCGCGCTGGCGCGCAAGCTGCTGGCCTCACGCGACCTCGACCTGATCGTGGGCCACCACGCCCACGTGGTGCAGCCGTTCGCGAAGGTCGAGGGCAAGTGGGTCGCCTACGGCCTCGGCAACGAGATCGCCCGCCACGACGACCCCCGTGGCTCCACCGAGGAAGGCGCGGCCGCCCGCTTCACCTTCACGCAGACCGACGGCCACTGGGCCGTCTCGAAGGCCGAGTACCTCCCGACGCTCATCGACCTCGGCCCGCCGATCCGCCTGCGCGACCTCACCACGGCGCCGGCCACCGCGCGCGGCACCGAGGCGCTGGCGAACACCGACAAGGTCGTGCTGTCCGAAGGCGCCGACCGCGACGGCCTCACACGCCCGGGCAAATAGCCGAGCGACGCTTGTGTGCCGCGACCGTCAGCAGCGAGGCTCGGACAGCGCCGCCTTGAGCCGGCGGGCCGCTTCGTCGACGAGGACCTCGGGCCGATCGGTCAGCAGCGCGTGCATCGTCGCCTCCGCGACCTGGGCCGGTTCGATCTTCGGCACGTCCAGCCACGCGGCGCCCTCGGTGTCGACGGAGCCGGCGTGCACACCGACGACCAGCGTGCCCTGGTCGCGCAGGCCGTCGCGGAAGGCGTCGATCAGGGACCACTGGGCGGCCTTCGACGCGGAGTAGGCGGTGCTGCGCGCACTGCCCCGCCACGACGCGACCGAGAGCATCGTGACCAGCGCACCGCCGCCGTTGCGCGCGAGCGTCGGCGCGAACGCCCGAGACACCGCCCAGGTGCCGAAGAAGTTCACCTCCAGCACCTGCCGTGCGGTGTCCAGTGAACCGGTGAGCAGTTCGTCGACGCCGCCGAGGATGCCCGCGTTGTTGATCACGATCGACACGTCGCCGGCGGTGGCCGCGGCGGCCGCGACGTCCGCGGGACTGGTGACGTCCAGCCGCAGCGGCGTGAGGTCGGGTTCGGTGACCGTGGCCGGGTCGCGCACACCCGCGTAGACCTTGGCGGCCCCGTGGTCGAGGAGCGCGCGGGCGAAGGCGTGGCCGATGCCGCGGTTGGCGCCGGTGACCAGCGCGACGGATCCGGTGATGTCCACGGCACCGAAACGTTATCCCTCTGAATACATTTTCAGTACTCAGATGCGACGAGCTCCACATCCTCCACCGGTACCTCGGCCCCGTCCTCGTCGACGAACGCGACCCGCACGGCCTGCCCGCTCGACTTCGACCGCCGGACGACCGACGGCCCGACCGGCCGCGGCCGGTGCGCGTCGCCCCACTGCTGCAGCCCGAGGAGCACGACCCACAGCTCCCGGCCGGCCTCGGTGAGGTGGTAGCTCAGCCGCTGCCGAGCCCCGATCTCCTGGTACGGCGCGGTTTCCACGACGCCGGCCTCGGTCAGCGTGCGCAACCTCGCGCTGAGCAGGTTCGGTGCGACCCCGAGCGACTCGCGCAGCTCGGTGAACCGCGTCTCGCCGAGGAAGAGCTGGCGCAGGATCAGGAAGGTCCATCGCTCGCCGAGGACCTCCAGGCTCCGCTCGATGGAACAGGCCGGCTCGTTGCCGGTGCTCAGGACCGTGCTCATGGCGTCCAGGATATCGCTTCGCAACTCAGCCGCCCGACGGTGAAAGGCGCGCTCGTGCCCCGGAGGAAGGGCACGAGCGCGCCGTTCAGGTGCGAAACGTCAGTGGTCCCGGCGGGTGATGTGGTGCGCCAGCAAGGTGAGCTCCGCCGCCGGACGGGCGACGGGGGCGGTCGCCGTCAGTGCGGACAGCGCGGCGTCGAGCAGCCGGGAAGCCTCGGCCGAGCTCCACGCCCGCCCACCTGCCGTCTCCACCAGCGCCGCCGCGCGGCCCAGTTGCGCCGCCGAGAGCGGTGTCTCCTGCCGGTACAGCGCCGCCAGTTCGTGCGAAGCCGCGGTGTCCGCGGCCAGCGCCGCGACCACCGGCAGCGACTTCTTGCGGTTCTGCAGGTCCGAGTACACCGGTTTCCCCGTCACGGCCGGGTCGCCCCAGATGCCGAGGAGGTCGTCGACGTGCTGGAACGCCAGGCCGAGCGAGCGGCCGAACGAGCCCAGCTCCGAGACGTGCGAACCACGTCCGCCCACGACCAGTACGCCGAGGGTGCACGCGGCACCCAGCAGCGCCCCGGTTTTGCCCTCGGCCATGCGGATGCACGACGCCCGGTCCACCGACCGCTGCCGTTCGAACGCCAGGTCCGCGTTCTGGCCGTGCAGCAGGTCCAGCACGGCCGTGCTCAGCACCCGCGCGGCGGCCGGACCGTCGGTGGCCAGCACGTCGAAGGCCAGCGTGAGCAACGCGTCGCCGGCGAGGATGGCGGGGCTGGTGCCGAACACCGTCCACGCGCACGGCCGGTGGCGGCGGGTTTCGTCACCGTCCATGACGTCGTCGTGGAGCAGTGAGAAGTTGTGCACCAGTTCCACCGCCACGGCGGCGGCGACCGCGTCGGCGGGGTCACCGCCCGCCGCTTCGGCGGACAGCAGCACCAAGGCCGGGCGAAGCGCCTTGCCGCTCGGCACGGTCGAAGGCGCGCCTGAGGCGTCCCACCAGCCGAAGTGGTAGCCGGCGATGTGGCGCATCGAGTCGGGCAGCCGGTCGACCGCCGCGCGCATCGCCGGTTCCCACAGATCCCGGCTCCACGCCAGCACCTCCGGCACCGTCCGCGCCCGGGCGTCCACTGTGGTCATACATCCCCTCCGAACGAAACTCGAAGCTCAGCGCCCGATCTCCACGTCGTCGAGCACGCCCAGCGCGTCGGGCACCAGCACGGCGGCCGAGTGGTACGCGCTGACCAGGTAGGACGTCACGGCGTGGTCGCTGATGCCCATGAACCGCACGTTGAGCCCCGGCTGGTACTCGTCGGGCAACGCCGCGGGCCGCAGCCCGATCACGCCGGCGTCTTCCTCGCCGGTGCGCATGACGAGGATCGACGTGGTGCCCTGCGGCGAGATCGGGATCTTGTCGCACGGCAGCAGCGGCACCCCGCGCCACGTGGTGACCCGGCGTCCGTCGAGCACCGAGTTGGCCGGGTACAGCCCGCGGGCGGTGCACTCGCGCCCGAACGCGGCGATCGCCTTGGGGTGCGCCAGGAAGAACCGCGACTTGCGCCGCCGGCACAGCAGCTCGTCGAGGTCGTCGGGCGTCGGCGGGCCGCTGCGTGTGGTCACGCGCTGGCCGAGGTCCGCGTTGTGCAGCAACCCGAATTCCGTGCTGTTGACCAGCTCGTGCTCCTGGCGCTCACGCAACGCCTCCACGGTGAGCCGCAGCTGCTGCTCCAGCTGGTTCATCGGCTGGTTGTAGAGGTCGGTCACGCGGTTGTGCGTGCGCAGGATGGTCTGGGCCACTGCGAGCTCGTACTCCCGCGGCGCCGGGTCGTAGTCCACGTAGGTGCCCGGCAGCGCGATCTCACCGTCGTGCCCGGCGGACAGGTCGATGCTCGCCTCGCCGGCCTTGTTGTGCTCGCGCCGCGGGCTCGCCAGTACCTCGGTGATGTGCGTGCGCAGGCTTTCGACGCGGCCGTTGAGCCGCTCGAACGCCTCGGCCGGCAGGGTCAGCACGATGCAGCGAGTGCTCGCCCGGGCGGTGAACTTCCACTCGCCGGCCGAGCCGCCGAGCAGTTCGGAGCCGAAGTGGTCACCCGCGGTCAGCGTGCCGAGGTTCGCCTCCTCCCCGTAGGAGCCGGGCGAGGTGCGCGAGACCTTGCCGAACGCCACCAGCACCACGGTGTCCAGCGGCGAGCCCGCCGTGACGATGGTGTCGCCGGGTTCGTACTCGCGCTGCTCGAAGCGCTCGGCCAGCGCCGCCAGCGCGTCGGCGTCGGCGAATCCGCGCAGGAGCGGGAGTTCCGCCAGCTCCGCGGGCACGACCTGCACCCGGGCGCCGGTGTTGAAGAAGCTCACTCGACCGTCGCCGACGGTGTAGGTGAGCCGGCGGTTCACGCGGTACGAACCGGCCGGCACCTCGACCCACGGCAGCTGCGAGAGCAGCCAGCGCGGGGTGATGCCGCGCATCTGCGGCAACGACTTCGTGGTGGTGGCCAGGGTCCGGGCCGCGCGGGTGGAGAGGGAAAGCGGCGGCTCTTCGGTGACGGTCATTCAGTTCCTCGCTTGGGTGGCTCTGCTTCGGGAGGCCGCGTGGCCGCGGGCTTGGGCACGATCCGCAGCGCGCTCGTGCCCAGGCCCGTCGGCCCGAACGCCGGCGGGGGCAGCGGGGCCGAGCCGGGCCGCACGGGGGCGGCCTCGGGCGGGCGCGGCGGGGTGGCGGGCGCGGCCATGTTCAGTCACCGCGCCCGATCTCGGCGTTCTCCAGCACGGCCAGCGCGTCGGGCACCAGCACGGCGGCGGAGTAGTAGGCGCTGACCAGGTACGACATGATCGCCTGCTCGCTGATGCCCATGAACCGCACGTTCAGGCCCGGCTGGTACTCATCCGGCAGACCGGTCTGGTGCAGGCCGACGACACCTTGGGACTGCTCGCCGGTGCGCAGCAGCAGCACCGAGCTGGTGCGGGTGTCGGTGACCGGGATCTTGTTGCACGGCAGCACGGGCACGCCGCGCCACGCCGGCACCTGGTGCCCGCCGAGGTCCACGGCGTCGGGGTACACACCGCGGCGGCTGCACTCCCGGCCGAACGCCGCGATGGTCTTCGGGTGGGCCAGGAAGACCGCGGGGTCCTTCCACACCAGGGAAAGCAGTTCGTCGAAGTCGTCCGGGGTGGGCGGGCCGGTGCGGGTGGACACCCGCTGCGAGTAGTCCGCGTTGTGCAGCAGACCGAAGTCGCGGTTGTTCACCAGCTCGTGTTCCTGGCGTTCGCGCAAGGCCTCGACGGTCAGCCGCAACTGCTGCTCGATCTGGTTCATCGGCTGGTTGTAGAGGTCGGCGACCCGGCTGTGCACCCGCAGCACGGTCTGCGCCACGCTCAGCTCGTACTCGCGCGGCGAGCTGTCGTAGTCCACGAAGGTGCCCGGCAGCTGCGGTTCGCCGTCGTGCCCGGAGGCGACGTCGATCACCGCTTCGCCGTGGTCGTTGGCGGCGTGGGCGGCCCCCGCGACGACCGCGTCCAGGTGCTCGCGCAGCGCCTCGGAGCGATCGAGCACGCCCTGGAACTCGCTGCGGGACAAGGAAAGCACGGTGCACGCGGTCACGGCCTTGGCCGTGTACTCCCAGATCCCGTCGGTGGTGGTGAGCACCGAGTCGCCGAAGTAGTCGCCGTCGGCCAGGGTGCCGAGCACCGTCTGGTCGCCGTACGCGCCGGTGCCGACCTTGCTGATCTTGCCGTGCGCCACGAGGAAAACCTGGTCGGCCTGGTGGCCGAACTCCACGAGCGCATCGCCGGGCGCGAACTCGTGCTGCACGAACCGGCCGGCCAGCTCGACGAGCACCTCTTCGTCGTCGAACCCGCGCAGCGGCGGCAGTTCGCCGAGCTCCGGCGGGATCACGCGGACCTCGGCGCCGGTGGTGGTGAAGGTGACCCGGCCGTCGCCCACCGCGTAGCTCAGCCGGCGGTTCACGCGGTACGAGCCGCCCGAGACCTCGACCCACGGCAGCACCTTGAGCAGCCACCGCGTGGTGATGCCCTGCATCTGCGGAACGGACTTGGTCGTCGTCGCGAGCGTGCGGGCCGCGGCCCGCCCCAGGCTCAGTTGCGGTTGTTCGTGATTCGCGGAGTCCACGGGGTCCGTGACGGTCACAGCGAAAACCACCTATCGTAGGATTCGAGCGTGTGAGGAATTTTCCAGCACGAATTAAAGTTCGTTTATTGGTGCTTTTCCTTCAGGGGCGGCGCCGCGGAATCAACATAGCAAGCCGACTTGACCTGACAATCCCACGTTCGGGTAACCGGGCCGGTTCACCTGTTTGCCAGAACGGGTAATCGGACATTCCAGTTGCTGTTGTCTGAGTACCAGTTCTAGTCGATCTTCGTTGACGGACCTTTCGTCACCCTGGGTCGAACGGACTCACCCGGATGGGAAGTTCGGCCGAAGATCGTCCGGGTTGCCCAGGTGGGCGGACATATCGAGAGCAGGTGTTCCAGCCTTCAACTGCTCCGTTCCAGTGATCATCGGCGCCCCCGCAGGGCCACTCGAATGAACCGAGGACCCTCCGCTTGTCGCCCAGGAATCGTGTGACTACCTTGAGCGGGCCCACTTCCGGGAATTCATCGATAAATGGTGGACGGAGTGGTCTTCGCGTGCGAAAGGGGTCGGATGAACGTCTACCTGACCGGGATCTTCTGGGTGGTCGGAGCGGCCGTCGTCTGTGGCGGTATCGGCTATCTGGTGAGGCGGTTCGGCTGGGATGAAGGTCGTCGTGACAACAACGATGCGGCCGGTCAGGTGTTCACCATTGTCGGCGGCCTGCACGCAGTGCTGGTCGCGTTCGTGCTGATCTCGCTGTTCGACGCCGTGGGTACCGCGCGCGATGGCTCCTACACCGAGGCCGACGGCCTCGTCTCCATGACCTGGGCCGCCGAAGCGCTGCCCGGCGACACCGGCCAGCGCGTGCAGCAACTGGCCACCGCGTACGCGACCACGGTGCAGCACCAGGAATGGCCGCGCCTGGCCGATGGCGGCACAATTCCCGACACCGGATGGACGCAGCTGGACCAGTTGCGCCGCACCATCGCCGAAGCGCAGGCCGGCAACGACTGGGAAAACGACCGCAAGACCGAGGCGGCCAACGACCTGTGGCAGGTCTACCAGGCCCGCCAGGCGCGGCTCACCGACGCCGCGACGAGCGGTGTCGGCTCGGTGGTCTGGTTCGCGTTGATCCTCGGCAGCATCATCTCCGTGTTGCTGCCCAACCTCTTCGGCGGGACGCGCATGGCGGCGCACCTGGTGATCGTGTCGACGCTGGCGGGCACGATCGCCCTGCTGCTCTACGCGATCTTCCAGCTGCAGAACCCGTTCGCCGGCGGCGCGAGCATCCAGCCCGACGCGTTCAGCTCGGCGCTGGCCAGACTGGGCTGAGCGCCGTGCGGTTTCCCCGGTTCCTCCCCGTGCTCGCCGCCGCGGTCGGCGTTTCGGCACTGCTCGTGGCGTCAGGATGGCTCGAACCACCGGGTCGCACGAAACCCGCCGCGCCGGCGACGTGCCCGATCCTCCAGGTGGAAAGCCAGAACTCGCGCGCGTCGTCGTTCGTGCGGCTCACCTTGCCGACCGGCGAGCGCCACGAGCTCGGCAACGCCGGCTACACCATCAACGCGATGGCGTACTCGGCCGCGCAGGGTGTGGTCTACGGCGTGGCCGACGGCCCGACGTCCGGCCACTTCCACGACGGCGCCCACGCCGTGAAGATCGACACCGCGGGCCACGCCACCGATCTCGGGGGCGTGTTCCGCGCCGGCGCCCGCCACGGCATCTGGAGCTGGGCGACCGGGTCCACGGGCGGCGCGATGTCCGGCAACTCGTGGTACCTGCTGCACGCGAACAGCGTGTACACAGTGGACGTCGATCCCGCCAGTCCGCACTACCTCGACGTGGTCGCCCACGTGCAACTGCGGCCGGTCGTCCTCTCCGCCGGCATCGACGACTTCGCCTACAACCCCGCCGACGGCTTGCTCTACGGCGTGTCGGTCACGGCCGCGGGCCACGGCTCGGTGGTCACGGTGAACCCGCGCGACGGCCGTGTCGCCGTGGTGCCCCGGCTGAAGTTCCCGCTCGCCTCGACCTACGGCTCGGTTGTGTTCGGTCCCGACGGCGCGCTCTACGCCACCGCGAACCGCATCGGCCACCGCAGCGTGACCTACCGCTTGCCGCGGGATGGATCCTCGGCGGCCACGGAAATCAGCACCGGACCAGAGCTGTACACGTCCGACGCCGCGGGCTGTCTCGCTGTGCCGACCACGCCTCCACCGCCACCCCCGCCACCGCCACCGCCGCCACCGCCACCGCCCCCGCCGCCGGTTTCCCCGTCGGCGCACGGCGTGGTGAGTCCTGCGCCGTCGGTGGAGAACGCGCCGCCGCCGGTGCTCGCGGAACAGCCGAGCAACAACCCGCCGCCGGCGCGAGACGACCTCTCGGCCGACCCGACGGTCGCCTCGGCTTCGGTCGCACCGCCGGCGAAAGCCCGCCCGACGGCGACGCCGACCCCCGTGCCGGTGGCCGACTCCGCGCACCTGGTGGAGAAACAACGCAGGTGGGGCGTCGCCGTGCTGGTCCTGGTGATCGGTGGCGGAGCGGCGGCCGCGCATGTGAGACGAGGTCGTTAACGCGGGCGTCGCCTCGAAGACGACCTCTGTCCAACTCCGTTACCCAGACTCCTCCTCCGGTGTCGCTGGTGACGCCGGAGGAGGAGAAAACGGATGAAGCGCGTGAGAATCGGGGTCGCCGCGGGGATCCTCGCCGTGCCGCTGCTGGCCACCGGCACGGCGTCGGCGCACGGAAGCGGTGGGCACACCGCGTTCGCCGCCCGCGACGACCACTACGGGACGCGAGCCGGCCGGACCCTGCAGGTGCACGGCGACGGGGTGCGCCGCAACGACAGCAGCGGCGGTGCCATCGTGCGCCACACCGTACCGGCGCACGGTTCCCTGTCCCTCGACTCGGACGGATCGTTCAGCTACACGCCCGCGCCCGGCTTCCACGGCCGGGACACCTTCACGTACTCCGTGTCGGACGCGGTGCAGCTCTACCCGACCGACCTGCCGCCGCTCGCGACCATCGGCGGCGTGAAGCTCACCGGCGGTGCCTACGGTTCCGCGCTCACGCCGGTGCCGGGCTCGCGCGACGAGTTCTACAGCCTCACCGACCGCGGTCCCAACGTCGACGCGCCCGATGGGTCCAAGGTGGAGCCGCTGCCCGCGTTCGACCCCGCGATCGGCAAGTTCCGCCTCAAGGACGGCAAGGCCGTGCTCGAGAAGCGGATCCCGTTGCGCGCCAAGGACGGCACGCCGTACAACGGGCAGGTCAGCACGGCTGCCGACACCGGCGAGACGATCGTGGGCCTCGACGGGAAGCCGTTGCCGGCCACGGCCGACGGTTACGACTCCGAGGGCCTCGTCGCCGAACGCGACGGCACGTTCTGGGTGTCCGATGAGTACGGTCCCTTCATCACGCACTTCCGGGCCGACGGCCGCGCGATCGAGCGGCTCTCGCCGTTCGACGGTTCGTTGCCGCGGGAGCTGAAGTACCGCGTGCCCAACAAGGGCATGGAGGGCCTCGCGCTCACACCCGACGGCAAGACGCTCGTGGGTGTCATGCAGTCGGCCCTGCAGCAGCCGGACCTCACGAAGAAGCCCGGCAACGTGACCACGCTGCGGATCGTGACGGTCGACGTGCGCACGCGCGCGACGCACGAATACCTCTACCTGCTGCAGGACCCGGACGACACGGGCAACGCGGTCAGCGAGATCACCGCGCTGTCGTCGACGAAGTTCCTCGTGGACGAGCGTGACGGCAACTTCGAGCCTGGTGCGTTCAAGAAGATCTACGAGATCGACCTGCACGGGGCGACCGACGTCGGGCCGAAGGCGAAGCTGGCCGGCGCCGCCTACGACGCGGCCAGGGGCGGACTGCTGGTCGGTGCCGAGCAGTCGAGCATCGACGCCTACGTCGGCAAGGACACCACCGAAGAGGCCACCGCGGACCTCGCGGAGGTGGGCATCACGCCGGTGTCGAAGAAGCTGTACGTCGACCTCGGTGCGCTGGTGACCGGGTTCGACCCGGCCGGCGGGTTCTTCGGCCACGACAAGGTCGAGGGCGTCGCGACCACCGACGGCGGCCGCACCCTCGTGATCAGCAACGACAACGACTTCGGCATCGACGGCCTCTCGAACACCACGCCGCCGTACGCGCTCCACGCCAAGACGCTGCCCAACGGTCAGCAGGACGACGGGGAGTACCTGAAGATCGACACGACGAAGCTGCCCGCGAAGGTCACCACGGCGACGGTCACCATCGACGTCCGCTGACTTCTCCGTGCTGCGGCCGGGGTTCCCACGGGGGCCCCGGCCGTCAGTATTTGAACTGGTCCACGTTGTCCTGGGTGATCAGCAGCGGGTCGCCGAGCAGCATGGTCTTCGACGGCCCGTCGTACTTCACCGCGGGCAGCTCGAGGCTCACGTTGTTGCTCGGGCCGAACGGCCGGCCCAGCACGAGCTGGCGCGCGGCCCACGCGGTCAGGTAACCCAGCGACTCGACGTTCCACAGCACCGACATCGAGCACGACCCGTCGAGCAGGTAGGGCTTCATCGTCTGCGGGGTGCCCGTGCCGACCGTGTAGACGCGTCCGATCTTCTGCTCGTCGCGCACGGCTTGGGCGACGCCTGGCGCCGAAGTGGTGCACTCGCCGATCAGGCCCGTGAGGTCGGGATGGCGGTCGAGGACCTGCTTCGCGAGCTCCGTGGCCGTGGTCGTGTCCTCACCCGCGTAAACGATTTCCACGAGCTGCGCCTTCGGGTACCGCTTCGCCGCGTACGCCTGCTCCACGGAGATCCACGCGTTGAGGTTCGCGGCCGTCCGCCCGCACGAGACGATGGCGAACTTGGCGGCGCCGCCGGTTCTCGCCATGAGCGCGTCGACGAGTGCCGAGCCCACGCCCTCGGCGGAGGCCTGGTTCACGAACACCTCGCGCTGCGTCTGCGGTGCGTCGGTGTCGGTGGTGAGCACGTGCACGCCCTTCGCCCGGGCGTCGGCGATCGCGGGCGCGAGTGCTTCCGGGTCGTTGGGCGCCACAGCGATCACGTCGAAGTGCTGGGCCACGAGGTCCCGCACGATCGCCGTCTGGGCGGCTGGATCGACCGTCGCGGGACCGCGCGTGATCCACTGCACGCCGAGCCGTTTCGCCGCGTCGAGACCACCCGCGTTCATGGCGTCGAAGTAGGCGATGCCCGCGACCTTCGGCACGAAGGCGATTCGCATCGGCGCATCGCCTCCGGTAGCCGTGTTCCTGAGCGCGGTCGCGCAGCCGCCGAGCCCCACCGCCGCCGTGAGCAGCAGCGCGACGCCCAGGATCAGCGCCTTGGTCGGCCTTCGCATCCCCACCAGTCCTTCGGTTTCACGGTCTGCGCACCGCCGGCGACCTGGAGTGAACGTAAGGGAGCTTGCTCACGGTGGTCAACCGGTCGTGTGCAAAGGGTTACGGAAGTGAGTTCAACGGTGATCAAGTCGCGACCTGGTACCCGTTCGCGGTGCTCGGCTAACCTCGCTCCGCCGATTCGGCCCTTCTGAGCGAAATGGCCTGGCGCCATACCCGCTGGCGCTATATACCCTCTGGGGGTATATTTCCCGGCATGACTGATCACCAGCACGGCGCGTCCTGGTCCACCGCGATCCGGGCGACGCTGCACTGCCTCACCGGCTGTGCCATCGGTGAGGTGCTCGGCGTGGTCCTCGGCACTGCGTTCGGGCTGAACAACGCGGCCACGGTGGTGCTCGCGATCGTGCTCGCGTTCGTCTTCGGTTACGGCCTGACGATGCGCGGCGTCCTGAAGTCGGGCCTCACGTTCTCGGCGGCGTTCAAGGTGGCGCTGGCCGCCGACACCGTGTCGATCGCGGTGATGGAGATCGTCGACAACCTCGTGATCGTCTTCGTCCCGGGCGCGATGGACGCGGGCCTCGCGGCGGCGCTGTTCTGGCTGTCGCTGCTGTTCTCGCTCATCGTCGCCTTCGTGATCACGGTGCCGGTGAACAAGTGGATGATCGGCCGCGGCAAGGGGCACGCCGTGGTGCACGCGCACCACCACCACTGAGTGGTCCAGACCGCAGTGGCCCCGCGGTCCGCTCCGGTTCGGTGTGGAATGGCAATTCACATCCATGAACAATTCACAACCGTGAAAGCACGCTTTGGTGGGTGTACAAGCCCGGGACGGTCGTGTAAAAATCGGGCCGCCTTCCCGTGAGGCATTTCCCCACCGGAGTTTTTCCACGACTGTGAAATGGCGGACAATCGTGAGCGTTTCCCGGCGTACCCTGCTGACCACCGCGGCCGGTGCCGCGGTGGCGGCGACCGCAACCAGCACCGTTCCGGCCGCGGCCTCCGGCCAGGGGGTGTCCGAAGTGGCGAGTCAGGAGAAGGTGTTCCGCTCAGCGGCAGACTACGCGGTGCGGAAGCTGCGTGCGGTCGCGCCGGGCGTCACCGCTTTTCCGACCGGGACCAAGTTCGAGAAATGGGCCTTTTCGCAGAATGGTGACTGGGTCGGCGGATTCTGGCCCGGCACGCTGTGGATGGTTTACCTGTACAGCGGCGACGAACAATTCCGCACGCTCGCCCTCGCCTCGGCCGACCAACTCGCACCGCGCCAGAACGACACCAGCACGCACGACCTCGGTTTCCTCTTCTACCCGTCGTGGGTCACCGCGTGGCGGGTCACCGGCGACGACAAGTGGCGCGCCGGCGCGATCCAGGCGGCCTCGTCGCTGATCAAGCGCTACAACCCGAAGGGCCGCTTCATCCGGGCCTGGGGCTCGCTGACCGACCCGAAGGACGCGGGCCGGATCATCATGGACACGATCATGAACCTCGACCTGCTCGACTTCGCGACCCGGCAGACGGGGGACCGCGAATACCTCGAAATCGCCATCGAGCACGCCAAGACCGCCCAGCGTGTGTTCCTGCGCCCCGACGGCTCGACGCCGCACGTGTTCGACTTCGACCCGGCCAGCGGCGCCGAGCTCGGGCCGGGCACCGTGCAGGGCTACAGCCCGGCGTCGTGCTGGTCGCGCGGGCAGTCGTGGGGCATCTACGGCTTCACCACGATGTACCGCCGCACCGGCGACCGCTCGTTCCTCACCACGGCCCGCAAGCTCGCCGACTACGCGCTGAAGGCCCTGACCCCGGACAACGTGCCCGTGTGGGACTACACCGCGCCACAGGCGCCGAACGACATCAAGGACGCCTCGGCCGGTGTCGTGATGGCGTGCGGGCTCCTCGACCTCGCCTCGGCCTCCGGCCAGGCGCGCTACCGCACCGCCGGGCTGCGCCTGCTCGAAGCGACCTCCCGCACCTGCCTCACCACCGGTTCGACCCGCGCCGACGCGGTGGTGGCCCGCTGCACGCGCAACCGCCCGGCGGAGGACGGCGTCGAGATTTCGTTGCCGTACGCGGATTACTACCTGCTCGAAGGCATCCTGCGCGTGCTGAAGCCGCGGGAGCTCGACGAGGCGATCGACCTGTCGGGCCACTGAGCTCACAGGTGGCGAAGGCGCCGGCCGCCGTGTCCCCGAGCGGCCGGCGCCCTCTGGTCAGACGGTCACGGCGGGCCGGATGTTGGCGCCCAGGTGGAACACGTTGCCGGGGTCGTACTCGGCTTTGATCAGCGTGAGGCGCTCGTACTTGTCGGCGCCGTACGCCGCGCGCACGCGGTTCTCGTCGAACTCGGTCATGAAGTTCACGTAACCGCCGGCACTGGCCGCGAACGGGCTGAGTGCGGCCCAGAACTCCCGTGCCCACTCGCGGTCCGCGGCGAACAGCTGCTGATCGGGTGCCATGCCGGCGATGTTGACCGCGACCTTCGGCGTGCGCGTGCCACTGAACGCGGTCGCGTCCTCGGGCACGGCGGTGTAGGCCCCGCGCATCAGGAACATCGGCATGATCGACATGGGGGAGGACTTGCGCGGCAGGTGCTCGGTGATCGCGTCGAGCACGCCGTCGCTCAGTTCGTCCACGTACAGCGACTTCTCGTAGGCCAGCACCCCACGTGGTGCGGCTTCGTCGAGCATCTGCTGCAGCCCGACGTAGGGGACCGGGGTCACCAGCTCGAACGCCGTCGGCAGCCCGCGCCGGATGCGCGCGACCACTTCCGCGTGTTCCTCCGGCCCCTCGAACCCGACGACGACCAGCGCGTAGCCGGGTGCGAACTGCGCTTCGGGCGGCACGAACTCGGCCGGCGGCGCGTTGAGACCGACGATCATCGCACCCATCGTGGGCGGCAGCGTCGCGAGCGTGTCGCGGATGAAGTGCAGCGCCTCGGGACCCTGTGCCAGTGGCCAGAAGAACAGGCCCAGCTCGACCATCGGCCCGACCGGGTGCGCGCGGAACTCGAACTCGGTCACCACGCCGAAGTTGCCGCCGCCGCCCCGTAGCGCCCAGAACAGGTCGGCGTTCTGGTCGGCCGAGGCGTGCCGCGCGACGCCGTCGGCCGTGACGACCTCGGCCGAGAGCAGGTTGTCGATGCTGAGGCCGTGGCGGGCGGTGAGCCAGCCGATGCCACCGCCGAGCGTCAGGCCGGCGACGCCGGTGTCGCTGACGGTGCCGCCCGGCACGGCCAGCCCGTGCTGCTGGCCCGCGGCGTCGAGCTCGGCCCAGGTGGTGCCGCCGCCGCAGCGCAGCGTGCGGGCTTGCGGGTCGACGGCGGTCGCGCGCAGGCCGCTCAGATCGATGAGCACACCGGCTTCGCACACCGAGAAGCCGCCGAAGCTGTGCCCGCCGCCGCGCACGCTCACCGGCAGCCCGTGCTCGCGCGCGAACGCCAGGGTCGCGGCGACGTCCGCCGGGCCGCCCACTCGCACGATCACGGCCGGGCGCCGGTCGATCTGGCCGTTCCAGATCTTGCGTGCTTCGTCGTAGCCGTCGTCGGCCGGGGTGAACACGGTCCCCGTCAGCCCTTGCCGCAACGAGGTGAGTTCGGTCTTGTCGAGTGTGGTCATGGTGCCCCCTCAGGCAGCCGAATTGCCCAGTATCAGCCGCCGTTCGGCGCTGCTCAAGGACACGGCGGCGCGACGGGACCGTCGGTGCCGGTTTTCACGTACGTGTCCGAGACGTACAGACCGGGGCCCACGCGGTCCCAGATCGCGCTCGTGCCCAGGGCCCCGCTCACGGACTCGCCGGTCACGGAACACTCGATCGGCACGCGCGCGTACCTCGCCGCGACCCCTTTTGTCGCCGCTGACGTGCTGGGGCTCTCCCGCAGGTTCAGCGGCGCGCCGGCTGTGGTGATCACGCCGGTGGCGCCACCGGTACCGGTCCAGAGGTAGGTCACGTCGACCCACGAGTTGCCCGTGAGACCGAGACCGTCCCAGAGCACCCCGTCGGCGAGGTCGATGCCCGCCGGGTTTTTCACGACCCGCCCGCGGGAATCCTTGCCGCCGTTGAAACCGTCCTGGAACGCGGCCTGCGCTTCGGGGGTGCCCTGCGGCAGCGTGGGGAAGGTGGCGCGCTCCTCGGCCGGGTTCCAGTAGTCGTCGTGGGTGTTCCACGGCCCGACCTCCCACACGGGCGCGAACTCGCAACGAGTGCCGCCGGTGCGGCAGACCTTCGCCGTGTACGACCCGGTTCCCTTGGGGGACACGGATTTCGTGGAGGGGAACGACACGAAGTGGTCGCGCTGGGCGATCACGTGCCCGTTGGACGTCTTGCCGCCGACGAGTCCTTCGCGGGTCGCATAGATGCGGTAGGTCAGCGGCTCGGTGGCCACGGCGTCCCGCGCGCCGCTCCCGGACGTCGTCAGGGTCAGCGAGTGCACGGCCGGTCGCGGCCCGTCGAGGAGGCCGGACAGGGAGATCCGCGCCTGGACCGTCCGCACGGCGAACGGGAACCGCTCGCCCGCGGGGGTCCACTCCGTCCAGTCGCCGGCCGAGTCGCGGCCGCGCACGTCGACGTCCACGGCGGTGCCGGCCGGGACGTCGGCCGCCACCCGCGCGCTCACGCGGCCCGCCGCGGACCCCAGCGGGTGCACGGGCGTGACGAACACCCCCGAGCTTCCCGGTGCGGCGGAACTTCCCTCGGGGCCGGCCAAGGTCAGCGAACCCGAAACCGAGGCCACGTTCACGTCGTCGCCGTCCACCGTGGACAGATCGACCTGCCACGCACCCGCCGCGACGGCCGGCGTCATGGGGAACACCGCGACCACCACCGCCAGCGCGACGGCCATCCGACTCTTGCGGACCATTCCCGCTCCCGTTCCACGACAAAGGGGTCCTGCCGAGACGACATCCTCGTCGCGGCCGGACCCCTTTCGCGGCAAGCGAGCCCGCGCGTACGGGTCAGCACGTACGGGTCAGGCGGACACGATCCGCGGCCCCTCTCCGGCGGCCGTCTCGAGTCGCGTTTCCAGCGCCGACTGCTGCGGCCGTGCCGAGAGCTCGCGCCAGATCGCCAGCGCCCGCTCCGAGTACGTGCGCGAGCGTTCCGGCTGGCTGAGTGCGGAATGCAGCTCGCCCAGCAGCTGCGACACCTCGGCCTCCGACCGCCGGTCGCCGTTGCGGCGGTGCACGCTCAGCGAGTTGACCAGCAGCAGCTGCGCGTGCGCGAAATCGCCGCTGTGCAGGCACAGCTCACCGAGGTTCTGGTTGGCGTACCCCACGCAGTGGTCGTCGCCCAGATCGGTGAACACGGCGATCGCGCGCGTCACGTGCTCGCGTGCGGGCCCGAGATTGCCCTCGTGCTGCTGCAGCAACCCGAGCCGCTGCAGCGCGTGGGCCTCGCGGTGCCGGTCGCCGATCGCGGCGGCCAGCTCCAGCGCGTCGGTGAACCACCGCTTGGCCGGCGCGTAGCACTTCTGCGCCATCCACACCGCGCCCACGGCGATGCGGATCACCGCCTCGCCGTGCAGATCACCGGCTTCGGCGAAGAGCTTCGACGCTTCGTGGCAGCGTTCCAGGGCAAGGTCGTTGTCGCCCTGGATGCGCAGGATCGTGCCGAGCCCGGCGAGTGCGATGCCGGTGCCCTGTGCGTCGCCGACGCGCTCGTAGAGCTCGCGCGCCGCGTCGTACTCCACCCGCGCTTCGGCGTACCTGTCCTGGTAGAGGTGGATCTGCCCCAGGTTGCGCTGGATGATCGCCTCACCGCGCAGCGCCCCCGCACGCCGGGCCGCCGCCAGCGCCACCGCGTGGGTGGCGTGCCAGTCGTCCTGGTGCCCGCGCAGGTCGAAGTACGGCGTGAACGCGGCCGTGAGCTGCCACGCGAGATCGTCGAACCCGAGCTGCGCGGCGAGCGTCACCGCGGCGACGCCGGTGGGGCGTTCCGCCGCGAACCAGGCCGCCGGGTCGGCCAGCAGCCGGTCGGTCCCGGCCGGCAGCCGAGGGTCCGGCGCGGCCGGGTCGCGGTACTGGCCGAAGAAGTGGATCGGCATCCGCTCGGCCGCCGCGACGGCCAGCGCGAGGTAACCCTCCAGCACCCGCCGCGCCGCCCGGCGCGGCTTCTCCGGCGCCTCCTGCTCGGCCAGCTCCGCCGCGTACACGCGCAGCAGGTCGTGCAGGCGGTAGCGCGGCTGGCCCGTGGCGTCCGCCGCGACGAGCTCCACGAGGTGTGCGTCGACCAGCACGTCGAGCACGTCGTCGGCCGACGGACGGCCCAGCACGGCCGCGACCACCCACGCGGGGAACTGGATCGGTCCCAGCGCCCCGAGCCAGCGGAACGCCGCGGCCGCCGACATCGGCAGCAGGTCGTAGCTCAGCGTCACGCTGGCGCGCACGGCGAGATCACCGACGCGCAGCTCGTCGAGCCGCCGCCGCTCGTCGTGCAGCCGGTCGGCCAAGATCCGCAGCGACCAGCTGGGCCGGTTCGTGAGCTTCGCCCCGGCCACGCGGATCGCGAGCGGCAGGTGCCCGCACTGACGCAGGATCGCCGCCGCGTTGTCGGGCTCGGCCGCCACGCGCTCGGCCCCGACGATGCCCTCCAGCAGCCGGGCCGCTTCCGGCTCCGGCAAGAGGTCCACGTCGACCGCCACCGCGCCGTCGAGGTCGGGCAGGCGCACCCGGCTCGTCACGAGCACCGCGCACGCACCCGTGCCCGGCAGCAGCGGACGCACCTGCGCGGCGCTTCCGGCGTCGTCGAGCACCACGCACATGCGCTTGCCCGCCAGCCGCGATCGCAGCAGCGCCGAGCGTTCCGGCAGGTCGCGCGGCAACCCGGCGTCGTGGATGCCGAGCGCACGCAACAGCTCGGCCAGCACTCCCATCGGCGCCCGCGGCGACGACGACGTGCCGGCGAGGTCCACGTGCAGCTGCCCGTCCGCGAACGCGTCGCGCACCGCGTGGGCCACGCGGACCGCGATCGCCGACTTGCCGACGCCGGGCGCGCCCGAGAGCACCACCACCGTCGGCCGGCCGGTCTCGCCGCGTTCACGCAGGCGAGTGACCAGCTGTTCGACCACGTCCTCGCGGCCCGTGAAGTCGGGCAGGTCGAGCGGGAGCTGGCAGATCGGCAGCTCCGTGGCCGGCCGGACCACCGCCAGTTCGGCCCGCAGCTCGGGCAATGGCGCGGGGGCCACGAGCGTGGCCCGCAGCTCGCGCAGCCGGGCCCCGGGTCTGGCGTCGAGCTCTTCGGCCAACGTGCGCTCGGCCAGCTCGTAGGCCTCCACGGCCTCGGCGATCCGGCCGCCGTCACGCAGCGCGGTCACGAGCTGCTGCCACAGCTGTTCCCGCAGCGGGTGCTCGGCGACGAGGCCCCGCAGCTCGGCGATCGCCTCGCCGTGGCGCCCGAGCGCGAGGCGTGCCCGCAAGCGCTGCTCCTGCACGGACAGGCGCAGCTCGGCCAGCCGCGCGACGGCCGCGCCCCACCCGTGGTCGTGGGGCAGGCCTTCGAGCACTTCGCCGCGCCAAAGGGCATCGGCTTTGTCGAGCAACGCGAGTGCCGCTTCCGCGTCACCGCGTTCGAACACCTCCCGCGCTTGCGCGGCGCGGTTCGCGAACACCACGTGATCGAGTTCTTCGTCCGTGGCGACGAGCAGATATCCCGACGCGCGGCTGCTGATGCGGTCACCCAGCTCGGGCGCCGTTTCGGCGAGCCGCCGCCGAAGGGAGTGGACGTAGGTGCGGATGTTGGCTGCCGCGGAACGAGGTGCGGTACCCGGCCACAGGATTTCGACCAGCACTTCGGTGGACACCACGACATTCGGCTGCAAAGCCAGCGCGGCCAGCAGCAACCTCGGCTTGGGCCCGCCCAGTGGGACGGTCCGGCCTTCAGCAACGACCTCCAACGGTCCGAGAATTCGGAACGCCAGTGAAGTCAACAATTTACCCGCCTGAGCGGCAAGGTCCCCATGACCGGGCATGGTAGGAGCGTCCGCGCTGGTTAGCTAGATCCATTCGGCGGCAGACGTCCGGAAAATTGCGAATTGTACGGGTCGTGTACGGGGCCTCGACACGCTACGGCCATGAAGCGTTCGAAGCTCCGGCGCCTGGCCGGATTCGGGATTGTCCTGGCGGCGATCGGCGGGTTCACGCTGTCGTCGGTGGTACCGGCGTCGGCAGTGTCGTCAACCGTGCCCGGCAAAGTGCAGACCGCCGGTGATCCGTTGAACGTCCGTCGCGCACCCAACACCGCCGCCACCGCCGTGAAGACGGTGGCCAACGGCTCGACCGTCGCGATCGAGTGCCAGACCACCGGAAGTTCCGTTGCCGGCCCGCTCGGCACCACCACCACCTGGGACTACGTGCCGGCGCTCGGCGGCTACGTGTCCGACGGCTACGTGCAGACCGGCTCCGACGGCCGCGTCGCACCCGATTGCGGCACCGGTACCGGCAGCGGCCAGTGCGCCGCGGCGTGCGCGGCCGAGGGCGTGTTCCGTTCGTCCGACGCGCACTTCGTCGCCTACGACACCGATGCCGACGGCAGTTCCGGCGTCGTGCAGTACTGGCTTTCCGACGGCTCGGGCCCGTACTACGTCTGGGCTTCCGGCGGCAACGGCACCTCGGTGGACAAGGCCGCGCCGGTCGCGAAGGGCAAGTGGATCTTCTACAAGGTCTGCACGGGCCACAACACCGCCACGCCGACGTTCGCCGGCTGCAGTGCCGGCCTCACCGACTTCGCGGCCTGAAAAATCCGACCTCCGAAAGGAAACCCTTGACATGGGCCAGGTGAACCGGCGCTCGGTGCTGCTCGGCGGACTCGCCGCGGTGACCGCGGCCGCCGCGACGACCGCGTTGCCTTCGTGGGCCAACGCGCGCACCTCCGTCGCCGCCCCGTCGATCCACGACCCGTTCCAGCTCGGCATCGCCTCGGGCGACCCGTTGCCCGACAGCGTGGTGCTGTGGACGCGCCTCGCGCCCGCCCCGCTCAACGCGGACGGGTTCGGGGGCATGCCCGACGCGACCTACGCGGTGGACTGGGAGATCGCGAACGACGAGGCGTTCTCCTCCATCGTGCAAAGCGGTTCGGTCGACGCGGTGCGGGCTTCGGCGCACAGCGTGCACATCGAGCCCACGGGTCTCGAGCCGGCGCGCGAGTACTTCTACCGCTTCAAGTCGGCGGGTTACATTTCGCCGGTGGGGCGCACGCGCACGGCGCCCGCGGCGGGTGCGGCCGTGAACCAGCTGAAGTACTGCTTCACTTCCTGCCAGCACTGGGAGGAAGGGTGGTACCACTCGTACAAGGGTGTGGTGCGCGACGATCCGGACCTCGTGCTGTTCCTCGGCGACTACATCTACGAAAAGCCCTCGGGGCGCGTCAAGGCGAACCTCAACCCGCGGCGGCTCGCGGTGCCTTCGGACACCACCACGCTCGCGCTGTACCGGGCCCGCCACGGCCAGCACAAGACCGATGTGGACCTTCAGGCCGCGCACGCGCTGGCGCCGTGGCTGGTCGTGTTCGACGACCACGAGGTGATGAACAACTGGAACGGCACCACGAGCCCGGCTTCGGCCGCCCGCAAGGGTTTCGGGTTCCAGGCGTTCTACGAGCACATGCCGATCCGGTCCACCGCCAAGCCCAGCGGCTCGTCGATCCAGCTGTACCGGCAGTTCCTGTGGGGCAACCTGGCGCGCTTCCACATGATGGACACACGCCAGTTCCGCAGCGCGCAGGTCAGCGGCACGGCGTGCGCGCCCTACCGCGACACCTCGCACACGATCACCGGCACGGCGCAGGAGCAGTGGCTGCTCAAGGCGTTCGAGACGCACCCGGCGACGTGGGACTTCCTGGGCCAGCAGGTGTTCTTCGCCCAGCGCGACGGCGACGGAAACTCGACCACGTGCGAGAGCCCGGACTCGTGGGACGGTTACCAGGCCTCGCGCGACCGCATCACCCAGGGCTGGATCGACCGGAAGGTGCCGAACCCGGTGGTGCTCACGGGTGACGTCCACCGGCACTGGGCAGCCGACCTGCGCAAGGACTACTTCGACCACAGCGACCCGATCGTCGGCTCGGAGCTGGTGACCACGTCCGTCACGTCGAACAGCGACGACGCGGCGCCGCCTTCGGCCGCCTGGCTCGCGAACAACCCGCACATCAAGTACTGCAAGGGGGAACGCGGCTACGTGCGCGTGACCGCCACGCCCGCGCAGATGCTGGCCGACTTCGTCGTGGTGTCCGACACGAGCGTGAACGACCCGGCGAAGCTCGTGATCAAGACGGACAAGAGCTTCGTGGTCGGTGCGGGGTCGAAGGGGCTGCAGGCGGTGTGAGCTCCAGACGGAAGTAGGTGGTGTCCGGAGGGGTCGCGTGCTCCGTGATACCACTCAGTGGCACGGATGAATCGGACTTTTGCCGTGTTAGCTGACATTCCACTCGCGACAGTGTGGACGAACCGGACTTCTTCCTTGTGTGGCAACGAAGATCGAGTCGCGGCTGCGAGATAACGGTTGCGCACCGGCCGGTCGGGTGCTTCCCCGGCGGCCGGTGCGGACCTAGTCTCGAGCCGGACGTCTGCGGCGCCCTGGGGCCGCGATTCACGAGGGAGTTGCCTGTGCGAAGAAGTCTCACCGTGTTCCTGTCGCTGGCGGTGGTGGGTGGCCTCGCGGTCACCACGCCGACACTGGCGTCGGCGGCGTCGGCCCCGGGCCGGGCCGACATCCCGCAGTCGCACCCGCTCTGGGCGAACCCCGGGGCCAAGGTCGCGGACACCGCGCCGGCGTCCAAGCTGGACTTCCGCGTGTACCTGAACCTGCGTGACGAGGCCGGCGCCGAAGCCACCGCGGCGGCCGTCTCCGACCCGCACTCGAAGAGCTACCGCCAGTACCTGTCGCCGCAGCAGGTGCGCGACCGCTTCACCGCCTCGGACGCGACCGTGTCCGCGGTGAAGACGTGGCTGTCGGGCGCCGGGTTCCGCATCGGCGACGTGCCGTCGAACCGCGCGTACGTGGAGGCCACCGGTTCGGCCGACCAGGTGCAGAAGGCGTTCGACGTCACGCTCGGCAAGTACGCCGTGAAGGGCCAGACGCTGCGGGCAGCGGACAAGAACCTGTCCGTGCCGGCTTCGCTCGCTTCGTCGGTGCTCGGGGTCGTCGGCGTCGACCAGGCCACCAGCCTGCTCAAGCCGGACCACACCTCGGGTGCCACGGACCCGGCCACCGCGCCGCCCGGCGCCGGTTTCCGCAACTCGGGCCCGTGCAGTGACTACTACGGCCAGAAGACCGACAAGGTCGACCCGGCGTACAACGGCAAGCAGCTCCCGTACGCGCCGTGCGGTTACAAGCCGGCCCAGTTGCGTTCGGCTTACGGCCTGGACCAGGCCGCGAAGGCCGGCGCCGACGGCCGCGGCACCACGATCGCGATCGTGGACGCCTTCGCCTCGCCGACCGTCTACGCCGACGCCTCCGAGTACGCCCGGCGCAACGACCCGGCGCACCCGCTCACGAAGGCGCAGTTCAGCCAGCACGTCTTCCCGGTCAACCCAGCCGACGAAGGCCCGGATCAGTGCGACGCTTCCGGCTGGTACGGCGAGGAGACCCTCGACGTCGAAGCCGCCCACGGCCTCGCCCCGGGCGCGAACATCCTCTACGTCGGCGGTTCCGACTGCGAGGACCTGTCGCTCGACACCGCGCTGAACTACGTGATCGCCGGCCACAAGGCCGACATCGTGTCGAACTCCTACGGCGACACCGGCGAGGACCTGCCGGCCGACGAGATCAAGGCGTTCAACCAGATCGCCGTGCAGGCCGCCCTCGAGGGCATCGGCGTGTACTTCTCCTCCGGCGACAACGGTGACGAGGTCGCTCGCCTCGGCACGCCTTCGCCCGACTTCGCCGCTTCGTCGCCGTGGGTCACCGCGGTCGGCGGCACGTCGCTCGCGGTCGACGCCTCCGGCAAGCGCACGTTCGAGACGGGCTGGGAGACGGGCAAGTCGACGCTGACCAACGGCGTCTACGGCCCCGCCTTCCCGGGCGCCTTCAACGGCGGCGCGGGCGGCGGCACCAGCCGCGTGTTCCCGCAGCCGGCGTACCAGAAGGGCATCGTCCCCGACGCGCTGTCCACGAAGAACCAGAAGGGCAAGGCCAAGGGCCGCGTGGTCCCGGACATCTCCGCGGTCGCCGACCCGAACACCGGCATGCTGGTCGGCCAGACCCAGCGCTTCCCCGACGGTGACTACTACGACCAGTACCGCATCGGCGGCACCAGCCTGGCGTCCCCGGTGTTCGCGGGTGTCATGGCCGTGGCCGATTCGCTGGACCACTTCCACCACGGCTTCATCAACCCGGCGCTCTACCAGCTCACGTCGCGCACCGGCGTGATCTACGACGTGAAGCACGTGGACGCCGCCGTGGAACGCGTGGACTTCGCCAACAGCGTCGACGCCTCGGACGGCTTGATCACTTCCGCCCGCACGTTCGATTATCCGAACCTGACCATCCACACCACCGCCGGTTATGACGACGTCACCGGCTTGGGCTCGCCGAACGGCTTGGCGTTCCTGCTGCTCGTGTGATGTTCTACTGAGGGTCGGAACAGGCCCCCGCTCTCACCACGGTTTCGCGGTGGGGTGGGGGCCTGCTTCGTTCTCAGGCTGTTCCCGGGACGTCGGCCTCGACCGCGGCCGTGAAACGGCGGGCGACGAAACCGGTGTGTGCCGCATCCTCCGCACCTGCCGTGACGACAACGGCACCAACGCCGCCACCGCCAGCAAAACCCACCCGCCACCGCCACCCGACCCGCACCGAACGCCGACGCCAAGGGCCCAGCGGAAAGCTGTCCGATCGGAATCCCCACGTAGGACCCGAAATCGTCGTACGCCGCCATCCGCGACAGCAAATGGGCCGGGATGTTCTCCTGCACCGTGGTCTCCCAAGCGATGTTCGCGACCCCGCCACCCAGGCCCGCCACCAACGCCGCCCCCGCGAGCAACCAGAACCCCGGCGCCGCCCCCACCACGATCAGCGGCAGTGCCGTCACCGCGGCGCACACCTGGCCCACGGAAAGCAGCCGCCGCACTGCCAGGCGGTACATCACCACGCTCGTGACCAGCACCCCCGCCGCGCGCACGCTGAGCACCGCGCCCCACGAGGCCTCGCCGATCGTCGCGCGGGCGACGGTGGGGCCGAGGACCTGCCAGACGCCCGTCTGGGCGATGTTGACGACCGTGAACGCCACGACGATCTGCCACAGCCACGTGATCCGCCGGAACGCGTGCCAGCCCTCGCGAATGCCGCGCAGCACCCCGGCACGCGACGACGCGGCCACCGGCGGCAGCCGCAGGAAGCTGAACGCCACCCCCGCCACCACGAACGAAACCCCATCGGCCGCGACGGCCCAGCCCCCGCCCACCGTCGCCACCAGCACGCCGGCCACCGACGGCCCGGCGATCTTCGCGACGTTGCGCGCCGACGCCAGCAGCGAGTTCGCCTGCCGCAGGACCTCGCGGGGCACCAGTTGCGGCACGATTCCCCGCAACGCCGGCGTCGTGAACGCCGTCAGCACCCCGTTGAGGAACTCGGTGCACATCAGCGCCGGCAACGAATAGTGCCCCGTCAGCAGGATCCCCGCCGCCACGAGCTGGGTCGCGCCGCTGCCCAGGTTGGCGGCCCGCACCACCAGCGCCCGGGGGAACCGGTCCGCGACCGAGCCACCGACCAGCAGAAACGCGATCAGCGGCACCATGTTCGCCGCCAGCACCAACCCGAGGTCCCCGTCCGGCCCGGCGTCCAGCACGGCGAACGCCAGCGCCACCGGCGTCATCGAGCTGCCCAGCAACGACACCACCCGCGCCCCGAAGAACACCACAAACGGCCGTGACGCCAGTACCCCCATTTGATCATCGTGCCAGTGGTAATGCGCACCGCCAACGGGGTTTCGATGTCAGGCAACCCGGGGAGACCTTCGTCGCGGAAGCTTCCCCCAGCCCGGTCCACCGGCAATCATGACCCACGCAAACCGGGAGAAAGGCCAGTACATGAGCGGGATCGACGCCGACGTCTTCGGGGGACGCATGCCCTCCGGGGCCGGGGACTTCGCCATCGAGACGCACGGCATCACGCCCGTGCCGGAGGCGAACCGGTTCGGGCGGCCGTGGCGGCTCGCGAGTGTGTGGTTCGCGCCGAACCTCACCATGACCGCCGTCTTCACCGGCACGCTCGGGTCGACGCTGGGGCTGGGCTTCACCACCGGTTTCCTCGTCGCGCTCGTCGGCACGATCCTCGGCTCCCTGCCACCGGCGTTCCTCTCGACGTGGGGGCCGAAGACGGGCACCGGCCAGCTGCCCCTGGCGCGGCTGCCGTTCGGCAAGACCGTGGTGCTGCCGGGGCTGGTGCAGTGGCTGGGCAGCATCGCGTGGGACGCGCTGGTCGGGTTGTTCGGTGGCGAGGCGCTGGCCGAGCTCACGGGCCTGCCGTTCTGGACCGCCGTGGTGATCGTGCTCGCGCTGCAGTGCCTGCTGGGCGTGTTCGGTTACGCCGTGATCCACCGGGTGCAGGCCGTGATGAGCGCGGTGCTCGTGGTGGCGTTCGTGGCGCTCGCGGTGAAGGTCGTGCTCGACCACCCGATCACCTTCACCGACAGCGCGACCGGCGGTGATTTCGCGGGCGCCGTCGTGTTGTTCTCCACGATCACGCTCAGCCTCGCCATCTCGTGGGCGCCCTACGCCGCCGACTTCAGCCGGTACCTGCCCGCCGACACCAAGCCCGCCGGCGTCTTCTGGTTCACGTTGCTCGGGCTCGTCGCGTCGTACGCCCTCGGTGAGGGCATCGGCCTCGCGCTCGGCTCCGCGCTGGGTGACCAGACGGCGGCGGGCGTCTCCCAGCTGGTCGGGGGTGGCGTGATCGGCGGCCTGGCGCTGCTGGTGATCGCGCTGGCCGCGGTGTCGTCCAACGCCATGAACGACTACAGCGGCTCCCTGGCCCTGCAGACGGTCGGCGTGCGCCTGCGCCGCCCGGTGTCGGCGGTGGTGGTGACGGTGCTGGCGTTCGCGCTGATCCTCTGGATGCACAGCGGCGACCTGAGCGCGAAGTTCGAAAACGTGCTGCTGTTCGTGAGCTACTGGATCCCGCCGTTCCTCGGTGTCGTGGTGCCCGACTGGCTGCGCCGCACCAAAAACCGAAAGATCGACGTCCTGGAAGAGCTGCGCAAGCCCGTCCGGTCCTGGGCCGCGCTGGCGGCGTTCTTGGTCGGGTTCGCGGCGGCCGTGCCGTTCATGAACACCACCGTCTACACCGGACCCGTCGCCGCCGCGTTGCACGGAGCGGATCTGGCCTACTACGCCGGGTTCGTGGTTTCGCTGGTGGCGTACCTGGTGCTACGCGGCCGGAAGAAGGTTGACCTCCAGTAAGGTAGAGGTCGCACGCTGGGTGGTGCCTACTCCAGGAGGTATCATGCCAGTCGCCGTCATCACCGGTGCGTCAGCCGGGCTGGGGCGGGCCCTCGCCGGGGCCCTTGTCCGTCGCGAATGGACAGTGCTGGGCACGGCGCGGGGCGCGGAAGCGCTCCGGGCCACCGCCGACGAGCTCGGTTTCACCGCCGTGGCGGGCGACGTCACCGATCCCGTCCACCGCGCCGCGCTCGCCGAGGCCGCCGGGCCGCGGGTCGGCCTGCTCGTGAACAACGCCAGCGCCCTCGGCGTCAGCCCGCTGCCGCCGCTGCTGGACTACCCCTTCGAAGAGCTGGAAACCGTCTACCGCACCAACGTTTTCGCGCCCGTCGCGCTCACCCGGGAACTGCTGCCGGCACTGACCGCCGCGAACGGCACCCTGATCGACATCAGCTCCGACGCCGCCGTGGAGCCGTACGAGGGCTGGGGCGCGTACGGCTCGGCGAAAGCCGCCCTCGACCACGCGACGGCCGTCATCGGCGTCGAGAACCCGGCCCTCGCGGTCTACGCCGTCGACCCCGGCGACCTGCGCACGGCCATGCACCAGCTGGCCTTCCCCGGCGAGGACATCTCCGACCGGCCGCTGCCGGAAACGGCCGTGCCCGCTTTCCTGCACCTGCTCGACGAACGCCCGCCCAGCGGTCGCTACCGAGCGGCCGATCTCGCGGCGGTGCGGTCATGACCACGCGTTTCTCCCTGCCGGACGACCTGCTCGCCACCGCGCCGCCCGAAGCCCGCGGCCTCGCCCGCGACGAGGTCCGCCTGCTCACCGCGGGCCCGCACGGCGTCCGGCACACCCCGTTCCACGACGTCGGCGAGTTCCTGAACCCCGGCGACCTGCTCGTGGTCAACACCTCGGGCACGCTGCCCGCGGCCGTCGACGCCGTGCGAGGTGACCACGTCGTCGGCGTCCACTTCTCCACGGAACTCGACTCCACCGGGCTCGACGACGGCACCTGGGTCGTCGAGCTGCGCGCCCCCGGCGGCCCACTGCTCGACGGCCACGCGGGCGAGCTCCTCACCCTGCCCGCCGGTGCGGAACTCACCCTGCTCGCGCCCCACGTCGGTGGCAAGAACCGCCTCTGGCGTGCGCGAGTCGACGTCGAAGGCGGCGTCGCGAAGTACCTCTCGCTGGTGGGTCGCCCCATCCGCTACGGCTACGTCCCGCGTGCCTGGCCGCTGGCCGACTACCAGACCGTGTTCGCCCTCGACCCCGGCTCGGCGGAAATGCCCAGCGCCGCCCGGCCCTTCACCCCGGAGCTGGTGACGAAGCTGGTGTCCCGGGGCGTGCTCTTCGCCCCGATCCTGCTGCACACCGGCGTCTCGTCGCCCGAAGCCGGCGAACCGCCGTACGCCGAACGCTTCCGCGTGCCCGCCACCACCGCCGCGCTGGTCAACTGGGTGCGCACGCAGGGAGGCCGGGTCATCGGGGTGGGGACCACGGCCGTGCGGGCGCTGGAGTCTGCGGTGGAAAACGACGTCGTCACCGCCGCGGAGGGCTGGACGTCCCTGGTCCTGGGCCCGGACCACCGGGCGCGGGTCGTCGACGGGCTCGTCACCGGCCTGCACACGCCGGAGGCCTCGCACCTGCTCCTGCTGGAGGCTGTCGTCGGCCCGGACCTGGTGCAGCGCGCCTACGACGCAGCCGTGGAACGGAGGTACCTCTGGCACGAGTTCGGCGACGTGTCGCTGCTGTTGAGCAAGTAACCGCACCCCTGTCAAGGGGATCCGGCCGGATTTCCCGGCATGCGGATGTCGATGCGCCCGGGTGAGCGACCGTGCGAACCTCGCCGGGACCCGCCACCACCGGAAGGGCACACCCGTGCGCAAGCTCCCGAGAAGCCGCCTGCTGACCGCCGCGCTCGTCGCGCTGACCGCGGTGGGTGCGCTCGCGGGCTGTTCGCGCGCGGACCGCCCGCAAGCGGTGGCTTCCGACGAGGGCGCGGCGACCGAGGTCCGCCTCGGCTACTTCCCCAACGTCACGCACGCGCCGGCGCTGATCGGCGTCGACAAGGGGTTCTTCACCCAGCAGCTGGGCAAGACGAAGCTCACCACGCAGACGTTCAACGCCGGCCCGGACGAGGTCAACGCGCTGCTCGGCAAGTCGCTCGACATGGCGTTCATCGGCTCGGGCCCGGCCATCACGGCGTTCAGCAAGTCCGAAGGCGCCATCCAGCTCGTCTCCGGTGCGGTGTCCGGCGGCGCGCAGCTCGTGGTGAAGCCGGGCATCACCAGCGTCGATCAGCTCAAGGGCAAAACCATCACCACGCCCCAGCTGGGCAACACCCAGGACGTCGCGCTCAAGAAGTTCCTCGCCGGCAAGCAGCTCACCGGCCAGGTCACCGTGACCACGATGGACAACCCCAAAACGCTCGACGCCTTCCGCAAGGGCGACGTCGACGGCGGCTGGCTCCCCGAACCGTGGTCCTCGCGGCTGGTGCTCGACGCCGGCGCGAAGGTGCTCGTCGACGAGAAGTCCCTGTGGCCCGACGGCCGCTTCCCGACCACCGTCGTGATCGTGCGCAGCGAGTTCTTGCAGCAGCACCCCGACACCGTTCGCGCGGTGCTGAAGGGCGAGCTGGCCGCGATCGACTGGGCCAAGGCCAATCCCTCCGACGCCAAGACGGTCGTCAACGCGCAGCTCAAGAAGCTCGCCGGCAGCTCCCTGAGCCCGGCTGTGCTCGACCGCGCGTTCTCCGGCATCGAGCTGACCACCGACCCGATCCCGGAGCAGTTCCCGCAGCTGGCGCAGGACTCGGTCACCGCGGGCGTCGCGAAGTCCGCCGTGGCGCTGAAGGGGTTCGCCGATTTCGGGCCGCTCAACCAGGTGCTGCTGGAAGCGAAACAGCCCGCCGTGTCAGCCCCCGCCCTGGCCAAGTGATTCAGGAAGGCGTGCGATGACCATCACCCTCCCCAGTGGACGGACCGACTTCACCGGCACCGCCGCGGTGCGCCTCGCCGGCGTGGGCAAGGCGTTCGGCCAGGCCGGGCGTGCCGTGGTCGCGCTCGACGGCGTGGACCTCGCGGTGGCCCCGGGCGAGTTCGTGTGCCTGCTCGGGGCGTCCGGCTGTGGCAAGAGCACGCTGTTGAACCTCGTCGCGGGGCTGGACGCGCCGTCGGCGGGGGAGATCACGCTCAACACCTCGCGCCCCGCGGTGATGTTCCAGGAAGCCGCGCTGATGCCGTGGCTCACGGCGGCGCGCAACGTCGAGCTGCCGCTGCGGCTGGCCGGCTTCGGCCGCGCCGAGCGCCGCCGCAAGGCCGCCGAGCTGCTGGACCTCGTGCGCCTGAGCGACGTGGGCGGCAAACGCCCCCACGAGCTCTCGGGCGGCATGCGCCAGCGCGTGGCCCTGGCCCGCGCACTCGCGGCGACCCACCGCGTGGGCGGCGACGCCGAGCAGTCGCTGCTGCTGATGGACGAGCCGTTCGCCGCGCTCGACGCCATCACCCGCGACGTGCTGCAGGGCGAGCTGCTGCGCGTGTGGGGGGCCACGGGCACGTCGGTGCTGTTCGTGACCCACGACGTGCGCGAGGCCGTGCGCCTGGGCCAGCGCGTGGTGCTGCTGTCGTCGCGCCCCGGCCGGGTCGTGCGCGAGTGGACCGACGTGCCATTGGCCGACACGGAGGAGCTGACCGAGGAAATCACCGGCCACCTGCGGAAGGTGATCAGCACCCATGCCGCAGCCTGACGGGCCCGTCGACGAGCTGGACGCCGTCGGCTCCGGGCTCGACGCCCTCGACGCGCCGGTGGGAGAGCGCCGGCCGTCGTTCTGGCGGCGCTTCGCCTGGGGTTTCCTGCCGCCGGTGGTCGCGCTCGTGCTGCTCGTGGTGGTGTGGCAGGTCCTGTGGGCCGCCGCGTTCTGGCCGGAGGCGCAGCTGCCCGCGCCGCTGGCCGTGTGGAACGAGTTCTGGGAGCGACTCACCGACGGCGAGGTGGTCGGCTTCATCTGGACCTCGCTGCACCGCGCCGCGCTCGGCTTCGCCGCCGGCGTGGTGATCGGCACGCCGCTGGGCCTGCTCGTGGCCAAGGTTCGTGTGGTGCGTGCCGCGATCGGGCCGTTGTTGACGGGGTTGCAGAGCCTGCCGTCGGTGGCCTGGGTGCCGGCCGCGATCCTGTGGTTCGGCATCAACGACGCGGCCATTTATTTCGTCGTGCTGCTCGGCTCCGTGCCGTCGATCGCCAACGGCCTTGTGTCCGGCATCGACCAGATCCCGCCGATCCTCCCCCGCGTCGGCCAGGTCATGGGCGCTCGCCGGCTGGCCGCGGCCCGCCACATCCTGCTGCCCGCCGCGCTGCCCGGGTTCCTCGCGGGGCTGAAGCAGGGCTGGGCGTTCTCGTGGCGCTCGCTGATGGCGGCGGAGCTGATCGCGCTGTCGCCGCAGCTCGGCATCGGGCTCGGCGCGTACCTGAACCAGGGTTCCTCGCTCAACGCCATCGAAAAGGTGATCGCGGCGATCTTCCTGATCCTGCTCGTCGGGATCGGCATCGAGCTGCTGGTGTTCCGGCCGCTCGAACGCGCGGTGCTGCGGGCGCGCGGCCTCACGTCCTCGCTCTGACGGGGTTCATCGCACGCGTTTTCCCGGGACCCGCCATGATGTCCGATCATGGCCCTCGCGATCCTGGCGCTGCTCGTCGACCTGACCTTCGTCGTGCGGTTCCTTCGCGAGCCCAGACGCTTCGGCAACGCGGTGTGGTTCGCGCTCGCGCTGCTGTTCACGGCGCTGTGGCTGTTCAGCCTCACGGCCGGGCTGGTCGTGCTGCAGACTGTGGTGCTGATCGTCGTGGCTGTGCTCGCGGTGGTCGCCGGGCTGGTGCTGCCGTGGGCGCTGGTGGCCAACGGCGCCGTGATGTGGCGCCGCGAGGGGCACCGGCCCGCTAACCTGCTGTCGCTGCTCGCCGGGCTCACGATCATGGCGGTGTACGTGTTCACGGTCGGCGCGGTCGCGTTCACGCAGGTGGCGCCGTGGCTGATCGTGGCAGCGATGTCGTTGCTGCTGCTCACCGCGTACATCGCTTTTGTGTTCACGGCGCTGCTCCTGTACTCCGTGCTCTACAGCCGCCTCAACCGCCGCGCCCACGCCGCCGCCATCATCGTGCTGGGCTCGGGTTTGCTCGGCGATCGCGTGCCGCCGCTGCTCGCCAGCCGCCTCGACCGCGGGGTGCAGTGCTTCCAGCGCTCACCCTCGGCCGTTGTGGTCGTCTCGGGCGGCCAGGGGACCGACGAGCTCACCTCGGAAGCCGCGGCCATGGCGGCCTACCTGGAACGCGCCGGCGTCCCTCGCGAAGCCGTGCTCCTGGAGGACAAAGCGACGACGACGGATGAGAACCTGCGCTTCAGCGTGGAACTGCTGAAGGCAAACGGCATCTCCGGGCGCGTGCTCGCGGTGACGAACAACTACCACGTTTTCCGCACCGCGATCCTCGCCCGTCGCCTCCGGTTGAAACTGGACGTGATCGGGGCTCGGACGGCTTCGTACTTCGTGCCGAGTGCGTTTTTGCGCGAGTTCGTGGCGTTGCTGGTGCAGTACAAGAAGACGAACATCGCCGCGGTGGTGGTGCTCGGCGGCTTTCCGCTGGTGATTGCGTTGCTGGGCCAGATCTGACCGGTTCCGGTCGCTTGCTTGCGTTGGTCCGGTTGCACTCGAACGCGGCGGTCGTCGCGCTGAATCGCCAGATGCTGCGTGGGGTGTGGCGAGCGCCGCATGGGGTGCGTGGGATGTAGCGAGCGCCGTGTCGGGTTCGTGGGGTGACCGGGTGCCGAGTTGGTGCGTGGGTGCACCGGATACCGCGTTGGATGCGTTGGGCGCACTCAACGCCACATCGGGGTGGTCTCTCAGAGGTGGACCGGCGGGGTAGCGCGGAAGTGTGCGGAAAAAGAACGGCCCGCAGGCGGGAGGCCTGCGGGCCGGTCTTGAGGAACCGTCAGCGCCCGGTGCGGCGTGAGCCGGCGCGGGTGCCGGCGGAGAAAGCGGCGGCACCGCCGCGGGATGAGCCCGAACCGGCGCGGCTGGGCTGCTGGGTGCGGCTGCCCGACTGGCCGGAGCTGCCGCGGTGCTGGCGCTGTTCGCCCTGGGTGCGAGCGGTGGCGCCGGTGCGGCCGCCGCTCGCGCGGCCGGAGCCGCCGCGGCCTCCGGCTGAGCGGCCGCCGTCGCCGCGGGGGCTGTCGCCGAACGAATCGCGAGGGGCGCGCCCACGGCCTTCGCCGGTCCGGCTGCCCTCGGCGCGCCCACGGCCTTCGCCGAAGGCGTCCCGTCCGGTGCCCCGGCGACCACCGGCCGCGTCACGTTCGGCGCCGCGGCCACCGCCGACAGCGCCCGCGGCACGGCCACCACGGCCGGACCCGCCGCGACCAGCCGACTCGCCTCGGCGTGACTGGGCAGCCGCACGGGCCCCCTGCCCACCGCGGTTCTCCGGCGCGGGCCCGCCCCGGCGGCCGCCACGTCCGCCGCGGACGGAAGCGTCGGAGCCCGAGGCCGTGACCTTCTTGGGCCGGTTGTCGACGATCGGCCGGCGCGGGGAGGCGTCGAAGGTGCGCTCGCCGGGTGCCAGCTCGGCCAGCAGCGGGTGGCCGGGGCCGATCTGCGTGGTCGTGGGCTTGATGCCGGCCTTGCGGGTGAGGTCGCGGACGTCGGCGCGCTGGTCGTCGGTCATGAGCGTGACCACGGTGCCCGACGCGCCCGCGCGGGCGGTGCGGCCGGAGCGGTGCAGGTAGGCCTTGTGCTCCACCGGCGGGTCGGCGTGGATGACGAGGGTGACGTCGTCCACGTGGATGCCGCGGGCGGCGATGTCGGTGGCGACCAGGGTGCGCGCGGCGCCCGTCGAGAAGGCCTCGAGGTTGCGCGTGCGCGCGTTCTGGCCGAGGTTGCCGTGCAGTTCGACGGCGGGCACGCCGCTGGCGACCAGCTTGCGCGTCAACGACTTCGCACGGTGCTTCGTGCGCGTGAACACCAGCGTGCGGCCGGGGGCCGCGGTGAGGTCGACCAGCACCGGCAGGCGGTGGGTCTCCTCGAGGTGCAGCACGTGGTGCGTCATCGTCGCGACGGGCGACTGCGCGGAGTCGACGCTGTGCGTGACCGGGTCGTGCATGAAGCGCTTCACCAGCACGTCGACGCCGCCGTCGAGGGTCGCGGAGAAGAGCAGCCGCTGGCCGCGCTCCGGGGTCTGGTCCATGATGCGCCGCACCTCGGGAAGGAAGCCCAGGTCGGCCATGTGGTCGGCTTCGTCGAGCACGGTGATCTCGATCTGGTCGAGCTTCACCTCGCCCGAACGCATGTGGTCGGCCAGCCGGCCGGGGCACGCGACGACGATGTCCACGCCGTCACGCAGCCGGGTGATCTGCGGCGAAGCGCTCACGCCGCCGAAGATCGTGGTGGTCTTGAGGCCCAGCACCTTGCCCAGCGGCGCGATGGTGGCCTCGATCTGGGTGGCGAGCTCCCGCGTCGGCGCGAGGATCAGCGCGCGCGGGCGGCCGGGGCGCCGGCGCGTGGGGCCGGCGGCGAGGCGGGCCAGCACGGGCAGCACGAAGCCGTAGGTCTTGCCGGAGCCGGTACGGCCGCGGCCGAGCACGTCGCGGCCCGCGAGCGTGTGCGGCAGGGTCGCTTCCTGGATCGGGAACGGCGTGGTGACACCCTGGGCCGCCAGCGCGTCCACCAAGGACTTGGGCAGGCCGAGTTCGGTAAAAGTGGTCATAAGGCGTACGGGCGGCGTGATGCGCCCCTGTTCTCCATACGTGAGAAGGGTTGTCCTGCCCGGCGCAGACCTCGAAGGCCGCGGCGCGTGGTAGTCGACAACGTGAAGACGCGATCCGAGGCAGAACTGAGCGGACCGCAAGATCAGTATAGCCGACCGCGGACAAGCGGCCGAGTGAGTTTGCCCGCACCTGGCCCGCTTGCTAAGTTACCCGTCGGTAATCACGGAGGAGAGCCATGCCGCTGCTCAACCCGCGGGCCTACGACCCGCAGTCGTTCGACCCGGAGACCCGGCGCCTGCTGCTGGCCACGATCGAGTGGTTCGAGACCCGCGGCAAGCGCAAGCTCACCGAGGACTACCACAACCGGACGTTCTACGCGGACTTCCTCGAGTTCGCCGCGAAGGAAGGCCTCTTCGCCACCTTCCTGACGCCGGCCGCCGACGCCGACGGCGACGGGAACAAGCGCTGGGACACCAGCCGAATCGCCGCGCTGTCGGAAATCCTCGGCTTCTACGGCTTGAACTACTGGTACCCGTGGCAGGTCACCATCCTCGGGCTCGGCCCGGTGTGGCAGAGCGGCAACGAGGTCGCGCGCAAACGAGCCGCCGAAGCGCTCGACGCGGGCGGTGTCGGCGCGTTCGGTCTGTCCGAAAAGGACCACGGCGCCGACATCTACTCCTCCGACCTCGTGCTCACGCCCGACGGCCACGGCGGCTACCGCGCCAACGGCTCGAAGTACTACATCGGCAACGGCAACGTCGCCCGCACCGTGTCGGTCTTCGGCCGCATCGACGGCGTCGAGGGCCCCGACCAGTACGTGTTCTTCTACGCCGACTCGACGCAGCCCGGCTACCACGTGGTGAAGAACATCGTGCCCTCGCAGATGTTCGTCGCCGAGTTCCGGCTCGAGGACTACCCGGTGCACGCCGAGGACGTGCTGCACGTCGGTGCGGAGGCGTTCAGCGCCGCGCTCAACACCGTGAACATCGGCAAGTTCAACCTGTGCTTCGGCGGCATCGGCATGGCCACGCACTCGCTGTACGAGGCCATCACCCACGCCCACAACCGCGTGCTCTACGGCAAGCCTGTGACCGACTTCCCGCACGTGCGCCGCCAGTTCGTGGAGGCGTATGCGCGCCTGGCGGGCATGAAGCTGTTCTCCGACCGCGCCGTGGACTACTTCCGCTCCGCCGGCCCCGACGACCGCCGCTACCTGCTGTTCAACCCGATCACCAAGATGAAGGTGACCACGCAGGCGCAGAAGGTGATCGGGTTGGTCGCTGATGTGGTGGCCGCGAAGGGCTTTGAGGCTGACACCTATCTCGCCATGGCCAAGAACGATATCGACGGGTTGCCGAAGCTCGAAGGTACTGTGGCGGTGAACTTGGCGTTGATCGCGAAGTTCATGCCTGCCTACTTGTTCGCGCCTCAGGATTATGCGCCGGTGCCTACTCGGGTGGACGCGGTCGACGATGAGTTCTTGTTTCGGCAGGGGCCTGCTCGGGGGCTGTCGAAGGTTCGGTTTCACGACTGGAAAACTGCGTATGCCGGGGCTTTGCGGTTGCCGAATGTGGCGCTGTTTCGTGAGCAGGTTGAGTACTTGGTGCGGCTGCTCACCGAGGCTGGTCCCGACGAGGGGCAGCAGGCCGACCTCGACTTCGGGCTGGCGTTGGCGGAGCTGTTCACCCTCGTGGTCTACGGGCAGTTGATTCTGGAGCAGGCCGAGTTGGTGGGCGAGTCTGATGATGTTGTGGATCAGCTGTTTGCGGTGTTGGTGCAGGATTTCAGTGCTGCTGCTGTGGATTTGAACGGGAAGGCGAGTTCGACTGAGAAGCAGCAGGGGATTGCGTTGGGGGCGGTGCGCAAGCCGGTGGTGGATGGGGAGCGGTTCGAGCGGGTGTGGATGGTGGTGCGGGAGTTGTCGGATGTGTATGAGATGAATTCGTAGGCGAGTGCGGCGAAAAGTCGCCTCCATGGCCATGGAGGCGACTTTTCATCTTTCACTGAGTTCGGACAGCTACGCCATGTTGATGGCGGTAGCGGATCAGCAAGTTTTGCCGCAGCTGCAGCACTGGCTGGGCGTGAGGACGTGCGCGGTGTGGGCCGGCTGCGCGTTGGCGGGTGTGATCGCCATGGTGGCGAATGCGAAAACGCCGAAGGCCAGCAAGGAAATTTTGCGCAGCATGAGTGGGTGAACCTCCTCCGTGGGCTGGTGGGTTCATGATTGTCAACGTTGGCAAACGAGCGCAACGAACTGGTCTGCACCGAGTTCACAAGGGCACAGGCGCGAGTGTGGTCGTGCATGGCTGATCCACTTTTCCGGCGAGGTGCCCCCTCGGTCAAGAAAAAATCACCTAATAGGCAATGAGTAGGTGATTTTTTCTTGTCAACCGCTACTTGCCGAAGCCGGCTCGGCGTAGGGCGTCGGCCATTGAGCCGTTGCCGCCGGAGCCACCCGAGTTGCCGCCGCGGTCGCGGCCGCCACCGCCGCCGCGGTTCTGCTGGCCCCGGCGCTGGCCGCCGCCGCCCTGGCCGCCACCTTGACCGCGATCACGACCGCCACCGCCGCCGCGGCGGTCCGAAGACGAGGCGCCCGGCTCGTCGTCCAGTCGCAGGGTCAGGGAGATCCGCTTGCGCGGCACGTCGACGTCCAGCACCTTCACCTTCACGATGTCGCCGGGTTTCACGACGTCGCGCGGGTCCTTCACGAAAGTCTTCGACAGCGCCGACACGTGGGCGAGGCCGTCCTGGTGCACGCCGACGTCGATGAAGGCGCCGAAGGCCGCCACGTTCGTGACCACGCCCTCCAAACGCATGCCGGGCTTCAGGTCGCCGATCTTGTCGACGCCCTCGGCGAAGGTGGCCGTCTTGAACGCCGGGCGCGGGTCGCGGCCCGGCTTCTCCAGTTCGGTCAGGATGTCGGTCACGGTCGGCAGACCGAAGGTCTCGTCCACGAACTCCGCGGGCTTGAGGGCCTGCAGCGTGCGGGCGTTGCCGATCAGCTCCCGGATGCCCGAGCCGGTGCGGTCGAGGATCCGCCGCACGACCGGGTAGGCCTCGGGGTGCACCGAGGACGCGTCGAGGGGGTCGTCGCCGTCGGGGATGCGCAGGAAGCCCGCGCACTGCTCGAAGGCCTTGGGGCCGAGCCGCGCGACCTCCTTCAAGGCGGTGCGCGACTTGAAGGGACCGCATGCGTCGCGGTGGGCCACGATGTTCTCGGCCAGTCCCGTGGTGATGCCCGAAACCCGGGTGAGCAGGGGAGCGGACGCGGTGTTCACGTCCACGCCCACCGCGTTCACGCAGTCCTCCACCACGGCGTCGAGCGAGCGCGACAGCGACACCTCGGACAGGTCGTGCTGGTACTGCCCGACGCCGATCGACTTCGGGTCGATCTTCACCAGCTCGGCCAGCGGGTCCTGCAGCCGGCGCGCGATGGACACCGCGCCGCGCAGGGAGACGTCCATGCCCGGCAGCTCCTGGGACGCGAAGGCCGATGCCGAGTACACCGACGCGCCCGCCTCGCTGACCACGGCCTTCGTCAGCTTCAGCTCGGGGTGCTTCTTGATCAGCTCCTGCGCGAGCTTGTCCGTCTCGCGCGACGCCGTGCCGTTGCCGATCGAGATCAGGTCCACGTGGTGCTTGGCCGACAGCGCGGCGAGCTCGGCGATCGACTGGTCCCACTTGTTCGCCGGCTGGTGCGGGTAGATCACGTGGGTGTCGACGACCTTGCCGGTCGCGTCGACCACGGCCACCTTCACGCCGGTGCGGAAGCCCGGGTCGAGGCCCATCGTCGCGCGCGTGCCGGCCGGTGCGGCCAGCAGCAGGTCGCGCAGGTTGGCCGCGAACACGCGCACGGCGTCGTCCTCGGCCGACTGGCGCAGCCGCATCCGCAGGTCGATGCCCAGGTGCAGGAGGATCTTGGTGCGCCAGGCCCAGCGCACGGTGTCGCCGAGCCACTTGTCCGCGGCCCGCCCGTCCTGCTTGATGCCGAACTGCTGCGCGATCCGCACCTCGTACTCGGTCGGCCCGACCCGCGGCTCGGCGTCCTCGGCGCGCGGCTCCTCGGGCTCCATCGAGAGGTCGAGGATCTCCTCCTTCTCGCCGCGCAGCATCGCGAGGATGCGGTGCGAGGGGAGCTTCGTGTAAGGCTCGGAGAAGGTGAAGTAGTCGGCGAACTTGGCGCCTTCCTCCTCCTTGCCCGCGCGGACCTTCGACGCGAGGTGCCCCTCGGTCCACATCTTCTCGCGCAGCTCGCCGATCAGGTCGGCGTCTTCCGCGAAGCGCTCCACGAGGATGGCGCGGGCGCCGTCGAGCGCGGCCTGCGCGTCGGCCACCCCCTTGTCGGCGTCGACGAACACCGCGGCGGCGGCCTGCGGGTCGGTCGTGGGGTCGTTCAGCAGGCCGTCGGCCAGCGGTTCGAGGCCGGCCTCACGCGCGATCTGCGCCTTCGTGCGCCGCTTCGGCTTGTACGGCAGGTAGATGTCCTCCAGCCGCGACTTCGTGTCGGCGGCGAGGATCTGGGCCTCGAGCGCTTCGTCGAGCTTGCCCTGCGTGCGGATGGACTCCAGCACCGCGACGCGCCGCTCGTCGAGTTCCCGCAGGTAGCGGAGCCGTTCCTCGAGCGTGCGCAGCTGCGCGTCGTCGAGCATCCCGGTCACCTCCTTGCGGTACCGGGCGATGAACGGCACGGTCGACCCCCCGTCGAGGAGGTCCACGGCGGCCTTGACCTGGCCTTCGCGCACCCCCAGCTCTCCGGCGATCCGCTCCTCGACCGACTGCACGCTCACAACCAGGCTCCTGCTCCGTCTCGGTGTCCCGTGCCGGACATTCTGCCGCCCGGCGCGGCACGACTTTCGTATGGGCCCGTCCAAGCGACGCTCGAACGGTTCCTTGACACCGAGATTGGTCTAGTCCACTTTGTGGTGACCTGCCTCACTCTTTCGTGGAGGTCTCGCTGTGTCCCCATCCTCTCGTTCGTTCCGCAGACCGAAACTGGCGATCGGCGCGTTGGTCGCCACCGTGGCCGCGTGCCTCGGTGTCACCTTCGCTCTCGGTGGCAGTGCGTCGGCGGCCAACATCCTCGCCAACCCCGGCTTCGAAAGCGGCAGCCTTTCCGGCTGGACCTGCGGTGGTTCCGCTTCCGTGGTGTCCAGCGGCGCTCACAGTGGCAGCAAGGCGCTGAGTGCGGCGCCGTCGTCGTCCGATACCGGACAGTGTTCGCAGCAGGTGACGGTGAAGGCCAACACCGCTTACAAGCTGTCGGCCTGGGTGCAGGGCAGCTACGTCTACCTGGGCGTTTCCGGGACCGGCGGTGCTGATTCGAGCACGTGGACGCCGGGGACGAGCGGGTGGAGCCAGCTGTCGCTGAACTTCACCACGGGGGCGTCGACGAGCATCACCGTGTATCTGCACGGGTGGTACGGACAGCCGGGATATCTGGCTGATGACGTTTACCTCGATGGGCCGGGCACGGTGCCGCCTGCTTCGTCGACGCCGACCACGCCCACTACTCCGACCACCACCCCGCCGACCACCACCCCGACGACCACGACCTCGTCGCCGCCGGCCACCGGAGATCTGGCCAGGCACGTGCTCACGGGCTACTGGCAGAACTTCTACAACGGTGCCAAGGCGTTGAAGCTCGCCGATGTGCCCACGCGCTACGACATCATCGCCGTGGCCTTCGCTGATGCCACGGGGACGCCTGGCGCTGTGAGCTTCAAGCTCGATCCTGGGTTGTCGTCGCAGCTCGGCGGCTATACGGATGCGCAGTTCCGGGCCGATATCCGGACGGTGCAGGCGCGGGGGCAGAAGGTGATCATCTCCGTCGGTGGGCAGAACGGGACGATCAGTGTCGGTGACTCGTCGTCGGCGAACAACTTCGCTTCGTCGATCAAGTCCTTGATCTCGAGTTATGGGTTCGATGGGGTGGATATCGATCTCGAGAACGGGGTCAATGCGACGTATATGGGGCAGGCGTTGCGGAGTATCCACGGCGGTGGTGGGTCGATCATCACGATGGCGCCGCAGACGATCGACATGCAGTCCACGCAGGGTGGGTACTTCCAGCTTGCGTTGGGGATCAAGGATATTTTGACGGTGGTCAACATGCAGTACTACAACTCGGGGACGATGCTCGGGTGTAATGGGCAGGTTTATGCGCAGTCGACGGTTGATTTTCTGACTGCGCTCGCGTGTATTCAGTTGCAGGGTGGGTTGCGGGCGGATCAGGTGGCGCTGGGGTTGCCGGCGTCCGGGTCGGCGGCCAATGGTGGGTATCAGGCGCCGGCCAATACTGTTGCGGCGTTGAACTGTTTGGCGCGGGGGAGCGGTTGTGGTGGGTTCCGGCCCTCCGCGACGTACCCGGCGATTCGCGGGGCGATGACCTGGTCGATCAACTGGGATGCGTCTGCTGGGTACGCGTTCGCGAACACTGTTGGTGGGGCGCTGGCGAATCTGCCGTAGTGGTGCGCGGTGTTCGGCTCGTCGCGCTGGGGCGCGACCTTGCGCCCGGTGGGGTGGGTGGGCACGCCGATTTTTGATTGTGACGACGGTGTTGGAAAAGAATCGGGGCCGGCCGGGGGAAGGGTGCGGGGAGGGTTGGTACTGGGCTGAGTTGGTTTGCCGGGTGGCGGTTGGTGAGCCGGGAAAGCCCGCCGCGCTGGTGAGAGGGGCTGGGTGGTTGCGGGTGGGCTCGGTTAGTGCGGTGTTCGCACTTCGATGATGGGGAGGCGTAGGGCGCCTGGAGCCGTTGGGGGCACGGTGGGGTTGTGTGGTGCTACGGGAGTGACGCGGCGGTAGGGCTCGCCGGGGGCGGGGCGGGGGTCGGGCTCGCCCTTGTTCGGCCAGAGAGCCAGGGCGCGTTCGGCCTGGGCGGTGATGGTCAGGCTCGGGTTGACGCCGAGGTTGGCCGAGATCGTCGAGCCGTCCACGATGTGCAGGCCCGGGTAGCCGTGCACGCGGTGGTAGGGGTCGACGACGCCGGTGTCGGGGGAGTCGCCGATCACGCAGCCGCCGATGAAATGGCCGGTGATGGGGGTGTTGGCGAGGTCGGTCCAGGCGCCTTGGGGAAGGCCGCCGATCTTGTCGGCGACGCGGCGGGTCACCTCGTGGCCGGCGGGGATCCAGTCGGGGGTGGGGGCGCCGGTGCCCTGGCGCGTGGTCATGCGGCGGCCGAACAGTCCGCGCCGCGTGTAGGTGGTCACGGAGTTGTCGAGGGTTTGCATGACCAGCAGGCCGATCATGCGTTCGGACCAGTGCCGTGGGTTGTGCAGGCGCGGGAGGTCGCGCCAGCTGCGGGCCAGCTGCCGCAGGCCGAGGGCCCAGCGGCGTTTGCCCGGGACGGCGTCGACCAGGACGGTGGCCATCAGCCCCATGAGGTTGCTGCCCTTGCCGTAGCGGACGGGTTCGACGTGGGTGACGGCGTCGGGGTGGATGGAGGAGGTGATGGCGACGCCGTGGGTGTAGTCGGAGTCCGTGCGGAGTGAGCGGGCGGCGAGGACGGCCTCGGAGTTGGTGCGGGCCAGCACACCCAGGCGGGGAGACAAGGCGGGCAGGGTGCCGTCGTCGCGGAGTTTGTGCAGGAGGCGTTGGGTGCCCAGGGCCGCGGCGGAGAAGACGACCTCGCGGGCGGTGAAGGTGCGGCCGCCGCGGCGGAACCAGCGGCCGGTGCGTTCGGTCTCGACCGCGTAGCCGTCGTCGAGCGGGCGCACGGAGACCACCGTGGTGAGTGGGTGGACCTCGGCGCCGGCCTGTTCGGCTAGGTAGAGGTAGTTCTTGACGGTCGTGTTCTTCGCGCCGACGCGGCAGCCGGTCATGCATTCGCCGCAGTGGGTGCAGCCGCGGCGGGTGGGGCCGGCGCCGCCGAAGAAGGGGTCGGCGGAGTCCTCGCCGGGGGTGCCGAAGTAGACGCCGACGGGGGTGCGGCGGTAGGTGTCGCCGATGCCCATGTCGTCGGCGACCTCGCGCAGGACCTCGTCGGCGGGGGTCGTGACCGGGTTCTCGACGACGCCGAGCATGCGTTTGGCCTGGTCGTAGTAGGGGGCCAGCTCGGCTTTCCAGTCGGTGATGCGGGCCCACTGAGGGTCCTGGTAGAACGCGTCCGGGGGTTCGTACAGGGTGTTGGCGTAGACGAGCGAGCCCCCGCCGACGCCGGTGCCGCTCATGACAAAAGTGTTCTTCAGCAGGGTGAGCCGCTGGATGCCGTAGAGGCCGAGCTTGGGCGCCCACAGGTACTTCCGCAGGCGCCAGCTGGTCTTGGCGAACTCGTCGTCGGCGAAGCGGCGGCCGGCTTCCAGCACGCCGACGCGGTAGCCCTTCTCCGTGAGCCGCAAAGCGGTGACGCTGCCGCCGAAACCGGAGCCGATCACGAGGACGTCGTAGTCGTGCTTCATTTCGCCACCACCCGGAAGTCGGCCGGGTCGAGGACCCGGGTCCTGCGGTCGTACTCGGTCACCAGGCCGGGCCAGTTGGTGCTCACGCGGCCGTCGGCCTGGCGGTACCAGCTGGTGCAGGCGCTCCAGACGCTGTGGCCCAGGCGCCGCTGCACCTCGCGGTCGTAGCGTTCCTCCACCTCCGGACGCACGTCCACATAGGACACGCCGGGGCGGGCGAGGTGCTCCACGGCCTGGCGGATGTAGCGGGCCTGGCGTTCGATCATGTAGATGATGGAGCCCGCGCCGAGGTTGGTGTTGGGGCCGTAGACGCAGAACAGGTTGGGAAAGCCGGGCACCGTCATCCCGAGGTGGGCGCGGGCGCCGCCGCTCCACGCCTCGTCCAGGGAGCGGCCGTCGAGGCCCAGGACCTTCATCGAGCCGAGGAAGTCGGTGGCGTTGAAGCCGGTGCCGTACACGATCACGTCGGCTTCGTGTTCCACGCCGTCTTCGGTGCGCACGCCACGGGGCGTGATCTCGCGGATGCGGGTGGTCTCGACCTCGACGTTGGGCTGGGCGAGCGCCGGCAGGTAGTCGTTGGTGAACAGGATGCGCTTGCAGCCCAGCGGATAGTTCGGTTTCACCTTCCGGCGCAGCTTCGGGTCCTTGAGGTGGCGGCGCCGCAGCTGGGCCGCGCGCAGTTCGAAGGCCCTCGCCAGCACGGGATGGCGGGTCATCGCGTAGGTCGCGTACTCGGCCAAGACGAAGATCCGCAAGCGGCCCAGCAGCTGCGTGGCCGGGAGGCGTTCGAAGAGGCGCTTCTGCCAGCGGGCGTAGCGGGTGTCGCGCTTGGCCATGATGTACGGCGCCGTGCGCTGGAAGATGGTGAGCTTCGCGGCGCTCTTCTGCAACGCGGGCACGAACTGGACCGCGCTCGCACCGGTGCCGATCACGGCCACGCGCTTGCCGGTGAGGTCCACGTCGTGATTCCACCGGGCCGAGTGGAACGCGACGCCCTCGAAGCGGTCGCGCCCCGCGATCTCGGGCAGCACCGGGCGTGACAGCTGGCCCACGGCGGGCACGAACACGTTGGCCTCGAACGTCTCGCCGCCGGCCGTCTCGACGCGCCAGCGGCCCTCGTCGAAGGTCGCGGCCGTGACCTCCTGGCCGTAGCGGATGTGCGGGCCGAGGTCGTGGTCGGCGATCACGCGCTTGAGGTACGCGTGGATGTCCGGCTGCATCGAGAACCGCTGCGGCCAATGGGGATTGGGCGCGTAGGAGAACGAGTACAGCGGCGACGGGATGTCGCAAGCCGCACCGGGGTAGGTGTTCTCGCGCCACACCCCGCCGGGTTCGTCCGCGCGCTCGAGGATCGTGAAGTCGTGGAAGCCGGCGCGTTTCAGCTCCACCGCCGTGCCGACCCCGCCGAACCCGGTGCCCACGATCAGCACCGACGGCGTCCTCAACGTGTCACCCATGCTCAGCAAGTTACCGATGTGCCCGCGGCGCCGGTAGGACACGAACGGTCAGCAAATCGAGAATTCCGGCCAGCGTCACGCCGGGAGCAGCTGCACGTCGTGGCGCAGACCTGGTTCAGCCCAGGTCAGCAGGCGGTGGCCCGCGCTCTCCAACGCCGCCGCGTCGCGTTTCGGCAGCCGCTCGTACGGCGTGAGCACGAGCGTGGCCGCCTCGCGCGTGGTCTTGACTTCCCACGCTCCCTTCACGAAGCCGCCGACGAGCAGCGTGCCTTTGACCAGTCCGTTTTGCGAGATCACGCGCTTGCGGTGCTCGTCGCGGATCACGCGGGTGCGGTCGGCGTAGGAGAGCAGCGGCTGGTCGAACGGCGCCAGCAACCGCGGCGGCGCTGGCACGTTCTCGTCGGGCAGCGTGGCTTCGGGCAGGTCGTACAGCGCGCGCCCGGCGTGGTCGACGTATCCGCGCAGGTCCATGCCCTCGATGACCTCGCCCAGCTTCGTGAGCCCGGACCACGCCTGCACGTCGGCCACCGTCGCCGGGCCGAACGCCGCGAGGTAGCGCCGCACGAGCTGTTCGGCCGAGGACACGGCGTCGACGCCCGCGAGCCAATGGTCCGCGACCTGGTAGGTCGGCTGCCCGGCCTGGCCCCACACGCCACGCGGTGGGATCTGCACCAGCGGCAGCAGGCACCGCGCGAGGTGCGTCAACGCGTCGCTCTCGCGGTCGGGCCACCGCTCGGCGAGCGCGGTGCCGAGCTGTGTGCTGGTGTGCGGGCGCTGTGCGAGCAGCTCGCGGGTCGCGGCGGCCACCTCCGCGTGGTCGAGACCGGCCACGCGCGCCGCGTGCAGCTGGTTCGTGCGCAGGTCGCGGTCCATCACCGGCTGCACGAGCGGGCGCCACGCCAGCGCGTCCGCCGCCGTCACGAGGTGCACGGTGCCGCGCATCAGCACGATGCGTGCCACGCTGCGGTCGAGCAGCAGCCGGGCCAGGTCGTCGGGCTTGAAGCCGGTGAGCCGGGCCCACAGCGCGTAGTACGGCGGGAAGGGCGCCTGCGCCTGCAGCCCGGCGAGGTGCTCGACGGCCGCCAGCGCCGGCATCGCCGCCCGGCGCAGGAGCAGCTGCCGCTCCAGCGTCGCGCGGTTGAGGGTTCGCAGGCTCAGCTTCATGCGGCGAGCGTAACGGGCAATGCGGACAATTCCTGGCCTCGGCGAGCGCCGACGACCCGGCCTGATCCATAATTTCGGCCATGGCAGAGCTGGCAGCCCCCGCGGTCCGCGACTGGGACTTCCCCCGCGGCACCGCCAGCGTGCTGCTCATGCTCGGGTTCGGCGAGGACCACGGCGTGTCCGCCGGCGAACTGCTGCCCGGCACCCCACGTGAGGCGTTGACCGGGCCCGAGAAGCAAGTGGACGCTCGCCAGGAGCTGGCCGTGGTGCGCGCGCTCGTCGCGCACACCGGCGGCAGCGACGACCTCGCTCTCGAACTGGGCCGCCGCTACCGCGTGACGACGTTCGGCATCTTCGGTTTCGCGTGCATCAGCAGCCCGACGATGCGCGACGCGATGCTGTTCGCCTTGCGCTACCTGGATTTGAGCTTCACCTTCTGCATCCCCCACGTGGAGCTCGACGCACACGGGATCAGCCTCCTGATGGACGACACCCGCGTGCCCGCCGACGTCGCGCGCTTCCTCGTGCTGCGCGATCTCGCCGCCATCCACACGGTGATGCGCGACCTGCTGCCCGATATCACCCCGCACGCGCTGGCTTTCCGCCACGGAAAACCGGCCTCGACGAAGTCCTATGTGGACACGTTCGGACGCGAACCGGACTTCGGTGCCGAACGCCACCGCGCGAGCTTCGACCCCGCGTTCCTCACCATGCCGTTGCCCCAGGCCAATGAGCAGACGGTGGCCCTGTGCGCGGCCCAGTGCGACGCGCTCGTGACGCGGCGGCGCGAGCGGTCCGGCATCTCGCAGCTGGTGCGCGAGCGGCTCGTGCGCCTCGGCGGTGTCGACGCCGGCATGGACGAGATCGCGCGCCGGCTCACCGTCAGCCCGCGCACGCTGCGCCGCCGCCTCACCGAGGCGGGCACGGGGTACCGCCAGCTGCTGGACGAGGTGCGCCAGGCCCTCGCCGAGGAAATGCTCGACACCGGCGCGCTGTCCGTCGAGGATGTCGCGCTGCGCCTGGGTTACGCCGAAGCATCGAGCTTCATCTACGCGTTCAAACGGTGGACGGGGACGACTCCGGCGGCCTACGCGCGCCGTTCCGCTCCGCGAGCACGGCCGGGTAGGTGACCTCGATCAGGTGCAGGATCGAATCGACGAGGAAAGTCCGCAGCTCGTCGCGCTTGAGCGTGCCGCGGATCAGCCACTCGCGCGACGCGGCGCGCAGCATCCCGCCGTACGAGCGGATCATCGCGCGCAGTTGCTCACGGCCCTCGGTGACGTCGGTCATCAGCGCCGCGGCCAGCACGCGGTCGGCCGCGATGTCGTCGGCCTCCAGCATGATCCGCTCGATCTCGGGGTCCCGCCCGGCGGCCTCCGGCCCGATCGCCGTGAGCCACGCGTCGCGGTTGCGGTCGACCACGTCGATCCAGCGCTCGATGCCCACCTCCAGCCGCCGCCGCACCGGCCCTTCGGGCAGCGCCTCGACCACGGGCGCCGGCACGATCATCATCTGCCGCACGACCTCGAGGTACAGCTCGCGCTTGCCGCCGAAGTAGTGGTTGATCAGGGGCCTCGCCACCCCCGCGGCTGCCGCGATGTCCGAAGTGGACACTGATGCGTAGCTGCCCGCCCCGAAGAGGCGCCGTGCCACCGCGAGGATCTCGGCCCGGCGCTCGGCCGGTTCCAGCCGACGCCGCGGGGGCCGGGTGCTGGTGCTCATCGGGCCAGCCTTGTCGTCCTCCGGCGTGCTGTCAACAAGTTGTTTACTACATGTAAAGACGGTGTCCCCTTGATGTGCGTGACGGTATTTGTACGGTGCCACATGGGCCGTTATTGAACCGGAACAACCGGCCGGTAACTTCGCCGCCCGCTCCGACGACGGATCGGACGGGGGCTGGGCGCTGTGGGGTAGGAGCAGATGAGCGATGCCGACGGTGGCACGACCCGGCCCGCCGGGCGCTGGGTCAGCGTGCGCTTGCAGCACCGCCAGGTGCGCGTCGACGACACCTGTTGCGCCGACGAGTGCCCGGGCGAGTGCGCGCCCGACCTGTCCTACGACGGCATCGTCATCAGCAACTACGACCACGGCGATCTGGTCAGTGAACGCTGGATCCCGCTGGGCACCGAACCCAGCGAAGAGGACGACGAGGTGCTGATCGAGCAACTGCGCGCCGCCATGCTCTGGCAGGCACGCACACCGCCGCGGAACACGACGGGGGAGTGACTCACCGCCGGGCGAGACTTTCCGGCGGTGAGTGTCACATTCGGTCGGTGGAGCAGGGAATCAGGCCCGCAGGCCGTCGAAAGCCATCTTGCACACCGCGTCCGCCAGTTCCTCACCCGAGGAGCCCCGGCGCGGCCGGTACCACTCGATCAGCGAGTTCACCGTGCCGAACAACAACCGCGCGGCCACGGCGGGATCGATGTCCGGCCGCACGTCTCCCTCGGCTTCGGCCTGCTTCACCAGATCGGTGACCAGCCGGTCGTACTCGCGGCGCCGGGCCAGCGCCGAGCGCTCCACCTTCGTGTTGCCGCGCACGCGCAGCAGCAGCGTCACGAACGGCAACCGCTCGGCCAGCACGAGCACGCTGCCGCGCACCAGGTGCTCCAGCCGGTCGATCGCACGGCCGTCCAGCTGCTCGGTGGAGGCCGCGACCTCGGACAGGCCGTCGAGCGCGCGGTCGACCGAAAGCCGCAGCAGTTCTTCCTTGCTGCGCACGTGGTGGTAGATCGCCGATTTCGTGATGCCCAGCTTGCGCGACAGGTCTTCCATGCTGGTGCCGTCGTAACCGCGCTCGTTGAACAGCTTCACGGCCACCTGCAGCAGCGATTCCAGGTCGTACCCGGGCCGCCCCCGCCTCGCGGGCGGGGCGGTCACGGCCTGTCCCGTTCGTCGATCACCCGGCGCATCTTGCCGACCGAGCGCTCCAGTGTGTCCGGTTCCACCACCTCGACGGCCACCGTCACACCGACCCCGTCCTTCACCCCGGTGATCAACTCCGCAGCCGCGGCGGCACGGGCGTCGTCCGAAGCGTCGTGGCGCGCCTCGACCCGCACGGTCAGGTGGTCCAGGCGACCGCGCGTCGAGCGCACGAGCTGGAAGTGCGGTGAAAGCGCCTCCACGCGCAGCACGATCTCCTCGATCTGCGTCGGGAACACGTTGACCCCGCGCAGGATGATGAGGTCGTCGCTGCGCCCGGTCACCTTCTCCATGCGGCGGAACGCGGGCCGCGCCGTGCCCGGCATCAGCTGCGTGAGGTCGCGGGTGCGGTAGCGGATGATCGGCAGCGCCTGCTTGGTCAGCGACGTGAACAGCAGCTCACCCCGCTCGCCCGAGGGCAGCACCTCCTCGCTGAACGGGTCGATCACCTCGGGGAAGAAGTGGTCCTCCCAGATGTGCAGGCCGTCCTTGGTCTCCACGCACTCCTGCGCGACACCCGGCCCCATCACCTCGGACAGGCCGTAGATGTCCACGGCGTCGAGGGCGAACCGCTCCTCGATCTCCGCACGCATCTGCTCGGTCCACGGCTCGGCGCCGAAGATGCCGACCTTGAGTGAGCTGGCCCGCGGGTCCACCCCCTGGCGTTCGAACTCGTCGAGCAGCGTGAGCATGTACGACGGCGTGACCATGATGATCTCCGGCTCGAAGTCGGTGATCAGCTGCACCTGCCGTGCCGTCATGCCGCCCGAGGCCGGGATCACCGTGCAGCCGAGCTTCTCCGCGCCGTAGTGCGCGCCGAGGCCGCCGGTGAACAGGCCGTAGCCGTAGGCCACGTGCACCTTGTGCCCCGGGCGCCCGCCGGCCGCGTGGATCGAGCGCGCCATCACGGTCGCCCACGTGTCGATGTCCTGCTCGGTGTAGCCGACGACGGTCGGCTTCCCCGTGGTGCCGCTGGACGCGTGGATGCGCCGGACCTGGTCCTGCGGCACGGCGAACATGCCGAACGGGTAGTTGTCGCGCAGGTCCGCCTTCGTCGTGAAGGGGAACTTGGCGAGGTCGGCCAGCTCCTTGCAGTCGTCCGGGTGCACACCCGTCTCGTCGAACTTCCGGGTGTAGAACGGCACGTTGGCGTACGCGTGCCGCAGTGTCCACTGCAGACGTTCCAGCTGGAGGGCGGCGAGCTCGTCGGCGCTGAGCTGTTCGGCTCTGTCGTTCATCGGTTTTCCCGGCGCTTCTCGATGACGCGGCTGCGGCCGCGGAACTCGGCGACGACCTCGGGCCCGGCGGGGGTGTCCCGGTGCACGGTGACGTCGTAGATGCCGTTGCGGCCGTAGCGGGTGCGCTCGGTCGCGGTGGCGGTGAGGTGATCGCCGAGCCGGCCGGCCGCGACGAAGGAGATCTCGGCGCCGGCGGCGACGGTGACCGGTCCGTGGGTGTTGCACGCGAGGGCGAACGCGGTGTCGGCCAGCAGGAACAGGAAGCCGCCGTGGGCGATGTCGTGGCCGTTGACCATCTGCTCGGTCACCTTCATCGTGGCGACCGCGCGCCCGTCTTCGGCCGTCACCAGCTCGATGCCGAGGCCCTTCGAGGCCTGGTCGGTGTCGAACATGGCGTGGGCCGCGTTGCGCGTGGTCACGTTCGGGTGCCTCCCCGTAAGAAACTGACCGAATGGCCGGTAATCCACGGCCGCCGTTAGTAAAGATGTGCCGCCGTGCCGGTGTCAAGCACCAGGCCTTCCGATCAGGGGGTGGAGCGGCTACGATGAAATTACTGAACGTCCGGTTGGTAAATCAGAACGTCACGGCGAGAGGGTCGAGCCCCATGGTTTTGCTCCGCAGCTACGTCTCCGGCGGCTGGCACACGGCGACGGACGAGGGAGTGCCGCTGCACGACGCGGCGACCGGCGAGGAGGTCGCCCGCGTCTCGTCGACCGGCGTCGACTTCGCCGGCGCGCTCGACTACGGCCGCCGCGTGGGCGGCGCGGCCCTGCGTGAGCTCACCTTCCACCAGCGCGCGGCCCTGCTGAAGGCCCTCGCGTCGTATCTGCGCGAGCACCGCGAGGAGCTGTACGCGGTGTCGGCGCGCACCGGCGCCACGCTGGGCGACTCGAAGTTCGATGTCGACGGTGGCATCGGCGTGTTGTTCAGCTACGCGTCGAAGGGCAAGCGCGAGCTGCCCAACGACACCGTGTTCATCGACGGCGCCGTCGAGCCGCTGAGCAAGGGCGGCACCTTCGTCGCGCAACACGTCGCCGTGCCGCTGCGCGGGGTCGCGATCCAGATCAACGCGTTCAACTTCCCGGTGTGGGGGCCGCTGGAGAAGTTCGCGCCGGCGTTCCTCGCCGGTGTGCCGAGCCTGGTGAAGCCCGCGAGCCAGACGGCCTACCTCACCGCGAAGCTGGTCGAGCTGGTCATCGAATCCGGCATCCTGCCCGAGGGCTCGCTGCAGTTCATCGCCGGCGGAGTCGGCGATCTGCTCGACCACGTGACGGCGCAGGATCTGGTGTCGTTCACCGGTTCCGCGTCGACCGCGCAGAAGCTGCGTGCGCACCCGGCCATCGTGCGCAACTCCGTGCGCTTCAACGCCGAGGCCGATTCCCTGAACTGCTCGATCCTCGCGCCCGACGCGCGGCCGAGCACGCCGGAGTTCGACCTGTTCGTGAAGCAGCTCGTGACCGAGATGACGGTGAAGGCGGGCCAGAAGTGCACCGCGATCCGCCGCGCGTTCGTGCCCGGCGAGATGCTCGACGACGTCGCCGAGGCCGTGAGCGCGCGCCTGGCGAAGGTCGTGGTGGGCAACCCGACCGCCGAGGGTGTGCGCATGGGCGCGCTGGCCAGCCTCGAACAGCGCGAAGAGGTCCGCCGTTCGCTCAAAGCCCTGCTCGACGCCGGCAGCATCGTCTACGGCGACCCGGAGCACGTCGACGTGGTCGGTGCGGACGAGTCGACCGGCGCGTTCCTGTCGCCGGTGCTGCTGAAGGCCGACCCGCAGCGTTCGGAACCGCACGAGGTCGAGGCGTTCGGGCCGGTGTCCACGCTGATGCCCTACACCTCGATCGAGCAGGTCATCGAGTTCGCCGCGCGCGGTGGCGGTTCGCTCGCCGGCTCGATCGTGACGGGTGACCCGGAGTTCGCGCGGACCGTGGTGCTGGGCGTCGCGCCGTACCACGGCCGGCTGCTGGTGCTCGACGCCGACGACGCGAAGGAGTCGACGGGCCACGGCTCGCCGATGCCGCAGCTCGTGCACGGTGGTCCCGGTCGTGCCGGCGGTGGCGAGGAAATGGGCGGCATCCGCGGCGTGCTGCACCACCTGCAGCGCACGGCCGTGCAGGGGTCGCCGAAGGTGCTCGCCACCGTCACCGGCCGCTGGATCGAGGGCGCGCCGCGCACCGAGGACGACGTGCACCCGTTCCGCAAGTCGCTGGCCGAGCTGCGGATCGGCGACAGCGTCACGGCCGGCCCGCGTACCGTGACCCGCGCCGACATCGACCACTTCGCCGAGTTCACCGGCGACACCTTCTACGCCCACACCGACGAGACCGCCGCGGCCGCCAACCCGCTGTTCGGCGGGATCGTCGCCCACGGCTACCTCGTGGTGTCGTTCGCGGCCGGGTTGTTCGTCTCGCCGGAGCCCGGTCCGGTGCTCGCCAACTACGGCCTGGAGAACCTGCGGTTCCTCACACCCGTCAAGGAGGGTGACGCGCTCACCGTCACGCTGACCGCGAAGCAGATCACCCCGCGCGTCGACCAGGAGTACGGCGAGGTCCGCTGGGACGCCGACGTCGTGAACGCCGATGGCGAGTCCGTGGCGAAGTACGACGTGCTCACCCTCGTGGCGAAGGAGCAGCCGTGACCGCTGCAGCTTCCGAAGAAGACCTGCTGGGCCACTTCGAGCACACCATCGAGCGCGACCAGCGCATCGAGCCGCGCGACTGGGTGCCCGAGGGTTACCGCAAGACGATGATCCGCCAGATCGCGCAGCACGCGCACTCGGAGATCATCGGCATGCAGCCCGAGGGCAACTGGATCACGCGCGCGCCTTCGTTGCGGCGCAAGGCGATCCTGCTCGCGAAGGTGCAGGACGAGGCCGGCCACGGCCTGTACCTGTACTCCGCGGCCGCGACGTTGGGCGCCGACCGCGCGGACCTCACCGACAAGCTCATCACCGGGCGGCAGAAGTACTCGTCGATCTTCAACTACCCGACGCTCACGTTCGCCGACGTCGGCGTGATCGGCTGGCTGGTCGACGGCGCCGCGATCTGCAACCAGGTACCGCTGTGCCGCTCGTCCTACGGGCCGTACGCGCGGGCGATGATCCGGATCTGCAAGGAAGAGTCGTTCCACCAGCGCCAGGGTTACGAGCTGCTGATGACGATGATGCGCGGCACCCAGCAGCAGCGCGACATGGTGCAGGAAGCCGTGAACCGCTGGTGGTGGCCGTCGCTGATGATGTTCGGGCCGCCCGACGCGGAGTCGCCGAACACCGCGCAGTCCATGGCGTGGAAGGTCAAGCGGCACACCAACGACGAGCTGCGGCAGCGGTTTGTCGACATGTCGGTGCCGCAAGCGGAGGCGCTGGGCGTCACGTTCCCGGACCCCGACCTGCGCTGGAACGCTGCGCGCGAGCACTACGACTTCGGCGCAGTCGACTGGGACGAGTTCAAGAACGTGCTGCGGGGCAACGGTCCGTGCAACGCGCAGCGCGTCGAGCACCGGCGCCGAGCGCACGACGACGGCGCGTGGGTTCGTGAAGCCGCGGTGGCGCACGCCGCCAAGACCCGTGAGGAGCATTCGTGAGCGACCTGACCGCCGAGGGGGGCCACGGCGCCGTCCCGCTGGACGGCGTGCCCGCCGCGCCCGGACCCGTGAAGCACGACTGGCCGCTGTACGAGGTGTTCGTGCGGGGCAAGCGCGGGCTGAACCACGTGCACGTGGGTTCCCTGCACGCCGCCGACGACCAGATGGCGTTGCACCACGCCCGTGACCTGTACACGCGCCGCAACGAGGGCGTGTCGATCTGGGTCGTGCGCGCATCGGACATCACCGCGTCCTCGCCGGATGAGAAGGACCCGTTCTTCGCGCCGAGCGGCGACAAGGTGTACCGGCACCCGACGTTCTACGACATTCCCGACAACGTCCCGCACATGTGAGGCCTTGATGTCCTTCGACAACGTCTACGAGGCCATCACCGAGGACAACGACGCCCGGTGGGCCTTCGGTACCGGCTTCGCCGATCCGCTGTCCGGTGTGGACACTTCGGTGCCTTCGTCGCTGGATGCCTCGGCGCTGGCTGCGTACTGCCTGATGCTCGGTGACGACGCATTGGTGTTCTCCCACCGCCTGCAGGAGTGGGTCACGAACGCGCCGGAGCTCGAGGACGAGGTGGCGATCGCCAACATCGGCCTCGACCTGCTCGGGCAGGCGCGGCTGCTGCTGGCGCGCGCCGGCAAGGCCGACGGCACCGACCGTTCCGAGGACACGCTGGCGTTTCTGCGGGCGGAGAACGAGTTCCGCAACGTCCGGCTCGCCGAGCTCGGCGGTGGCCACTTCGGGCACCTGATGGCACGGCTGCTGGTGTTCTCGACCTGGCGGCTGGCGTTGCTGCAGCAGCTCGTGCCTGATGCCGCCTCCGCGGGAGGGATCACGTCGGCGGAGTCCAGTGTCGACCCGGTGCTGGCCGCGATCGCCGCCAAGGGCGTGAAGGAGCTGGCCTACCACCGCGACTACGCGGCGCAGTGGGTCGTTCGGCTCGGTGACGGCACTTCGTTGTCGCATTCGCGGATGCAGGAAGGCCTCGACGCGGTGTGGCCCTACGTCGACGAGCTGTTCCGCACACACCCGCTGGAGCTGGTCGACGCTTCGACGCTGCGCCCGGAGTTCGACGCGGTGCTCGATCAGGTGCTGGCCGTGGCGAAGCTGGAGCGTCCTGGAGCCGGCGCCGTGGCTGGTGTGTCCGGCCGGACCGGGCGCGACGGCGTGCACACGGAACAAATGGGGTTCCTGCTGGCCGAGCTGCAGAGCGTGGCGCGAGCGATGCCGGATGCGACGTGGTGACCCCGCTGGCCGTGGCGTCGACCGTGACCGATCCGGAGCTGCCGATGCTCACGCTCGCCGACCTGGGCGTGTTGCGTTCGGTGTCCGAAGAGGACGGTCGCGTGACGGTGGCCATCACGCCCACCTACACCGGCTGCCCGGCCATGGACACCATGCGCGACGACCTGGAACACGCGCTGCTCGGCGCGGGTTTTTCGGACGTCGAGATCCGCACGGTGCTGGAACCGGCGTGGTCCTCGGACTGGATCTCGGCCGACGGGCGGCGCAAACTCGCCGCGGCCGGCATCGCGCCGCCGGGTGCGGCGCCGCGGCGCGCGAGCGGACCGGTGCCGCTCACGTTGTCACCGCCCGTCGCGCGCATCGCGTGCCCGCACTGCGGTTCGCCCGACACCGAGGAGCAGTCGCGGTTCAGCGCCACCGCGTGCCGGGCGCTGCGGCGCTGCCGGGCGTGCCTGGAACCGTTCGAACACGTCAAGGAGATCTGAGTTGACCAGCACGATTTCCCGGCGCACCGGCTTCCACCCGCTCACGGTGGCCGACGTCGAGCGGCTGTGCGACGACGCGGTCGCGGTGACCTTCGACGTGCCGGCCGAGCTGGCCGAGACGTTCGCCTTCGCGCCCGGCCAGTCGCTCACGCTGCGCCGCACCGTCGACGGCCGCGACGAGCGGCGGTCGTACTCGATCTGCGCGCCCGCCGGCGAACGGCCGCGCGTCGGCGTGCGCCTCGTTCCCGAGGGCGTGTTCTCGTCGTGGCTCGTGCAGGACGTGCGCCCGGGTGACGTCGTCGAGGTGTCCGCACCGACCGGCACTTTCACGCCCGATCTGACCACGGGCGGTCACCACGTGCTGATCGCGGCCGGCTCGGGCATCACCCCGGTGCTCTCGATCGTCGCCTCGCTGCTCGCGACGCCGGACGCCACCGTCACCGTGCTGTACGGCAACCGCCGCACGGACACCGTGATGTTCGCCGACGAGCTGGCCGATCTGAAGGACCGCTACCCGGCGCGGCTCGAGCTGATCCACGTGCTGTCGCGCGAACCACGGGAGGCCGAGCTGTTCACCGGCCGCCTCGACGCCGACAAGCTGCGGGCGCTGTTCGGCTCGCTCGTGCCCGTGGAGCAGGTGGATCACTTCTGGCTGTGCGGGCCGTTCGGAATGGTCACCGGTGCCCAGGAAGTGCTGGCGGCACTGGGCGTGCCGGGGGCTTGCGTCCACCAGGAACTGTTCTACGTCGACGACGTGCCGCCGGAGCCGGTCAAGCACGTGGACCCCGCGGTGGCCGGCGCCGCCTCGGAGGTCACCCTCATCCTCGACGGCCGCTCGACGACGATGAGCCTGCCCCAGGAATCGTCCATTCTGGACGGTGCCCAGAAGTTCCGGCCGGACCTGCCCTTCGCCTGCAAGGGCGGCGTCTGCGGCACCTGCCGCGCTCGCGTGACCGACGGCGCCGTCGACATGCGCCGCAACTTCGCCCTGGAAAAAGCCGAAGTCGACGCCGGCTTCGTGCTCACCTGCCAGTCGCACCCGGCGAGTGACCGCGTGACGGTGGACTACGACGCTTGATCAGCGTCTGCGCCGCCCGCGCCGGTTCCCCAACGTGAGGTCGCCGGCGGTGCCCGGCTCGGTCGCGGGGCGGGTCGTGTCCGGCAGGCCCATGGCTTCGGCCGCGCGTTCCTGTGCTTCGGCGAACTTCCCCGACGGCCGCTCCGGGGCTCGCCGCAGCACCGACGTCCGCAGCCGGTTGTACCCGCGCACGGCGACGGGCCGGCGTGACCGCAGCTCGTACTGCGGCAGCTCTTCGAGCTCGGCTGCGAGTTCGCGGTCGACCAGCACCGTGCCGGGGCGGGCGACGGACGTGAGCCGCGCGGCGAGGTTCACCACCGAGCCGTAGACGTCGCCGAAGCGGGACAACACGCGTCCCGAAGCCAGCCCGGCGCGCACGGCGGGCAGCTCGTCCGAGGCCGACGTGCGTTCGGTGAGGCTGAGCGCGATCTCGGCCCCCGAGGCGGGGGAGTCGGTGACGAAGAAGACCTCGTCGCCGATCATCTTGACCACCCGGCCGCGGTGGTCGGCGACCACACCCGCGGCCAGCGTCTCGAACGCGTCGAGCACGCGGCTGAGCTCGTCCTCGTCGACCTCGCGGGTCATTTTGGTGTAGCCCACCATGTCGACGAAGCCGACGACCTGCGGCCGGGCCTCCAGGTCCTCGTCGGTCGCGAACGCTCGCCCCGCGTAGGCCACGAGGTGGCGGCGCCACACGAAGCTCTGCACCTGCTCCAGCTCGGGCAGCAGCCGTGCGACGAGCTTGGTCACCTGGCTGTCGTCGAGCCCCGGGTTCTCGGCGATGAGCGCCCACAGCATGTGCACCTGCCACTCGGCCAGGCGCGACAGGTGCTGGCCGAGCGCGCGCGTGACCGCGACCTCGAGGTTGCGCGCCACGAGCCCCGACGCGATGAGCTGGTCGGCGGTGCGCATGGCGGCGACGTCGGCGTCGGTGAACACCACCTCGTCGTCCTCGGCCGCCGCGAACCCGAGCGCGCGCCACAGCCGCCGCGACCGGTCTTCGGGCACACCGGCCTTCTCCGCGACTTCCAGCCGGGTGTACTTGCGCGGCCCGCCGAGGAGGAGCTTCTCGAGCTGGTGCTGCACCTCAGGGGATTCGGCCACGGCTCAGGTGGTGTGCACGATCAGCACGTCGACCCCCGACTTGCGCGCCACCTCCGCCGGCACCGACCCCAGGATCCGCCCGGCGAGCGTGTTGAGCCCACGGTTGCCCACCACGAGCAGATCGGCCGCCTTGTCGTGCGCGACCTTCCGCAACACGTGCACCGGCTCCCCGTTCACGGCGACCGTCTCGATGTCCTTCGCCCCCACCTTCGCGGCGCGATCACGCGCACTCTGCAGCGTGTCCTCCGCCGGCGCCGACCCGACGACCTGGTAGGCCTCATTGCCGAGCTCGTCCTGCGCCTGCTCCACGTCGTGTTTGGTCGCGGGGTAATACGCACACACCACCACCAGCTTCGCCCCCGCATCCGCGGCCACCCCCGCCGCCCGCTCCACCGCGGCAAACGACGAGTCCGACCCGTCCGTCCCCACCACCACGGTCCGGTAGACAGCCATCCGAAACCTCCCGGCAAGCCCGAATCGGAGCGTCACCGCCCCGCTTGTCCGGGCAGAGGTTACTCGCCCGCTGTCTGCCTCGGCTGTGTTGTTGGCCCCGGGCTGTGTTGTCGGCCCCGGCTGTGTTGTTGGCCCCGGCTCCGCCGGGGCGTGCGAGATCGCCTTTGAGCCGGTGTTTGGTTCGAGCGGTCGGATCGGCCTGGCGGCCGATCGCACCGCTCGAAC
>NZ_JBSGDT010000021.1:0-158812 GCF_053602515.1 Amycolatopsis sp. NPDC004368 | reverse complement strand
TGCGGGACGCTGGGCCGGTCGAGCAGGCCGGTCTCGCCATGGCGCCGGTAGCGGTTGACCCATTTGCTGGCGCATTGGCGGGAGATGCCCATCTCCGCGGCGACGTGGGCGATCGGGCGGGTCTGGCAACGCGCAACCAGCCGGCGGCGGCCTTCGAGTGACAGTGGGGCATTACGGTGGTGCATGGACGGGTCTTTCTGCTTGGCGGACGAGTGGGTCGCACTTCTCATCCTGCCGCCGAAAGACCCGTCCCCATCTTCAGGCCCCACCAGCCGACACCAACGTCACGACCCGCAACAGCTAGGTGACATTGCGCGCACGATGTGGCCCCGGGTGTCGGTAATGTTCTTGATCTTTTCCAGCCGACGTCGGTCGTGGTAGGCGGTGCAGTCGTCGCGGCTGCCCGGTGGCGGATGGCCGGTGGCGATCACCGATCTGGTCTCGGCGTCGATGGCGAGCTGCACGGTGGTGGGGTAGCGGTAGTTCTTCGACGGGGGTGATCAGCCGGTGATCGCGGGTCGGGGACAAAGTGCCGTCGACGATCGCGACCGCATCGATCCGGCGATTGCGGGACCGGGCCAGCGCCAGCAGGGGTCGATCGTGTCACTTACCCCGGTGCGCGGCGGAGTGCGACGCCCCGAACAGCGGGCCGATCTGGCGCATGGACAGGTTCGTCCGCCAATAGGTCGTGACCAGCAGAACCCGGTCTGCCAGGCAATGCCCACTGCCGTCCCGGCCGGCCCGACACCGGGTTACCAGAGATCCCGTGGGAGAGCGTGACGCGGTCGGTGCAGTCCATGACCTGGTCAGAGTGCCGGCTTGCCCGCTTGGTAGAGCCAGGAGTGGAAGAACGAGTCGAGGTTGCGGTGGGTCAGTCGCTCGACGAACTGGATGAATTGCCGCGTCGAGACGTTGCCGTAGCGGTGAGCGGTCGGCCACTGCGCGAGCACTTCGAAGAAGGCGCGGTCGCCGATCTTCAGGCGCAGCGCTTGCAGGGCCATCGCGCCGCGGTTGTAGACCAGGTCGTCGAAGATGTGATCACGTCCCGGGTCGGCGACTTCGCCGCTCCAGTCCTTCTCGTCGGCGTAGGCCTTCGCGAAGGTCTGTTGCACGGGGACGTTGTTGAATTTCTCCTGGTAGAGCCACTCGGAGTAGGTAGCGAAGCCTTCGTTGAGCCAGATGTCCGACCAGTGCACGGGAGTGAGGCTGTCGCCGAACCACTGGTGGCCCAGTTCGTGGGCGAGCAGGTCGCCGTCGACATTGCTGGTGCTCTGGTCGTAGACCGGCCGGCTCTGCGTCTCGAGGGCGTAGTCGACGCCGACGTCGGCGAGGATGCCGCCGGTCGAGTCGAACGGGTACCGCCCGTACATCGAGGATTCCCACTGGACGACCTGCGCCGTGGTCTGGTTGAACACCTTGCCCTGACCGGGTTTGGTGTCGATCGACTTGCCGATCGCGGTGATGTTCGGCAGGCCGCCGGCCGCCACGCCACGGGTGACGTTGTAGTCGCCGATCGCGAGCATGCTCAGCTCACTGGCCATCGGCCGGTTCATGGTCCAGCGGAAGGTGGTCTGGTGATCGTGCGTGGTGGTGGGCCCGGGTTCACCGTTGGCCAGCACCGTGAGACCGGTCGGGACGGTGACGGTCTGGCTGTAGGTCGCCTTGTCGTCGGTGGTGTCGTTCACCGGGTAGTAGGTCGCCGCGCCGATCGGCTGGTTGAGCGCGACCGCGCCGTCCTTGGTGGCGACCCAGCCGGAGACGCCCAGCGCGGGGTCGTCGATCTTCTGCGGGACGCCGGCGTAGCTCACCGAGACGACGAACGAACTGCCCTTCCGCAGACCGTGCGGCGGGGTGATCACCAGCTCCTGGGCCCCGCTGCGGCTGTAGGTGGCGGTCCGGCCGTTCACCGAGAGCGCGCTGATCTTCAGCGGTCCCTGGAAATCGAGGTCGAAGCGGGAGAGGTTCTGGGTGGCCTTGGCGAGGATCGTCGTGGTCGCATCGATTGCTTTGGTTGCGGGGTCGAACGCCAGCCGGATGTCGTAGTGGCTGACGTCGTAACCGCCGTTGCCCATGTCGGGGAAGTACGGATCCCCGGCGCCTTGAGCACCAGGGGAGTACAGCGGTTCTCGTGCCGGCGCCGCATCCGCTGCCGGGCTCGTCGCGGCCAGCAGACCGGCGGCCAGTGCGCCGGAGATGATCAACAACCGGCCACGGCTTCGGTTGGCGCCTCGCATTGGTTTGGTCCTCTCGGCAGTTGTCGACGCTGAAGAGTAGGACCGATCCGACACGCGGATCAAGTCTGTTGCGGCGGATCAGGTCTGTTCCGGGCGGGAGGTTTCCGGGCCGGTCGTGCTGCCGGGTTGCCGGGGCAATTGCTTGAGGACCTTCCGTCGGAGGTTGCGCGCAACCTCCGACGGAAGAGCACACCGACGTCAAGGCCTCATACAGCTGGCTGTGGCGGAGGACGCCGATACGCACGCCGCAGAGATCCATTGGTCGGACGCCGGCCCGCACATCGCCCTCTGCCTCAGGGCCACGTGCGGCAGGTGGCTACCGCGGCGACCGAGTTACTGCACCGTTATTTGTGACATGATCGAGTGTCATGACGACCCGTATCGATGTGCGGCAGCTGCCCAAGGACGTCGCGGACCTCATCATCGGCGGTGAAGAACTCGTGATCACGAGTGAGGGTGAACCGATCGCGACCATGACAAGGACCGCGTTCGACTTCGATCCCGGCACGCGGGACGTGTGCGACAACGTGACGGTCGTGGCCACCACGATGAAGCTGTCCCAGGCGGCCCGTGCGGCGCTGTCCGAGCAGTTGGGGTCGGACTACGTCGTGCTGGACATGCGCTCCGCGCCGAAGACAGCGGATGTGGTGCTGGTGCCACCGGGGAGCCCGCAGCTGATTGGCGCCTTGCACGAGACGTACCCGAAGGCGCATGTCGTTGTCGCCGAGATCGAGGACCCGGAATTGGGCATCAGCTATGAGGGGCCGGTCCGCCGCATGATCGACGCGGGCGCCGAGACCTACCTGGCGTCGACGACGATCCCGCGCCTGGCGGCGCAGCTCGACCACGTCGTTGTCCAGCAGAAGCTTCAAATCGCAGGCCCGGCCCAGCTGACAATTGAGGGATGAGCTCGCCGACCGCCACGACGCGCTGCGCACCGACGGCCGCGATGGAGTCACTCCACGAGTCGGGGCCGGCTGAGCAGCTGCGAACGTGGTGCTTTCGTTGTCGATCCGACGGCTGAACAGTGTGGCGGAAGGTCGCCGGCGCGACGGGCGGGATTCGGCGATGGCCACAGAGAGGAAGCGTGGGCCGCGCCGCCGTCGAGCGCGGGGGTTCTCGTGTTCGTTCTGCGGCTGGGCGTTTGTCTCGATCAGGGCCGCCGGGTGCACAATGTGGCGAGCGAACGACCTTTCGGCGAAATCACCGTGGTTCCCGAAGGTACGACCTGCCTTATCGCCGCGTCACTCCGGAAAGACGGCTCGGCGTTCATCGGGAGGAAGCCGAGTCAGCTGCCCGCCATTCACCGTCCGGCTCACCGAGCAGTTCCGGGGTGACGTTCTCGTCGTAGCGGTGCAGGGCGAGCGCCCGCGCGTAGCGTTGCGCGATCCGGGCCATCGACGGTTCGCCCGGCGCCCCGGTCACGCCGAAGACGGTTCCCCGGTAGTCGAGTGGTTCCATCACCGCGGCGATGCGTTCCCACTGCTGCGGTGGGATCAGCTGAACCGGGTCACCGCCGGCGAACCAGCCGATCGGCACGGTCGTTCCCGGCGGAACCACGGTGTTCACGTGGACCACGGCCCCGAACCCGACGTCGGCGCCGGACCCGATGCGCGCGCCGTTGTACAGCATCGCGCCGGTCGCGACTCGTGCGTTGCCTTCCATGACGCATCCGCTGAGGTGGGCGTTCGGCCCGACCAGGACGTGGTCCCCGAGGTGAACCGGGTGACGCAGCGAGCCGCGAAGCACCGCGTGCTCCATGATCACGCAGTGCGCGCCGATCTCGACCGGCCCTCCCTCCGCGGTGAGCACGGCGCCGAAGAGGATCCGGCTGTGTGGTCCGACGGTGACATCTCCACACAGCACGGCTGTCGGGGCGACGTACACCGACTTGTCGACCCGTGGGTGCCGGTGCTGGTGTTCGATGAAAACCGCGCCGCGGCCCACCGGATGCAGGTAGTCCTCGGGAAAGGTCATCGCGGCCTCCGATCGGTGCAGAAGGTCGGTCCCGGCGGCGGCGAAAGCCGGGTCCGATCGCGATTGTTCAGCGTCGTCACTTCTCACACGTCGTAGTACAAAGCGAACTCGAAGGGGTGCGGGCGCAGCCGCAACGGGTCGATTTCGTGCTCCCGCTTGAATTCGACCCAGGTCTCGATCACGTCAGGGGTGAACACGCCACCTCTGAGGAGGAATTCGTGGTCGGTTTCCAACCGGTCGATCACAGCTTCCAGAGACCCGGGGACCTGGGCGACGTCGCGGGCTTCGTCGGGCGGCAGTTCGTACAGGTCCTTGTCGATCGGCGGCGCCGGTTCGGTCTTGTTGCGGATCCCGTCGAGGCCGGCCATCAGCATGGCGGCGAACGCGAGGTAGGGGTTGCCCGAGGAGTCGGGGCAGCGGAATTCGATGCGCTTGGCCTGGGGGCTGGCGCCGGTGATCGGGATTCGAACGCAGGCGGAGCGGTTGCGCTGGGAGTACACGAGGTTGATCGGTGCCTCGTAGCCGGGGACGAGGCGGTGGTAGGAGTTCATCGTCGGGTTGGTGAAGGCCAGCAGGCTCGGCGCGTGGTGCAGGATGCCGCCGACGTAGTGGCGCCCGATGTCGGACAGGCCGCCGTAACCGGTCTCGTCGTAGAACAGGGGCCCGTTCTCGTCCCACAGCGACTGGTGGCAGTGCATGCCGGAGCCATTGTCGCCGAAGAGCGGTTTGGGCATGAAAGTGACTGTCTTGCCGGCCGTCCAGGCGGTGTTCTTCACGATGAACTTGAACAGTTGCAGGTCGTCCGCGGCGTGCAAGAGGGTGTTGAACTTGTAGTTGACCTCGGCCTGGCCGCCGCTGCCGACCTCGTGGTGGGCCTTCTCGACGACGATCCCGACGCCGGCCAGGTTGCGCACGATCTCATCGCGCAGGTCGGCGTAGTGATCCCGCGGTGGGACGGGGAAGTAACCGCCCTTGTACGGCGTTTTGTAGCCCTGGTTCCCGCCGGCTTCGTCGGCGCCGGTGTTCCACCAGCCCTCGATCGAGTCAACCTCGTGGAAGGCTCCGTTCTCCGCCGAGTCGAACCGGACGGAGTCGAAGATGTAGAACTCCGCTTCCGGCCCGAAGAACGCCCGGTCCGCGATGCTGGATTCGGTGATGTACTGCTCGGCCTTGCGGGCGATGTTGCGCGGGTCACGGCTGTACGCCTCGTGCGTGAGCGGGTCGTGCACGAAGAAGTTCATCGCGAGCGTCTTCTGGGCACGGAACGGGTCGACGCGGGCCGTGACCGGGTCGGGAAGCAGGAGCATGTCCGACTCGTGGATCGACTGGAACCCGCGCACCGACGAGCCGTCGAAGGCGAGCCCGTCGGTGAAGGACTCCGCGTCGAAGGAGACTGCCGGGACGGTGAAGTGCTGCATGATGCCGGGCAGGTCGCAGAACTGGACGTCGATGAACTGGACGTCCTCATCGGCGATGAAGCGGAGGATCTCGTCGGCGTTGGTGAACATGTTCTCCTGTCTCCTTCGCGGTATCGAGGACGGATTGCGGCGGGCTCAGGACTCCAGGACGACGCCGCTGGTCAGGACACTGAACGCGAGGGGCGGCCACCCGGCGGGTTCCGGCAGTTCGGCGGGCGCCGGCGGATCGACGCAGGCGCGGCGAGCCGTCCCGGGTGGGCCGCCGAGCGACATGGCCGGACTTGTCATGGGCGCGCACCCCAACCTGTGATTGCTGGGATCGTGGACCGGGTAGGGACCGTTGGCGGCCGAAGCCGCGGTTCGGGTCCGGCGAGTCCCACCGCCGGGCGCAGCTGCGCTGGGGAATGAGTTTACTGCACATCGAGGACGCCGACGGTGAGCTTGGCGAACCTCTTCTTCCAGCGCGGCAGCCAATGGTGTGCGGCCTGGAACCATCCACTGACACCGACTGCGGGTACGGTGCTCGCCCGGAAAATCGAGAATCTCCAACGGAACGTCGCGCCACACCGGCGAATGGGTTCGCGTTCTCGGAGAAGGAGCGCGCCGCGTCGGTTTGCCTGTGAGCCGGGCAAGTTCGGGCTGCTGCCCGGAGTCGGAGCGGGTTCACCTGGAAGCATGTCGAGCTTGCTGCGCTGGACCCCGGCCGATGGCTTGCCGCTGTTGCACAGTCCGAGCTGATGTGAGTGGACCCGGCTGGTCAACCCTTCCGGGGTCGGCAGCCGTCATGTCGTGGCGCAGTTCTAGCGCTCGACTCCACCGAGCGGCTCCCAGTACACCTTGGACTCCACGAAGGCCGCGAGCCGTCCGAGTGTGTCGAAGATGTCGCCGTCGATCTGGTCGATCTCGATCCCGAACCGTTTCTTCAGAGCGACGATGAGCTTGACGACGGTGAGCGAATCGAGCTCAGGAAGATTGCCGTACAGTCCCGTTGCCGGCCTGAGGTCATCGGCCTGGTCCTCGATGTCCAGCGTGGCCACCACGACGGCCTTGACGTCCTCGAAAATCGCTGTTGAGGTCTCTGGCGAGCGGGGCATGTGGATTCTCCTGATCGGTTGCAGAGGCCCGGCGGCCTGCGATCGACACTGGTGGTGGCGGCCGCCGTCGACGAGGAAGGTGTGGCGGCGCAAGGCGCTGCGCGTGGGCGAGCGCGGTCATGCAAGCTCCTGAGGGCGGGAGGCGGCGAGCTCGTGGCGAAGGACCGCCCGGTCGAACTTGCCGTTCGGCGAACGGGGCAGGGTGCTGCGGACCATCACTTCGGCGGGCACCATGTAGCCGGGCAGTTCCTGCCGCAAGCGCGCGGTCACCACGGCCGGATCGAAGCCGGCGGGATCGCGCGGGGTCACGACGAGGACGACCCGGTGGCCGAGCACCTCGTCCTCGAGGCCGAGCGCCACGGCATCGTGGACCAGCCCGGTCTCGTAGGCCACTTCCTCGATCTCTTGGGGACTGACCCGATATCCCGACGTCTTGATCATGTCGTCGCGCCGTCCGACGAAGTACAGGAAGCCCTCCTGGTCGCGGACGACGACGTCGCCGGACCACACGGCCAGCTCAGGCGTGCACAGCTCGACCGGGCGGTTCGGCGGCGGCCGGAACCGCTCGGCCGTCCGCTGCGCGTCATTCCAGTAGCCCAAGGCGACGAGCGGACCTCGGTGCACCAGCTCACCCGGCTCACCCGGACCACACAGGCCGCCGTCGTCTCGGACTACGAGGATCTCGGCGTTCGGGATGGCCCGGCCGATCGAATCCGGCCGCCGGTCGACCTCCCGCGGATCGAGGTAGGTGGAGCGGAACGCCTCTGTGAGGCCGTACATCAGGTAGGGCGCCGCAGCCGGAAAGATCGCTCGGAGTCGTTGCAGGATGACGCGGGGGAGACGCCCTCCGGTGTTGGCGAAGTAGCGCATTCCGGCTACGGCTTCGGATGGCCACGTCTGGGCCGCGAGCTGGATCCACAGAGGCGGTACACCGACCATCCCGCTGATGCGGTGTTGCGCGCACAGCCGGACGACGTCTCCCGGCAGCAGGTAGTCGGCGAGCACCACGTCGGCACCCACGTGAAAGCCGGTTGTCAATTGGCTCAGCCCGGCGTCGAAACTCAGTGGGAGAACCGCCAGGATCCGGTCTTCTGCCGTGTTGTTCAGGTAAGTGCTGACACTCTCCGCGCCGACGACCAGATTGCGGTGCGACAGCACGACGCCCTTCGGGGCCCCGGTGCTCCCCGACGTGTAGAGGATCGCGGCCACATCCGTGTCGACGCCACCCGTTGGAGGACGCACTTCCTGGGTTGCGCGCTCGGCGACCTCCGACCACGGATGAATGCGGTATGGGGCTTCCTTGTCCTCGCCAGGCGAGTCGCCCAGGACGAGGACGTGGGAGAGTGACTTGCAGGCGGCGAGCTCGGAGCGCAGGGCTCGCAGCCGATCCGTGGACGTCACCAGTACCCGCGCGGCGCAGTCATCGAGAACGTGCCTCACTTGCCTGGCCCGCAGCACCGGGTTCACCGGGATGAACACGCCACCGGCCCGCGAGCAGCCGAACAGCGCCACGACGGTCTCGATCCTCTTGTCCAGGAAGACCGCGACGCGCTCACCACCATCGAGCCCGAGATCGCGCAGGCCTGCTGCCGCTCGCTCCGTCCGCTGGTGCAGATCCGCGTAGGAGATCGTGGTCGTTCGCGTGGTCAGTGCGGGTGCGCCGGGGGCGCGTTCGGCGGACTCGGCGACGAGGTCCGGCAACCGCATGATCATCTCTGGTCCTTTCGCCTGGCGCATCGATGCGGGCCGGTGGTCATTCGATGTTGACCTCGACGGTCGGCGAGCAGTCGGCCAGGCGAACCGGGTCAGCCATCCCGACCAGGACTTCGCGCGGTCCGCTGAAGGGCTCCCGGCTGTGTGCGCTGCGGATGTTGTCGACGAGCATCAGATCGCCCGCCTGCCAGAGCTCCCGCGTGGTTTTGGCTTCGTACACCTCGTTGAGCAGCTGCACGACGTCCTCGCCGATCGGGTCGCCGCCGCCGAAGCGGGTGGTGAACGGCAGCCCTTCGGCGCCGTAGGTGTCGACCAGGAACTCGCGCACCTCTGGGTCGAGCGTCCACTCGTTGAGGAAGGCGATCTGGTTGAACCAGCAGCGCCGGCCGGTGACCGGGTGCCGCACCACCGCGCTGCGGTGCTGCCAGGTGCGCAGCCCTCCGTCGGGTTGCCACTCGAACTCGATGGCGTTGCCGCGGCAGTACCTCTCGACCGCGCCACGGTCCTCGGTGCCGAACGCCTTGGCGAACGACGCGCCGATCTCCTCGTTGTAGCTGCGAACGAGCGTCCAGCCTTCCCTCTCGAGCCGCTCGACGAGGTCGCCGGGCAGCGCCTCGAGCACGGCCGTCGAGTCCGCCACACCGGTGGCCCCGCCCTCGGCGGGCGCGGACAGGCACGCGAACAGCATCAGGCCGGGAAACTCGAGCCGGTAGCTCAGTTCGTGGTGCATGCACATCGGCTGGTTCGGTGGCCACTTCGAGGATGAGTAGACGCCCTCGGCGTAGGTCTGCCGCTCCGCGAACGCTTCCCTCTCGGTCATGAGGCCTGCGGTGGCCAGCCCGTGGAACACCGCCGCGACCTCGGCCGCATCGCGCAGCCCGAGACCGCGGACCAGGACCGCACCGTGCTCGGCGACGACGGCACGCAAGGCATCGCGGTGCCCGGTCGCCCAGCCCGGTCCGTCGCCGGTGGCAGCGGCTCGCAGCATCGGCACCCTGCCGACGTGCAGGTCCACGTCCAACAGCGATGATGATGAGGACGACATCTCGATCTCCTTTCAGTTCCCACCCGAGGCGGACGTCGGCAGTTCGGCGCGTGCTCGCGGTGCGGTGCTCGGTCAAGTCCGCGAGGAGCGGGTGCTCGGCGATGTCCACGCTTGCCGGGTGTCAGCCGCCGCGGACGAGCGCGGCGTAGCTGTCATCGAGGTTGATCTTTCGGGCCTGCGGATCGTCCGAGTGCTCGCGCATCTCTGTGGCGGGGTTTCCGCTCCACAGTGCGTTCGGTGGCAGTTCCTCGCCCTTCATGAGGAAGGAACTGGTGGCGAGCGCCGCGCCGTCGCCTGTCGTCACTCCATAGTGGACGAACGCGCCGACACCGAGGGTGCAGCCGGCACCGATAGCGATGCGGTCCGACTTGAACCCGCCGTCCTCCTGCGAGTGGCACTGGACGATGGTGTCCGCGTTGAGGGTGCAATGGTCACCGATCGTGGTGAACGTCCGCTCGGGCACGCGCAGGCCGTCGTCGAAAACCCGGCGGCCGACCCGCATACCCAGCAGCCGCCAGATCACATTCTTGAGCGGGGTGCCGTTGAAGGCGAGGACATAGGTGAGGGAGCTGACTTTCCAGAAGCGCTCGTGCCGCCAGAAGGCGCGGTCGTAGATCGAGCAACCCTGCGGCACCAAGGCTTGCAACCGCCGGATCAGCCGGTCGATCACGACGTTGTAGGCGACCGTGAAAACGATGAGCACCGCGGTGGCCAGTGCGACCGCGAGTGCGAGCGTACCCAGGGAGTTCAAGAGGTTGATGGCGGCCAGGTAGACCACGGTGACGGACAAGAAGAAGGTCCAGCGCACCAGCAGGAACAGCGCCATGCTGATGGTGTTGTAGACGGTCTTGGCCCTGAGGCCGCGGCGCAGCTCGTCCGGGCTGCTCACGTCGAGCTGCCTGTCGCGCTTGACCGATCGCGGGATCTCGAAGCTGGGCGCGCCGAGCAAGCCCACGCCTTTGCGCACCCGTCCGTCGACGGGAACCATGACCTTCGTCGCGAGGAGGCAGTTGTCACCTGCCTTGCTCTGCGGGGGGTAGGCGATCATGTTCCCCAGGAAGTTGTCCGGCCCGATCGACGCGCGGGACAGGCGGAAGGAGGTGCTCGAGAAATCGGCGTTGATGATGGACAGTCCGTCCGCGACCATCGTTCCGCTGCCGGCCGCGCTGAGGAACGGGGTGTCGTGCTTGACCATTTCGCCGAAGTTCGAACCGGTCTGCCGCACCCCGCGAAGGCTGTAGCCCAGCCAACGCAGGTAGTAGATGATGTAGGAGGTGCCACCGAAGAGAGTCGTGTAGAACCTGATGTTGGTCGTGCGGGCGATCGCGCGATGGACCCAGAAATGGAACCCGTACAGCGGATAGACCTTGTCCGGCTTGATGAAGAGGTTCAGCACGCGCGGAACGGTTCCGACGAGCACGACGCCGACGAGCACGGCGCCGAAGAAGACCACGGCGGAGACGACCAGCGCGTCGAGGAAGAACGTCCAGGTCGTGAGCGACACCGGTGCCGAGCCCAGCAGGGGACCGAATTCCGGAAGCTGGGGGATCGCGACGTCCGCGATGCCGAACGTCAGCGGCAGACCCAGCAGCAGCAGGTTCGCCAGCTGCACCACCGAGTAGACCATCCGTCGTCCTGTGCCCACGTCGCGCGCTGTGACCGCCATCTGGTTCGTCTTCTCGGCCCGCTGGGCGGGCGAGCCGACCCAGCGCTGCCCGGTAGGTACCGACTGATCCGTGTGCAGCGCGGACGAGTGCCCGAGCACGGCCCCCTCACCCAGCGCGGTCCGGATGTCGAGCACCGTGGCCTCGCCGACGAGCGCGTCCTTGCCGATGCTCACCGCCCCCGTCCGGATGACGCCGTCGTGCGCTCGGTAGCCGTTGAAGAACGAGTCTTTCCGGATCACCGCGCCGTCGCCGATGCTGAGCAGGTCGGTGCACACGGGCAGGTTCCTGGAGAAGATGACGGCGCCGCGCCCGATCTTCGCGCCCAGTGCCCGCAGGTAGAGCGCGTAGAGCGGTGAACCGACGAACAGCACCATCGGGTTGCGCTGGATCAGGGTTTTGACGAGCCAGAAGCGGATGTACGCCATGCTCCAGACGCGGATCTCCTGAGGCTTCCACCGGCCGACGAGCACCCACTTGACGAAGATCGGCAGGGTGCACAGGCCGAGGAACATCGCGGCGCCGAACGCGACCGACCGAAGGTAGACCTCGACCAGGCCGGAGCTGGCTGTGACCCAGTGGAAACCCGTCACCCAGACGGCCGCGGTGAGGGCGGGATAACCGAGGAGGAAGAGGAGTTGCACCGCCCCGCAGAGAACGTACTCACCGTTGCGGGCTTGCGTCGGCGGCTCAGCGGGACCCGCCGGAGCTGCCGGCTGCGGGGCAGGTGCGGAACCGGTTGTGGTGGTGTCGAGGGCCGCGGCAAGACCCTGAATGGTCGGGTGTTTGTAGATGTCGGGCATCGATACGGAGGGCAGGTCGGGTCGTTTGCGTATCCGTGCGCAGAAGCGGGCCATGACCATGGAGTCGGCGCCGAGGTCGTCGAAGAAGTGGCTGTCGACCGGGACGTGGTCGGTGTCCATGATGTCGGCGAGCACTTCGGCGAAAAGTCGCTCGCATTCGGCGTGCGTGGTTGCCGGCTGTGGGGCAGGCGTGGTCGCGGTGGCGAGGGCCGCGGCAAGACCCTGAATCGTCGGGTGTTTGTAGATGTCGGGCATCGATACGGAGGGCAGGTCGGGTCGTTTGCGTATCCGTGCGCAGAAGCGGGCCATGACCATGGAGTCGGCGCCGAGGTCGTCGAAGAAGTGGCTGTCGACCGGGACGTGGTCGGTGTCCATGATGTCGGCGAGCACTTCGGCGAAGAGCCGCTCGCATTCGGCGAGCGTGGTCAGATTGCCGGCCGGATCAGCGGTCAGGGCGCCGTGGGAGTTTCCCATTTGAAGAACCTCTTGAATCAAGAATTGGAGCGGCCGGCGCGAGAAGCGCGCCGGACTCATGAACGAGATTCGCATTCTCCTGGACTGCTATCGGAGCCCGGCCAGCCCTGAATCGGCGCGGCCCGCAGCAGGACGGTGGGCGCAGCCTCCGACTGCTGACCGCCGTGAGGAGCACAGTGGTGTGGTTGCCGGCTGCAGGTACGCATCGGCCAACACTCGCGGCAGGCTGGTGTTCGCCCGCAAGGTGCGGAACCGGGCCCGCGGTGGTAGTCGGCACCGAGATCGTGGAAGGAATGGCTGCAAGCCGAGACGCCGTGTCGCGAAAAGTGCCGCGCGCCGACCGGCAGCGCCGGCGTCGTCCGAGTGTTCGCGATGCCGACCCTTGTCTCATTCGACCGAACTCCCACCAACCCGAAATCCCCACGAAGACGTTCTTGGCGCGCCCCAGCGCAATACGCAATGATCGGAGCCTGCTCCACAAGAACATCTGTTTTGGTATGCGGCGTTCAGACTAGTGGTGGGCGACGCCAGGCTGTCAACCCTTCTGAAGCCAAGCCTTCTGGAGCGATTATTTAGGGGCAGCCTTTGTGCGTCAGCGGCACCGCTTGAATATTCCATTTTTTGCTTACGGTTGGCAACGAAATCGCCCCACACGCCGTCCGGTGGGCAGCCGCCGACTGCGGCCTGGCGGCCGGGGTACAAGCCGGGCTTCGGCACGGCGGGCTCCTCCCGCAGTGCCCGCTGGAGCGGTTCCCGAGCTCGGATCGGAGGGAGGCGTTGGTCAACACCGGTGATCGCAACCTGACCGTCACCCAGCGCCGGCTCACGATCAAGGGCACCGAGGAGAACCTGTCGCTGTCGCAGGTCTACAACAACCAGCGGGCCGGCAACGGCAGCTTCGGCGCCGGCTGGACAGTCAGCCACGGGCAGGACATCGGGTTGACCTTCAACGGCAGCGACCTGGTCCTGCATGGCGACTCCGGCTACTGCGCCACGTTTGCCCATCAGGCGGATCGCAGCTACAGCGATGTCGAAAGCAGGAAGCCGTTCGGTTGAGCGCAACTCCCCCCGCGCGCAGGCGCGGGGGAGTTGCGTGGCCCGCCCCGACGGCCCCCGCCGGGGCGTCGCATTTTGCGCCGGCGGGCGGTGGACGCTCGCCGGGAAGCTGTTTGTGGCGAGTGAATAGTGTGCCGAAGTGCAGGCCCTCCCGCGACGACGCCGGCAACAACGCCGGCGATCGTGGAAGTGTCTCAGGCCGCCTCGGGAGCCGACTGAGCCATTCGCTGATCTGGAGTATCAGGCACGACGTATCTATTCCCGGCCACGTGTCAGGCAAGCTCCGGAGCGAATTCCAGATGATGCTTTTCACCAGGTGGGGGTTGCACGCCTCTGATTGCAGGTATCGCGTGCGCGCTCGAGTGGTTGCTGAGGCGCGGCATGTTCAGTGCAGCTTGGCCCAAGCTTCGTTGATCATGGCCGCGCACACGGCCGGGTCGGTGTACTCCAGGGTGTCGTCGCCGAGGGGTTTGAGCTGGATGGTCAGGACGGCGTCCGATCGCTGGCACAGGATGACCGACGTCTTGTCCGGCGTGAGCGCCGCCGACGGTGCCAGGTTGTTGTGCAGAACGCAGGACACATCGTCGATCTGGCGGAGTTCGTTGAGGGGTCCGGCGAGGCCGTTGTCCTTGTCCTCGTACGGGGTCACGAGCCCGGGGGCATGCGCACGCACCGCGGTGATTTGGAACGAGTGTCTGAAGTCCACCGCGGTGTAGGTCTGTACCAGGGCCGGCGCGCCGTACGCGGCGGAGAGGCGGTTGCCGTTCTCCCGGTCGTTGGTGGCGTTGCGTTGGGCGAACTGGCGGTGGGCCTCGTCGTCTTTGAGCTTGACCGGGTAGACATCGGCTCTGTCGACGCCGCCGAGCGTGTCGGGTGCCTTGAGCGGGAGTCCGCTGACGACGCCGGAGTCGTGTGCGGTGAGGTACCACGGAACACCGACACCGACCGCGCCGACAACGAGACCGATGGCGGCGGTGACCACCAGGGAAACCCAGCGTGACCGGCGTGGCGGTGGTGCCGCGACGACGGATTGTTCCACGAGCGCCGGTACTTCCTCGGTCACGAAGACATCCTTCAGGTTGATGTGGGGGAGCGATGTCGATCACTGGATCGACGGACTGGTGATGTTCGTTACCGGGGCTTTGTAACGTCTTGGGGACGGTCTGGACCAAGCGGACCAGCTGTTGTCCTTTCGGTGCATCCGGTGTTGCTGTAGGCGGCGGCAGGCATGGCGCTCGAAAATTCCGTAACCGGGCGGATCACCGCGCCGAGCATCGAACGCGAGACCGCCGGTGATCAGGTCGAAATGGATCGTGACAGTCTGCTCGCGGTCATGGCCGGGTGGCAGACAAGCACTTCACTTTCCGGTACTGGATGACCGATGGTGCCGGTGGTGTCGCCGGGCTGTTCGGCAGGGATCGGTGGTCACGTTCCCGGTGCGATGAAGAACTCGAGAGCGATGTTGTCGGGGTCGCGGAAAGAGACGCCCGAGCCGTAGTGGGCCTTCTTGATGCCGCCGTGGGGGATGGCGAGTTCGTCGAGGCGGTCGCGCCACTGCTCGAGCTCGGCGAGGCCCGAGAGTGCGAAGCCCACGTGGTCGAGGCCGGTGCGCGTTTCGACGAAGAGGTCCTCCGACTGGCGGCCGGGGTGGGTGTGCAGGCCGAAGAGCATTCCGCCGTCGAGGGCGAAGACCGTGTGGTGGAACTCGCCGCCTTCCTCGTCCTCGTCGAGTACGGGTTCGGCATCGAACAGGCGGCTGTACCACTCGGTGCTGCGCTTGAGGTCCGAAACCGTGATCGCGACGTGCTGCAGGCCGGGGAAAGCCATGTGAGCGACTCCGTTCCTTGATCGGTATCGCTCACGCTAACCGCGGCGGATTCTCACCAGAAGATCTTTGTGACGACCGGCCGCACCCGCCCACCGAGCGGGAGGAGCGCCTCGTCGAACGGTTCAGGGCACCATCCACGAGAGCACAGGGGTGGACTGCAGGTAGACGAGCACGCACATCACCGCGAGGAAGACCACGCTCCAGAGGAACACCCTGCGGAAGAGATCGCCCTCCCGCCCGGACATGCCCACCGCCGCCGCGGCGATGGCGAGGTTCTGCGGGCTGATCATCTTGCCGAGCACCCCGCCGGACGAGTTCGCGGCGGCGAGCAGGGTGGCGCTCAGCTCGGCCTTCTGCGCGGCGACCACCTGCAGCGCGCCGAACAACGAGTTCGACGACGTGTCCGAGCCGGTCACGGCGACGCCCAGCCAGCCGAGGATCGGCGAAATGAGCGCGAAGATCCCGCCGGCGCCGGCCATCCACGTGCCGAGTGTCGTGGTCTGCCCGCTCGCGTTCATGACGTAGGCGAGCGCGAGCACGGCCATCACGGTCACGATCGCGGGCGCGAGCTGGCGATACGTGGCGAAGTAGGTGCGCAACGCGGTCGCGGGGCGGATGCGGATCACGGGAATGGTGAGCAGCCCGGCGATGATGAGCAACGTGCCGGCCGCGGCGAGCCAGTCGAACTTGAACATCGGCAGCGTCGACACTTTCCCGCTCGCGGAGGTGATGTGCAGCCCGGGCCAGGCGAAGGTGCGCGTGACGCTGGTCAGCGCGTGCTGGATCGCCGGGATCTGCGCGAGCCCGAACACCACGATGATGATCAGGTACGGCGAGTAGGCGCGGAACACCTCGGCGCCGCTGTCGCGGCGGCCGGCTTCGGTGTCACCGTCGCCGCCTCCGCTCGGTGGACCGTCGCGGCCCGCCCGGGGAGCCTGCCGGTCGATCGTGGCCGTCGAGGTCGCGGCCGCCGGCGCCCGCCCGTCCGCGGCCGCGCCGCGGCGGGTGACCTCGGGTCCGCCGGTTTCGGTGAAGCCCTCGACCGGCCGCCAGACCCGCAGGAACAGCACGACCGCGCCGGCGCTCAGCAGCGACGCGACGATGTCGGTGAGCGGTGCGCTCACGTAGTTCGAGATCGCGAACTGGGCGACGGCGAAGACCACGCCGCAGACGAGCGCCACGGGCCAGGTCTGGCGGACCCCGCGGGTGCCGTCGATGATGAACACGAGCGCGAGCGGGACGATGAATCCCAGCAGCGGGGTTTGGCGGCCGACCATCGCGGACAGGTCGTGCAGCGGCAGGCCGGTGACGGTGGACAGCGTGGTGATCGGCACCGCGAGCGCACCGAAGGCGACGGGTGCGGTGTTGGCGACGAGGGCGACGATCGCGGCCTTCAGGGGCCGGAAGCCCAGCGCGATGAGCATGACGCTGGTGATGGCGACCGGGGTGCCGAACCCGGCCAAGGCCTCGAGCAGCGCACCGAACGAGAACGCGACGATCACGCCCTGGATCCGCTGGTCGTCGCTGACCCGCGAGAACGAGCGGCGCAGCACGTCGAAGTGTCCGGTGCGGACGGTCATGTTGTAGATCCAGATCGCGTTGATGACGATCCACAGGATCGGGAAGAACCCGAACGCGGCACCTTCGGCCGCCGCGAGGAACGCCGGGCCCGCCGGCATCGGGTAGACGAAGATCGCCACCGCGATCGCGACCGCGAGGGAGATCAGCGCCGCGAGCCAGGCTGTCATCCGCAAGACGCCGAGCAGGACGAACAGCACGATCAGAGGGATGGCCGCCACGAGCGAGGACCACGCGAGCGAACCCGCGACGGGATCGAGAACCTGCTGGTACATGTGCCACCTCACCGCCTGAGGACGACAACCTGGGTTTGCCGGCTTACGCCCCGGAGCGGGACCTCCCGACAGCGTCCGCTGCCAGGCCACGGATCGACGCGTCGAGGACCTCGACGGTGTGGGCGACCTTCAGCTGCGCGCCCAACCGCTCGGCGGACGCGGCCAGCTGCATCAGGCAGCCCGGGTTGGCCGTCACCAGCAGGGGTGCGCCGGTGGCGAGAACGTTGCGCGCCTTGCGTTCCCCGAGTTCCCCCGCGGCCTCGGGCTGCAGGATGTTGTAGATCCCCGCGGAACCGCAGCACAATTCGGCTTCGGCGATCTCCCGCACCAGAAGCTCCGGGATGTCCCGCAAGAGCGCGCGTGGCTGCGTGCGGATCGCCTGCGCGTGCGCGAGGTGGCAGGCGTCGTGGTAGGCGATCATGACCGGCAGCGGGTGGCGGGCGGCCACCGTTCCCCGCTCCACGAGGAATTCCGTGATGTCGCGGACCGCTTCGGCGAATCCTCGCGCGCGCTCGGCGTAGGCGGGATCGTCGGCGAGCAGGTCCGCGTACTCCTTCATCGCCGAACCGCAGCCGGCGGCGTTGACCACGACCTGCTCGACCCCGGCCGCCTCGAAGGTGTCGATCAGCTTGCGGGCGAAGGATTGCGCCTCTTGCTCACGACCGTTGTGGACACTCAGCGCACCGCAGCACCCCTGCCCGGCGGGCGCGATCACGTCGAATCCTTCGGCGGTCAGCACGCGGGCGGTCGCCGCGTTGACGCCGGGGAAGAACTCCCGCTGCACGCAGCCCAGGAGCAAACCGACAGTGCCCCGCTTCGTGCCCTGGGCCGACGACCGTTCCGGCACCTGCTCGAACGGCTCGAGCTCCGGTGCCAGCGATTCCAGCGCCGCCAGCGCCGGGAAAGCCCTGCGTAGCAGACTGCCGCGCCGCATCCAGCGGCTGAGGCCGGTGGCCTGATAGGCCCGAAGGGGACCACGCAGGGCGTGCAGCCGCTTGGCGTAGGGGAAGACGCTGAAGATCGCGCGGCGCATCAGCCGGTCGCGGGCGGGGCGGTGGTGGCGCCGCTCCACCTGCGCACGGGTGGCTTCGATGAGCTTGTCGTACTGCACCCCGGACGGGCACGCGGTCACGCAGGCCATGCACCCGAGGCAGGCGTCGAAGTGCTGCACCATCTCCGGTGTCATCGGCTCGCCGCCGAGGCCCATTTCCATCAGGTAGATCCGCCCGCGCGGAGAGTCCATCTCCTCGCCCCACAACGTGTACGTGGGGCAGGTCGGCAGGCAGAACCCGCAGTGCACGCAGTCACCGACGAGCTCCGCCGACGGCGGGTGGTGGTCATCGAAGGCAGGCTCGGTCATCTAGATCCCTCCGGCGAAGCGACCGGGAGCGAGCCGGTGCTCGGGGTCGAACTGGTCCTTCACCCGGCGCATCAGGGTCAACCCCCGCACCGGCCCCCACGGGTCGAGCGCCGCCTTGACCGCAGGCGGAGCGTCCAGCACGACGACGTCCCCGCCCCAGCCGGCCGACCGGTCGCGCAAGCCCTCGACCAGCTCGGCGATCACGGCCGGGTCGGTGGTGCCCGGCACCGCGGCGTACAGGAGACCGACCCCGGCCGAACCACGAACCGCGACCGGCAGACCGTGGCACCGCGCCTGCTCGTCGAGCGCGTTCAGCAGGGCCGGCAGGCCCGTGATCCGGTGGGTGAGGCGCAGGGCCACGTCGCCTCGCTGCCAGGGGGCTCGGCCCCACCACTCCGGTGCGGCGTCGCACGGTTCGGCGCCGTCCCCGAGCAGTTCGAGGAACTTCTCGACCCGGTCGGCGACTCCCTGCGCAACGCCCTCGACGAGCACCGCGAGCGTCCCCGTCGCGCCGGCCGGGCGGTCGAGTTCGACGGCGTTCGGCACGAGCTGCGCGTGCAGCACCCGCCGCAGCCGCTCGTACGCGACGCCAGTCGAGTCCACGGGCACCACGACCCAGCGGGCCAGCGCCGGTCGCGGGTGCAGCCGGAACACCGCCTCGGTGACCAGGCCGAGCGTTCCCCAGGAACCGGCGAACAACTTGCCCAGGTCGTAACCCGCGACGTTCTTCACGACCTTTCCGCCGGCCTTCGTCACCACGCCGTCGGCGCGGACGACCGTGATGCCGATGAGCAGGTCGCGCACCGCGCCGTGGGAGAAGCGCAGCGGGCCGGAGGCGGCGGTCGCGACGAGCCCGCCGACCGTTCCGGCGTCGGCCGTGCCAGGCGGCACCACGGGATCCGCTGCCAGCCGCTGACCCGCGGGGGAGAGGCGGTCCTGCAGCGTCGCGAGGCGCAGGCCCGCGTCCACGTGAACGACGAGGTCGCCGGCGCGGTGCTCGACGACGCGGTCCAGGCGGCCGGTGTCCACGACCAAGTCGGCCTCGGCGGGCCGCTGCCCCCAGCCGAGTTTCGTCCCCGAGCCCCGGACGACGACGGCGAGCCCGTGGTCAGCGGCGATCCGCATGACGTCCGCAGCCTCCGCGGTGCTGCCCGGCGCCGCGACGAACGCCGGCGCGAGGCCGTCGACCTCGTCACCCGCCTCCGCGGGCCGGGCGTGTTTCGCGGTCGCTTCGCACAGCGCGTCCAGCACCGCCGGCTCAGGCCTGCTCATCAGAAGACCTCGGCGATTCCGGCTTCCTGCAAGGGATGGGCGCCCTTGTGCCGGCCTGGCACCTCACCGCACAGGCGCGGTGTCGGGAACACCTTGCCGGGATTGGCCAGCCCGGCGGGATCGAACGCGCAGCGCACCAGCTGCATCGTGTCGAGGTCGGCCTCGGTGAACATCCGCGGCATGAACTTCGCCTTGTCCGACCCGACGCCGTGCTCGCCGGTGATCGATCCGCCGTACTCGATGCAGAGGTCGAGGATCGCCCCCGAGACCTCCTCGGCGCGCTCGGCTTCGCCGGGTACCGCGTCGTCGAACAGCACCAGCGGGTGCAGGTTGCCGTCCCCGGCGTGGAAGACGTTGGCGACCCGGACGCCGCTGCTGCGCGAGAGCTCCGCCATCCGGTGCAGCACCTCGGGCAACGCGGTGCGCGGGATGACACCGTCCTGGACGATGTAGTCGGGACTGATCCGCCCGACCGCGGCGAACGCCGACTTGCGCCCTTTCCAGAACAACGCACGCTCCACGTCGTCCTTCGCGATGCGGATCTCGAACGCCCGGTGCGTGCGGCAGTGCCGCTCGACCTCCTCGAACTGGCGCTCGACCTCGTCGGCCGGTCCGTCCAGCTCCACGATCAGCACCGCACCCGCACCACCGGGGTAGTCACAGTGCACCGCCGCTTCGGCCGCCTCGATCGCCAGCGCGTCCATCATCTCGATCGCCGCCGGCACGACTCCGGCGCCGATGACCTCGGAAACCGCCGCGCCCGCGTCGTCCGTGCTCGGGAAGGCCGCGAGCAACGTGCGGACCGCTTCCGGCAGCCGGGTGAGCCGCACCGTCACCTCGGTGGCGATGCCGAGCGTGCCTTCCGAACCCACGATGGCCCCGAGCAGATCGTACCCGGTCGGATCCGGCGCCTTGCCGCCGAGCTGCACGGCTTCGCCGTCGGCGGTCACGAAGGTGATGCCGGTGACGTGGTTGGTGGTGAAGCCGTACTTCAGGCAGTGCGCGCCACCCGAGTTCTCCGCGACGTTGCCGCCGATCGAGCACACCTGCTGGCTCGAGGGATCCGGTGCGTAGTAGTAGCCCTCGGGTTTCGCGGCCCGGGAGACGTCGAGGTTGATCACCCCCGGCTCCACCACCGCACGCTGGTTCTCCCGGTCGATCTCGATGATGTGCCGCATCCGCGAGGTGACGATGAGGACCCCGTCGGCGCGCGGCAGCGCGCCACCGGAGAGGCCCGTTCCGGACCCGCGCGCGACGAACGGCACCTCGGCCTCGGCGCAGGCGCGCACGGTCTCCACGACGGCGGCCGTGTCCCGGGCGAGCACGGCGAGCGCGGGAGTGACCTTGTAGTGTGCGAGGCCGTCGCACTCGTAGGTGCGCAGCCGCTGGTGATCGTCGATGACCGAATCAGGACCCAGTGCCGCCCGCAGGCGCTCGGCCAGCACCGCGATCCCTGGCCGCACATCTCGTCGCTCGTAGGTCGTCATGCGCGCCCTCCCAGCCCGCTTGACTGTGGATCCGGACGGCTTTGAGCTACAGAAAGTGAACTCTGCCTTTCGGCACCGTAAGACGCTGCGGAAGGCCCGTCAACTCGGGTCCTCGGATGGCGGAGAGGGTTGCGCGGGTCGCGGAGGAATCCGCAGGTGGGGCGCGTGCGGCTACCCGGCCAAGCGGCGGATGCTGGGCCGTGCGGTGATCACGACCGAGCCGCCGCAACTCCAGCACTCGACCGCCATCCCTGGCGGAGTCCGCCCGGCGACCTCGCAGCTGGCGCATTCCCACGCGGTGAGGACGACGAACTCCATCGAGCCGTCGTCGCCGGATTTCGCTTCCACGACGCTCCACCGATTTCTTGATCAGCATTGCCACGGCGCCCGTAACGGGCAGCCGGTGCAGGACGAGGAAAGATAACGAAACGATATACCTCAAGTCAAGCCGGAGCATGGTTTTTCGTTGCTCTTGACATCCCCGCGCGACGTGCGAATACGCTGCGTACGGCGCGATCCCGGTCGAGATACGGCGTCCGGCGTCTGCCGTCCTGGTCTCGGGAGTGGCCGATCGTCCTCGTGAGTCCGGCCGGTCCGTCACGGAAAGTGCCCGCACGCAGCCGATGTGGCGACGGCAACCGCAGTGCCGATCAGCGCCGGCCGGAGTCGTCGATGCTGCCCTGGGCGTGGGTACGGATCGCTGGACAGTGAAGGTCTTTTTTTGCAGAACTTCATATCGTCGGCGAACTCGGGTTTTCGTGGATTGAGGCGTCGATTTTTGTGCCGAACGTAGCCGAATACGACCAGGAGGTGCACAGGTACTGGCCCGAGAACGGCGGGCGAATCGGATCAAGGGCCCGCACACAGAGGAGGATTCGCATGCCAGAAGTAGTGTTCAGTGTCGACCAGACGAAATCCATGCGCGACCAGGCGGTGCCGGGCCACAACCGGTGGCACCCGGACGTGCCGGTCGCCGCGATGGTCCGTCCCGGGCAGGAGTTCCGGGTGGAGTGCCGGGAGTGGACCGACGCCCAGCTCGGCAACAACGACTCGGCCAACGACGTGCGCGACGTTGACCTGAACCGCTGCCACATGCTCAGCGGCCCCATCGGCGTCGAGGGCGCGCAGCCCGGCGACCTGCTCGTCGTCGACATCCTCGACATCGGCCCGGTTCCGCAGGAGACCGGCGACGCGCCGGGGCAGGGCTGGGGCTACACCGGGGTGTTCGCCAAGGCCAACGGCGGCGGGTTCCTGACCGACTACTTCCCCGATGCCTACAAGGCGATCTGGGACTTCCACGGTCAGCAGGCCACGTCGCGCCACCTGCCGGGCATCCGGTACACCGGGATCACCCACCCCGGGCTGTTCGGCACCGCGCCTTCGGCCGAGCTGCTCCAGCGGTGGAACCGCCGGGAGCAGGCGCTGGTCGACCGCGAGCCCGACCGCGTACCGCCGCTGGGCCTGCCGCCGTTGCTCGACGGGTCGCTCGCGGGAACGGCCGACGGGTCGACCGCGGACCGCATCGCCCGCGAGGGCGCCCGCACGGTGCCGGCCCGGGAGAACGGCGGTAACCACGACATCAAGAACTTCACCCGGGGATCGCGAGTTTTCTACCCGGTCTACGTCGACGACGCCAAGTTCTCCGGCGGAGATCTGCACTTCAGCCAGGGCGACGGCGAGATCACCTTCTGCGGCGCCATCGAGATGGGCGGGTACATCGACTTCCACGTCGACCTCATCAAAGGTGGCATGGAGAAGTACGGCATCACCACGAACCCGGTGTTCATGCCGGGAAACGTCGAACCGCGGTATTCCGAGTTCCTGTCGTTCGTCGGCGTCTCGGTGGACCGGGAGACCGACGAGAACCTCTACCTCGACGCGACCATGGCCTACCGCAATGCCGCCCTGAACGCGGTGGAGTACTTCAAGAAGTGGGGTTTCACCGGCGAGCAGGCCTACCTGCTGCTCGGTTCGGCGCCCATCGAGGGCCGGATCAGCGGCATCGTGGACATCCCCAACGCGTGTTGCACGCTCTACGTGCCCACGGAGATCTTCGATTTCGACGTGCGCCCGACGAGCGAAGGCCCGGTGAAGGCCGATCGCGGACAGTGCGCGGTCACGTCCTGACCTTGCCGAAGGGGCTCGTTCGGCGTCGCCGGAGAGGTGGCGAAACGCTCGGTTGGGGCTCTCAGCCGAGCGTTTCCCTGCGGCTGTGCGGCGCGAACGAGCCGTGCTCGACGAGCGCTCCGGTCGTCACGCGGGTGCGTGCGAAATCGCTTCCGCGGCCGGATTCGAAAGTTCACCCCCGACGGGGGACGAGGTGCCGACGCCCCTGCAACAGCCTCGACGGCGGGATCTCTACACCGCTGTCCGGGGAGGTACTCGCCATGGCTCGCCGACCGAACATCGTCCTCGTCCACGGCGCGTGGGCTGACGGTTCGTGCTGGAGTGCGGTGATCGAGAAGTTGCAGGGCGAGGGCTATCGCGTCACGGCGCCGCAGTTCCCGGAGTCGTCGCTGGCTGCCGACGTTGCCCGGCTGCGCGAGGTGCTGGCGCGCCAGGACGGGCCGACGCTCGTGGTGGGGCATTCGTACGGTGGGCAGATCGTCACGGCGCTGGGGACGGACGCACCGAACGTCGTGGGGCTCGTCTACGTCGCGGCGTTCGGGCTGGACGAGGGTGAGACGATCGGCAAGCTGTTGGAGCAAGGCCCCCTCGGTGCGGCGCTCGCGCATCTGGATGTCGACGAGCAGGGGTTCGCGTGGCTGCCCGAGGACGACTTCGTGAACCACTTCGCGGCCGACGTCGATCCGGTGAAGGCGCGGGTCATGCACGCCGTACAGCAGCCGCTGGCCTGGTCGGCCCTCGGCGAGGTGATGGGCGTGCCGGCCTGGCGCTCGCATCCGTCGTGGTTCATGGTGGCCGATGGTGACCAGGCGATCCCGCCCGAGGCCCAGCGCCAGTTTGCGGCCCGAATGAGGGCCACGACCGTCGAGGTTCCGACGAACCACGTGGCGATGGTGTCGCATCCCGATGAAGTGCTGCAGCTCATCGGGAGCGCTGTGCAGGCGGTCCAGTGAGCTGCAGGAGCGCGCGAACACACAAACGATCGACTTGCTCCGGCCCCGGTATCGAACGCCCTGGCTTCCGTAGGACGGCATGGTCATGCGCTCGGGGCTGCACTGAATCGGTCGCGTCGGCGGGTGGTTCATTCGGGGTTCAGTCGATGTTCCCTGGCTCGTAGCATGGGCGCGGTCGCTGGGGGTCGGCGAAGGAGCAGCCATGGCCACGAATGCGGGCGAGACCGGCAGGCAGCACACGCAGTCCCGGACGGTGAAAATCAGCCTTCCGTTCGCGCCCGATTTCCAGCTGCCCCGGGTTCAGATGCCGGCGCGAAACGAGATCAGTGCGGCACTGGACACGGCCCGTTCTTACTTGCCTCCGCCTCGGCAGATGATCTACTTCGGTGCGTTGGGTGTGCTGACCGCGGTGGAGCTGATCGAGTGGCCGGTCGCCGTGGCGATCGGCGTGGGCACGACGGTGGCCGGCCGCGTTGGTGGGTCGCGGGGCGGAAAACCCGCACGGGCAACCACACGACCTGCGCCGGTCGGAGAGCGGCGGGCGCCCGGTGACCGGGCGCGCACCGCCGGGCAGCCCGAGGTCGCCGGAGCCCACCAGCCGGTGAAGCGCCCGCGGGAGCGGGTGGTACTCGGGGAGCGGCCGGCGCCGGCCGGGCAGCCCGAGATCGCCGGCGCGCACAGCCCGGTGTCGGAGCGCAAGCCGTCGCAGGCGGTTCGAGCTGAGCCGGAGTCGGCCCGTCAAGAACCGTCTGCGGCGCCGGAGAAGCTGTCTGCCGCGCAGGAAAAACCGCCCGCACCGGCGAAGCCCGCCAAGCCCGTCAAAGGAAAGGCGAAGCCCGCGAGCCAGACCACGCCCCGGGCCAACCCGGAGTCGGCCCGGTCAGGCGGCGGCCCGGCGCACGGCGGCGAGTAGCCCGTGCGGCTGCCCGATCCGATCGGCCTGGTGCGTGCGGTGGCTGAGCCGGTCGCGGCGGTCGTGCGCGCCGCGGTCGTTCCCGGCCGGCGCTCGTGGACGTCCGGTGAACACACCCATCTGGAGGTACGGGGGCTCCACGAGCCCGGCGCCGAGGCGGCCGCACAGGCGCTCGTGCGGCGAATCTGTGAGCAAGCGGGCGTGCGGGACGTCGTGCTGAACGCAATGCTCGGCCGGATCGTGGTCGACCACGACCCGGAGGCGATCACCGTCCGGCAACTGGCTGACGTGATCTCCGAGGTCGAACGCGACTGGCAGCTGGAGGGCCGCGCGGCAACAAGCGATGTGCACCCGGGCAACCCGGCACCGCTGGCGCGCGAGGTGGTCGCCGTCGGAGCCAACGTCCTCGGGCTGTCCTACGCCGCGCTCGGACGGCTGCTGCCCGCTCAGGCCTTGCCGCCGCTGGTGCCCGCGCTCGCCTCGATCGTCGACTCCACACCGGCACTGCGGGCCGGCGTGGAGACCGTGCTGGGCCGGTCCGCCACCGAAACGGTCTTCGCGCTCAGCGGCGTCGTCGGCCAGACGCTGGCACGACGGCCGGTCGGTCTCGCCACGGACGCGGTCTACCGGTGGTGCTTGCGCAGGGAGGTCGCCGCGCGCCGCGACGCCTGGGAGCGGTGGGAGCCGGAAACCGAGCTGCGGCGGCATTCCTCCGACCCGGTGGAAGCGGTGCGGCGGCCGCGGCCGATGCCGGCCGGGCCGGTCGAGCGGGTCGCGAACGCAACGGCGGGGATCGGCCTGGTGGGCGCGGCCGGAGTGCTCGCGGCCGGCCGCAACAGTGCCCGGGCGAACGGTGTGCTGCTCGCCGCCGCGCCGCGCGCGGCGAAGCTCGGCCGGGAGGCGTTCGCCGCGCAGGTGGGCACGGACGCCTCCGCGGCGGGCTGCTTGGTGCTGGAACCGGACGCACTGCGACGCCTGGATCGGGTGGACCGCGTTGTGCTGGACACGTCGCTGCTGCGCACAGGCCACCGGGTGGTGGGCGAGGTGACGATCACGGGCTCCGTCGATCGGGCCGAGGTGCTGCGCACGATCTACGACCTCCCGGACCCGCAGCACCCGGATGAGGGGTCGGGGGAATGGACGGTGCGCGAGCGCGCAGGGGGTCTCGACGTGCGCCACGAGGGGACGACGGTGGCGCGGGCGGAGCTGGAAGACGAGCCGCATCCGTTGGCCGAGGCCGTGATCGCGGCGGCCCGGCGGGCGGGCGAGGTCGTGGAGGTGGGCCCGGACTCGCTGCGCGAGCAGGTGCGGAAGCTGCAGGCCGATGACCACGTCGTCGCGGTCGTGTCGGCCGATCCGGCGGGGCTGGCCGGGGCGGACGTGGCCATCGGGGTGGCCGGGGCCGATCGGGGCGTGCCGTGGACGGCGCACGTTCTGTGTCCCGGGCTCGCGCAGGCGTGCGCCCTGCTGGACGCGGTCGACCCCGCTCATCGCGCGAGCCGCTACAGCGCGGCGCTTTCCGTCGCCGGGTCGGCGCTGGGCTCGCTCCTGGGCGGGTTCGGTCCGCCGTCGGCCGCGGCGTCACGAGGGTCGTTCCCGGTCCATTTCGCGACCTTGCTGGCTCTGGCCACCGGAAGCTGGACGGGCGCGGAAGCCGGGCGGCGGCCGTTGCCGATCCCGCTTGACTGCACGCCGTGGCACGCGATGTCGTCCGAGGCCGTGCTGGCTCGGCTCAAGTCCAGCGACACCGGCCTCGCCCCGGAATCGGCGGAGCACCGCCGCACCGCAGGCCGGGCCGAGCCCGAGGGGGTCGGACTGGCCCGGGCGTCGGCCGACGAACTCGCGGGCCCGCTGACCCCGGCGCTGGCCGCGGGCGCCGGGGTGTCGGCCACGCTCGGCTCGATCACCGACGCGGTGCTGATCATCGGTGTGCTCGCGTTGAACGCGCTCATCGGCGGTGCCCAACGGCTCGGCGCCGATCGCGAGCTGCACCACCTGCTCGACACCAGCGCGGTGCAGGTCCGGCTGCGCCGCGCCGGCACGGCGACGACCGCGCGGGCCGAGCAGCTCGTCCCCGGCGACGTGATCGAGCTGCGGCCCGGCGACGCGGTCCCCGCGGACTGCCGGCTCCTCGACGCCTACGGCATCGAGGTGGACGAGTCGAGCCTCACCGGTGAGTCGCAGCTCGTGGCGAAGAGCGTGCCCGCCACGGCAGCGGACGCCGTCGCCGACCGCTCGTCGATGGTCTTCCGCGGCACCGTGGTCGCCGCCGGGCGCGGCACGGCGGTCGTCGTCGCCACGGGTGACCGGACCGAGGCCGGACGTACGGCGCAGCTGGACGGGGCGGCGCCCCCGGTGACCGGAGTCGCCGCCCGGCTGTCCGAGCTGACCCGCATCACGCTGCCGGTGACCCTGGGGGCCGGCGCCGCGCTGTTGGTGGCCGACCTCGCTCGCGGCAACCTGATCAGCCAGGCGCTCGGGCGGGCCGTCGGGCTGTCGGTCGCCGCGGTGCCCGAAGGCCTGCCGTTCGTCGCCACCGTCGCCGAGCTCGCGTCGGCCCGGCGCCTGGCACACCGGGGGATCCTCGCGCGCAGCCCCTCGACGATCGAGGCGCTGGGCCGGGTGGACCTGCTGTGCTTCGACAAGACCGGCACCCTCACCGAAGGCCGGATCAGCCTGCGCGAGGTCTCCGACGGGACCACCGGACGCTCACCGGACGAGCTGACACCGCACTTGGCCGACGTGCTCGCCGCCGCCGTCCGCGCGAGCCCGTGGCACGCGCCGGACGACACACCGCACCCCACGGATCAGGCCCTGCTCGAAGCGGCCACCGCCCACGGCATCGAGCCCGCGCGCGGCGCGGGGGAGCTGACCTGGCTCGCCGAGCTGGCGTTCGAACCGGCCCGCGGCTACCACGCGGTGCTGGCCGACACGCCAGGAGGGCCGCTGCTCAGCATCAAGGGGGCACCGGAGGCGGTGCTCGCCCGCTGCGCCAGGCCGGACCCCGCACTGCCCGGCACCGTCGATCGCTTGGCGCGTCAGGGTTTCCGGGTGCTCGCCGTCGCCGAGCGCCGGCTGGCCCGCGGCGGCGCCGAGCAGGCCGGGCTGACCGAGGACGCGGTCCACGACCTGAGCTTCCGGGGCCTGCTCGTCCTCGCCGACCCGGTGCGGCCCACCGCCGCGCGCGCCGTCGAGGAGCTGGGCCGGTCCGGCGTGCGGGTCGTGATGATCACCGGGGACCACTCGAGCACCGCCGCCGCGATCGCCGCCGAGCTGTCCCTCGGCGACCATGAAGCGGTCATGACCGGTGCCGAGGTCGACGCCGCTGACGACGACCAGCTCGCGGCCCGCATCGGCGACGTCGCGGTGTTCGCCCGCGTCAGCCCGGCGCAGAAGGCGCGCATCGTGCAGCAGATGAACGGCCTCGGCCGGGTCGTCGCGATGACCGGCGACGGCGCCAACGACGTGCCCGCGATCCGGCTGGCGCACGTCGGCATCGCGCTCGGCGCGTCCGCGACCCCTGCCACCCGCGAAGCCGCCGATCTCGTGGTCACCGACGATCGGATCGAGACGATCACCGACGCCATCGCCGAGGGCCGCGCGATGTGGGCGTCGGTGCGCGACGCGCTGTCCATCCTGCTCGGCGGCAACCTCGGCGAGGTCGCCTTCACGCTGGGCGCGGGACTGCTCAGCACCCGGGACACGCTCAACGCCCGGCAGCTGCTGCTGGTCAACCTGCTGACCGACGTCCTCCCCGCCATGGCCGTCGCCGTCCGGCCGCCTCCACAGGTGAGCGCCGATGACCTCCTGCGTGAAGGCCCCGAGGCCTCGCTCGGCACCGTGCTGACCAAGGACCTCATCGCCCGCGCGGCAACCACCGCCGGCGCCGCACTGGTCGGTTGGCTCATCGCGCGTCCCGCCGGCACGCCGTTGCAGGCCAGCACCACCGGGCTGGTGACGCTGGTGGCCGCCCAGCTGGGCCAGACGATCGCCGTGCGCGGCCGCACCCCGCTGGTGATCGCGGCCGGTGCCGGTTCCCTGCTCGCCCTCGCGGCGATCGTCCAGACTCCCGGGGTCAGCGGTTTCTTCGGCTGCCGCCCACTGCTGCCGCACCAGTGGGCGCTGGCGCTCTCCGCCGCCGCAGCGGCCACCATCACGCAGGCCATTGCGCAGCGAGTCCTGACGGGTGCGTGACCACCGGCAATTCCCGACGTGTTCACCGTACCGACAGCCGTGTGCCGCTTTCTCCTCACTCGCAGCCGCTTTCGTGCGCACACCAGACCCAGTAATTCGAGGAGATCACCATGGCCGAGTTCTTCGCCACCGTCATCGCCAAGCTCGGCGCGAACCTCATCGAGTCCCTCGTGCTCCGGCTCGCGCAGGCGCTGTTCACCCGCGCCTACACCCCAGTGGCCGCCTGAACCGCGATTTCGCCTTCGTAGCCAAGGTAGGCCGCTGCATACGCTCCGGGACGGCATGGATCCGGAGGGAACGGGTACGAGAAGGGGCATGGCGATGGGTCGAGCGGTGTTTGCGCCGTCCCCGCGGTTGACGGTGATGGCGGAGGAGCTCGACGGGGTGCCGGATGTCCACGTGCCCGCGGGTGGAGATGGCGTCTGGCGGGCGCGGATGATCGAGTCTCTGGCGCAGCGGCCGCAGCTGTCGACGTGACCCGACACGAGCTGGGTTCGGGCAAGGACACCGCGGTACGCGAGCCGGCGACCCGGGTACGACGGGAAACCTGGGGTGACGGCGAATGCGGGCGCTGATCACGAACGACGACGGCATCGATTCGCCGGGCCTGCCGCCGCTCGCCCGTGGCGCGGTGGCGCACGGTTGGACGGTGGTGGTCGCGGCGCCGGCCCAGGAGGCCAGTGGCACCAGCGCGGGCCTGTCCGCTACCGGAGGGGACGGCCGGATCGCGGTCGAGCGCCGCGAGCTGCAAGGCCTGCCAGGGGTGCCTGCGCACGCCGTCGCCGCGCACCCCGGACTGATCGCGCTGGCGGCGGCGCAGGGATTGTTCGGCGACCCGCCCGACGTGGTGCTGTCCGGGGTGAATCGCGGCGCGAACGTCGGCCGCGCGGTACTTCATTCCGGCACCGTCGGCGCGGCGCTGACGGCATCGCTCAACGGGGCCCGCGCCCTGGCGATATCCCTCGACGTGGGAATGGACTCCGGTCCTGAACACCATTGGGACACCGCGGTCGGGGTGGCCGCGACGCTGTTCGACCGGCTCGCCGCCCTGCCGGCCGGGACGGTGCTGAACCTCAACGTCCCCGACCGCGCGGACGCCGGGGCACCGATGCGAGCCGCCCTGGCCGAGTTCGGCGCGGTGCGGAGCCGGATACAGAACGCCGGTGACGGGACGGTCCGGCTCACGGCGGTGGTCGTCGAAGGCGCGCTGCCGCCAGGCAGCGACGCCCGTCTGCTGGCTGAGGGGCACCCCACGGTGACGGCGTTGCGGTCGGTGACCGAAGACTCGGACCTTCGGTTCTGAGGCCGAGGGCTCGCCTCGTCGCAGATCTGATGCCGTACCACTGACAGCGTCGGAAGCCAACACGCGCCGGAAGTCGTGAGGGGTGCAGTGCAGTGGCTTGCCGGCGGCGCCGCTAGCAGGTGGAGTCGGAACGCTGGGTGAAGTCGTGCGCGGCTCGGCACGCGGTTTGCTCGGTGTGGCGGGCGTGGTGCACGACTCGGTCGCCTTCCCACACGATCAGTGCGACTCGGTGCTCGTCGACGGGAGTGAGCCCGATTCGGTAGCCGCGGCGTTGGACGGTGCATTCGCGTTCGGCGGTGAGCCACCGGTGCAGCGTCGCACTCCAGGTCACTGTCCAGGCCGGATCGGCGGCGAGCGCGGCGACCGACTGTGGCACGCGGAGGTCACCGAGGCCGAGGGGCATGGTCATGATTGTCGTGGCCCGTCGGGGAAATCGCGGTGAGGTCAGCGGCGTCGTGGAGGCGTGCACTCCCGGGAAGAAGGCGACGTTTCACGCTCAGGTCGATCACTTTGCCGAATCCGATCCGGCTCGGTGCTGGTCAGTGCCGAGGATTCGACATCGTGTCCGTTTGCAGCGGTTGGAAGGCGGCCCGCAGTTCGGCGGCGAAAAGTTCAGGTTCCTCCCACGCGGCGAAGTGGCCGCCCCGCTGCGCGTGGTGGAAGTAGGTGAGGGTGGGGTAGGCCTGTTCGGCCCAGCTGCGGGGGGTTTGCCAGATCTCGCCGGGGAAGGTGGTGAAGCCGACGGGGACGCGGACCGGTGGGGGCGGTGGTGGGTTGTGGGCGGCGGGTGCGTCGGGTCCGTAGGCCTCCCAGTACGAGCGGGCGGCGGAGGTACCGGTTCCGGTGAGCCAGTACAGCGTGATGTTGTCCAGCACCCGGTCAGGGGTCAGGTTGCCTGACGACTGGCCGCCGGTGAAGGCGCGGGAGATTTTGGTGTAGGCGTCGGTGTCGTGGTCGAGCATCCAGGCGGCGAGGGCCGCCGGGGAGTCCTGGAGTGCGTAGCCGATCGTCTGGGGTCGGGTGGATTGCTCGACGAAGTAGCCGTTGCCGCTGGTCTGGAACGTCTTGATCGCCGCCTGCGCCGCGCGTTCCTGCTCGGTGGTCGCCGGCAGGGCGGCGGGGTCGTTGAGGGCGGGCACGAGCAGGTTGGTGTGAATGCCCACCAGCCCCTCGGGTGATTGGCGGCCCATCGCGTCGGTGACGCCGGCGCCGACGTCGCCCCCTTGCGCCACGAAGCGGGTGTAGCCGAGGCGGCGCATCAGCTCGGCCCAGGCACGGGCGGTGCGGCCGAGGTCCCAACCCAGTTCGGCCGGCTCGGTGGAGAAGCCGTAGCCGGGCAACGACGGGAGCACGACGTGGAACGCGTCCTGGGCGAGGCCGCCGTAGCGGGTCGGGTCGGTGAGCGGACCGATCGTGTCGAGCAGCTCCATGACGGAGCCGGGCCAGCCGTGGGTCATGATCAGCGGCAGCGCGTTCTCGTGCCGGGATCGGGCGTGTACAAAATGGATAGTCACGCCGTCGATTTCGGTGGTGAACTGCGGCAACGCGTTCAGACGCGTTTCGATCCGGCCGGCGTCGTAGCCGTTGCTCCAGTAGCTGCAGACGGCCTGCAGCGTGGCCAGCTGCACGCCCTGCGTGCGGTCCTCGACGAGTTCCTTGCTCGGCCACCGGGTCGCGGCGAGGCGACGTCCCAGATCGTCCAGTGCCTCGCGCGGCATGGCCACGGTGAACGGGCGGACGGCATCGGTTCGCTGCTCGATCGGCGTTGCCACAATGAACCTCCTGAAGCATGGGTGACGGGGACCCCGCAGGCTGCCACGCGTGAGGACGACACGGGTCACCTCTCGGGGATGATGCTGTGCGGGAGCGGGCGCAGGATCATTTCGGGCTCATGGCTGGTGGGCAGCTCGCCGGTCCTCGAAAGCGATCAAGGCCTACGACACCGACGACCTGACCGCCGATCTTCTTCCGCTACCGGGGTGATCAACTACTACCGGTCCTCGGTGCGGACGTCGCCGAAGAAGGCCGAAGCGGCGATCCACCCGATCACCGCACCCACCCCTGGTCATCTGGGGCGACAAGGACTCCTGCCTTTGGCCACGACCTCGCCGACCCCGCGCACGACGACGTCCCCCACTTGGACCGCGTGGAACGGCTGCCCGATGCATCGCACTGGGTGCATCACGACGCGGCCCAACAGGTCACCCAGCTACTGACGGACTTCTTTGCTCCCGCGCAGCCCACCAAAAACCGCTGAACCGCACTCCGACGGCGTGGCGAGCGCTCTCTCGACGTCCGGCGGGCACGGGGGAGGGGCGCCCGCCGGAGACGCGGGGACCCGTAGCAACCGGCCCGCGCGCCGGCGGGTGGTGGGGCTTCGGGCTGATCAGCGGTGCGCACACCACTCGGTCGCCCTCGCCGCCGATGTCGTTACGCCAGATGGGCGCTGGAAGAAGCTAGGTCTAAAACTGACGGAGGTTGTTGACAGTCTTGGGCTCTTGATCTAGGGAGGCCTATGGCTGAGCGAGTGTGGAGTGAGAAGGACCTGGTCAGGCGCGCGCACCGGCGCCTGGCCGTCCTGCGTCACGCTGAGGAGGTCAGCGGGAACGTCGCGGCGACCTGCCGGTATTACGGCATCAGTCGCACCGTGTTCTACCGGTGGAAACGCCGGTGGGAGGACGAGGGCATCGACGGGCTGAAAGACCGTTCGAGCGCACCGCTGCACTGCCCGACGATCACCCATCCCCAGGTGGTCGAGAAGATCATCCACCTGCGGCAGCACTACCACTTCGGCCCGCTGAAGATCGAGATGTACCTGCGCCGCTACCACGACCACGAGATCGGCGCCTCCACGATCTACCGCATCCTCAAGCGCCTCGGCATGAGCCGGCCGCCCACGTCTCAGCGCTACAAACGCTACAACCAGCGGTGGAAGCGCTACGAGAAGCAGCGCCCCGGCCACCAGCTCCAGATCGACGTCAAGTTCGTCGAGCCGATCACCACTGACGCGGGCCGGAAGAGGCGGTTCTACCAATACACCGCGATCGATGACTGCACCCGTCTGCGGATCCTGAAGATCTACCCCCGCTCCGACCAGAAGACCGCGATCCAGTTCCTGGACTATGTGCTGTCCCGGCTGCCGTTCCAGGTCGAGAAGATCCAGACCGACAACGGCGCCGAGTTCCAATCGGCGTTCCACTGGCACCTGCTCGACCAAGGCATCGGACATGTCTACATCCGCCCCGCCACACCGCGGTTGAACGGAAAAGTCGAGCGCTCCCACCGCATCGACGCCGAAGAGTTCTACCGCCTGCTCGACGGCGTCGTCCTCGGCGACCTCGGCGTGTTCAACGAGAAGCTCAAGGAATGGGAGGACTACTACAACTTCCACCGCCCCCAACGGCGGCCTCGCCGGCCAGACCCCGTATGAGAGGCTGCTCCAGAAGACCCAACCCCACGCCCAACCTGTCAACCACCAACGACAGCAGCACAGCTAGGGCTTGACGAGGAAAATGCCGGCCACCGATCGACGCTGCCCGTTCGGTGCGAAGACCGCCACCCCGTTTCGGGTGTCGACCTCCAGGCGGTAGCCGTCGATGGTGCGCAGCACTTCGGAGCCGTCGGGCCTCTGGTGCACAACGCCGCTGGGCAGGTCGGCGGGATCGATGTTGAGGAGCACGAAGGTCAACCCGGATTCGCAGGGCGCGTTCCAGTACACGATGCCGTCGACGCCCACCTGGTAGGGGATGACCGCGTCGAGCTGAACAGTGCCGGGCTCGTCGACGTCGGCGGCGAGCAGCAGCATGCGCACCGTGCCGTCAGCTGTGGAAACGTTCATGCCTTCCGCCCTTCGTCAGGTTCGTGCGAGCGACACTCCGCGCGGCGCCCTCAGTACCAGCGCTGGGCAGCCGTTGCTGAGGAGACGGAGGACAGCGTCCAACTCGTTGCACGGGGGCGGTCACCGCCCGCGCCAGTGCTGTGGGCGGATGCTCCGTTCGCTGTAGTTGTGGGTCTCGGTCGGGCTGGTCGCGCCGTTGAGATTGCCCACGGGCGAACTTGTGCACGACCTCGACCGGGAACCGGAACTCGCGGCCGTCGTCGCCGGTGTGAAACCGGCCGCGTCGAGCACAACGCGCGTCTGGCGATGCACCAGTGGTCATGACTCGGCGACGTGGTCGAATCCACCCCCCGGCGGGCGGTGAACGGGCCGGAAGCCAGAAACGGGGGAATGGGGAGTCCAGCAGGAATGCGACGCGATCTCGATTCGGGAAAAGGGAAATCAGGGCGGGAGGATACCGGTCCTCTCCCGCCCTGAAATCGTCTTGCCGCCTGGTCCGCCGCTCAGTGGCGGTTGCCGTGCGGTGCCCAGATCCTGAACTTTCCGCTGTCGTAGAGCAGCCCGAGCTGGTAGAGCATGCCGTCGTAATAACGGGCCCGCCCGGTCGGGACCGGCGTGTTCCAGAAGTCACGGACGAAAGCGTTTTTGTCCGGATTGGTGGAGGAGATCGCCGATGTCGAGTTCATCGCGACGAGCCCCTCGGCGTGTGCGGGTTCGTAGGTGTTCTGGCCGGAAGTCAGCGGCGTGCCGTCGAGGTGGTACCGGCTGACGTAGGTGCTGACGCCTTGACACTGGAAGAAGTGTTCCAGCGTGTTGGAGTACTGCGTCTCCCACGGCTTGACGCCGTACCAGGCCGCATCGACGTTGGCGTTGGCGATGGCGCGCCACGCGTCTTCCTGGAAGTTGTGGTCGTAGGCGTTGTCGGTGGCCGTCTCGCTCGGCCGCAGGTAAGGCGTGCCGTCGAAGTGAGCGTAGTCCGGTGCCAGGCCCGTCGCCGGGTTCGCTGCCTGCCGCAGCAGCTTTTCGCCCGCGCTGTAGGCCTTGTCCCACAGCTCGCGATCCGACGGGTCGGCTGCGGCGAACACCTTGTAGAACCCCGTGAGGCTGTAGGAGGGATCGGTGTAGTCGACCGCGAACGGCGGCGAGAACGTCGGCAGGGACGACTGGCGGTCGAACATGTCGACGCCGCCGTGGTCGGACTCGTGCCACATCGCGTGCAGGATCTGCTCCGCCTGCCGCCCGTAGTCGTAAGTCCCGCGCCCGTCGCCCCACCGGCCCGACGCGAAGTCGAGCGCCGCAGCCATCCACTGGTCCCCGTCGGGCGCCACGCCGGTGTCGATGATCTTCCCGGCGGTGTCGGTGTGCCAGGCGAAGTAGTACTGCTCGGGACCGCTCTGGATCTGCATCTTGGTCTTGGCGAAGTTCCACAGCGCGTCGAACTCCTGCTTGTGGCCCAGCTGCACCGCGATCATCATCGCGTAACCCATGCCCTCGGTGCGCACGTCCTGGTTGCCGATGTCCTCGACGTAGGCCAGGTCCGGCGCGAGCTGGTAGTACAGCGTCTGGCCGTCGTACCGGTTGGCGTCGGTGCCCGGGCTGCCGTGGAAGAGCTGTTGCCAGGTGGCTTCCACCTTGGCGTCGACCTGTCTCTTCGAGTAACCCGCCCGCGCGAAAATGTCGGGATAGGGGCCGGCGTGCAGATTTCCCGGGGGGTTGTGGTCGGGGGGTGGTGCGGCGAATGCGGTCGCGGATACGGAGGACAACAACGCAGCGGTCGCGAGAATCAAAGTGCTGAGTTTCGCTGTCTTGCGCACACGACACCTCCTCGTGTCAGGGCGGGAACGGTGGCCACCGGCCGTCGTCAACCTAAGAGGGCCGGATAGAGCGAGTCAATGGCCAACCCCCGCCAGAAATGCACAGGGTTATTTCAATTCTGGGGCTAACCTTGCTAGCGTGGCCGGAGTGGAATCGCGACAAAAGCGCAATCGGCGCGCAGTGCTCGCTGCGGCACAATTCGGGCATCCGACCACTCGCCTCGAGATCGTGCGGGCGACCGGCCTCTCGACCGCCACGGTCTCCGGCGTCGTCGCGGACCTGATCGCCGACGGTGTCCTGGTCGAGCTGGACCGGCGGGTCCCCGCGGCGGGCGTGGCTGGCGGGCGCCCGGCCGCGGCGCTCGCGGTCAACCCGGCGCTGGGTGCCCTGATCGGCATCCACCTGGCCCACGCCGGGGTCCGGATCGTCGTCGCCGGCGTGGACGGCGGCGTGCGCGCCGAACACACCCACGACATCGACGTCGACCGCCGGCCGGCCGACACCCTCGAGTACGTCGCGTCCACGGCGCTCGACCTCGTCGCCGACCTCGGGATGCCGCACCGGGAGCTGCTGGGCGTCGGAGTGGCGGTCTCTGCTCCGGTGCTGCTGCATTCGCAGAAGCTCAGCTCACCACCCATGCTGAGCGATTGGGGGGAGGTCGACATCGCGGCCCGGCTCGGGAAGCGGATGGGCCTGCCCGTGCACGTCGGCAACGACGCCGATCTCGGCGCGCTGGCCGAATGGCGTCTCGGCGCGGCTGCGCCCGCGGACAACCTCGTCTACGTGATGCTGTCCGAGGGTGTCGGCGCCGGTCTCGTGCTGCAGGGCCGGCTCTACGAGGGTGACGCAGGGGCCGCGGGCGAGCTCGGGCACGTCACAGTGGTCCCGGACGGGCAAATCTGCCGGTGCGGCAGCCGAGGGTGCCTGGAGACCGTCGTCGGTGCCCGCGCGCTCGCCGCCACACTCGCCCACAGCCACGGCCCCACCTGCAGCTTCGCTGACCTGATCTCCTTGGCGCACCAGGGGGATCCCGGCGTCCGGCGCCTGCTCGGCGACGCGGGCCGGGCTGTCGGCACCGCGCTGGCCCCCGTGTGCACCGTGCTCAACCCGAAACTGGTCGTCGTCGGCGGAACCCTCGCGCAGACCGGCGAGCCCCTGCTCACCGGCATCCGGGAAACGCTGACGCGCAGCGTTTCGCCGGTCACCACCCGAATCCCCGAGGTCGTCCCGGGTGCACTAGGGACCGGCGCCGAAGCGCTCGGCGCGGTGATCACGGCAAACCAGTTCGCCGACCTCGGCTGAGAGCGGCGACCCTGGCTCGGACTCCACGGCGACGATGTGCTCGCCGGACCACGGGTGCCCCATCACGGCGAGCGCCCGCAGCGGCGATGTCGGGCCAGCCGGTGTGGCGCCGGAGGCCGGCCATGGCGCGGGTGCGGTGCGGGCCGGGTGGCGCGGCGTCGTGCCGGAGCACGTCCACGACCACGTCCACGTCCACGAGCCGGCGCGAGCGGGTGGCTCCTGAGTCGGCACTCATCCTTTCTTTACCGGCCCTCCTCCGACGTATATGTTTTTGCCCGCAACATATTGACCGTGGTGGGCACCGGACCCGGCCACGCCGCTCGAGAGCGGTGTCGGCCGGCATGTCCGGCCACCGCGCGTCCCGCCGCGAGGAGGTCCGTTCGATGAAGGTGCACGGCGAGGCCACAGGAGCAGGCAGAACAAGGCTTCGTGCCTTGCGCCGCGGGCCGGCCCGGGTCCGTTCTGCCGCCGTACACGCCGGTCCGGGTTCCCGCTCGGGCGTGCTCAGGAGCAAGGCAGCCTTCCTGCTGGCGGCCGGAAGCCTGCTGCTGGGTTTGGTCACGGTGCCGGCCTCGGCCGCCCCCGGGCCGGCGCAGGCCGGCGGTGACGACGGCTGGGTGCTGAGCACGAGCGACACGTCGAAGAACTACTCCCCGACGTTCGTCGGCAACGGATACCTCGCCGCACGGGTGCCCGCGGCGGGCCACGGGTACAGCACCACGCCCATCGTCACCCAGTCTCAGCTCGCCGGCTTCTACGGCGCACCCTCGGCGGGACAGGAGGAGCGAGCGGGGCTGCCGGCCTGGACCACGCTCGGGTTCGGCCGCGGCGGCGACGTCTACGGGATCGGGGGTTGGTCCTGCGGGTTCGGTGAGCTGTGCCCGAGCGCGTACGGGAAGATCTCCGGGGGCGCGTTCGTCGAGTCCTCCCATCCCGGCTCGATCGTCGGGAGCTACTTGGCCGGCCTGAACAACAACAACACCCCGACTGTCGGCGGCACCGACGTCATCCCGATCCGGAACGCACCGGCCGGCCCGGCGACGCTGGCCGTGCGGTACGGCAACGGCAGCGGCAGTCCGCAGACCATCCACATCAGCGTCAACGGCACGCCCCGGCAACTGTCCGTGCCCAGCCTGGCCGGCTGGGACGACTGGGCCGTGGTGACCGTGCCGGTCACGTTGAACGCGGGCGCGAACACGCTCGAGGTCACCGTCGCAGAGGGGGACACGGCGCGGGTGAACGTCGACTACCTCGCGCTGTACCCGGACGGCGCGCAGCCGCCGACGCAGATCGCCTCCGCCGCGATCGGCACCACCGCGAACTACCGGCAGTCCCTGGACCTGCGCACCGGTGTGCTGACCACATCGTTCGACTGGACCTCGCCCGCGGGGGACACGACCAGCTTCGCCTACGAGGTCAACGCCAACCGCGCGGAGGGACATCTGGGCACGGTGAATGTGCGGGCCGTCCCGCACTGGAGCGGAACGGCCACCGTCGTCGACGAGTTCGACGGCCGGGGGCTGGACCACGCGTCGACGACCGACCCGCGCGTGGACGGCAAGACCGCGACGCTCTCGCAGACCGTCGTGAGCGACGGGAATCTGGTCACCGCCGGGCTGAACTCCGTGCTGCGCGTCGACGGGAAGACGGTTCGCACCCAGGCGATCGCCGACCCCGGTGACGGCGGCGCCGGACAGCGAGCGACTTTCCCGGTCCGCGCCGGACAGCCGTTGCAGATCACCAAGTACGTCGGCGTCGCCTCCAGCGTCGACACCGACCGGCCGCTCGCAGCTGCGACTCCGCAGCAGGCCGCCGCGAAGACCGCTGCCCACGCCGCCGCAGACGGCTATCAGCGCGCGCTGGCACGCAACCACGACGCCTGGTCACGCCTGTGGCAGTCCAGCATCTCGATTCCCGGCGACCCCACCATGACCGCGCAGATCCACGCGTCGATGTTCTACCTGCTCGCGAGCGTGCGCGCCGGCGTGATCTGGAGCGCCAGCCCGGGCGGTCTGTCCTCGGACGGCTACAGCGGTCACGTGTTCTGGGACACGGAGACGTGGATGTACCCGGCACTGCTCGCCCAGTACCCCGACATCGCCGCCGACGCGAACACCTACCGGCAGCAGCGCCTGCCGGCGGCCCAGGCCGCCGCCGCTGCACTGTCCACTCCGGACCACCCGATCAACGGCGCGAAGTTCCCGTGGCAGAGCGCGCTGACCGGCAAGGAGACGACCCCGGACTGGTCCCCGGACGGCAAGCAGGAAATCCACATCGACTCCGACGTCGCCCTGGCTCAGTGGCAGTACTACGAAGTGACCGGCGACAAGGCCTGGCTGCGGGACAAGGCTTGGCCCGTGCTGCGGGGCATCGCCGACTACTGGGCCACGCGTGCCGTGCCCGGCCCGTCCGGCGGCTACGCCATCAACGATGTCAAGGGTCCGGACGAGTACCACGACAACGTCAACAACAGCGCGACCACCAACGCCGGAGCGCAAGCCTCGCTCCGCATCGCGATCCGCGCCGCGGGCATCCTCGGCCGGGCCGCTGATCCGGCCTGGCGCAAGGTCGCCGACGGGCTGAAGATCCCGGTCGACACCACGACGAACATCCATCCCGAGTTCGACGGCTACGCCGGGCAGACCGTCAAGCAGGCCGACGTCACGCTGCTGCAGTACCCGTGGGCGGTGCCGATGTCGCCCGAGCTCGCCCAGAACGACCTCGACTATTACAAGCCGCGCACCGACCTCAACGGCCCGTCCATGACAGACGCGATCGCCACCATCGCCGGCGCCGCCCTCGGCTCGCCCGGCTGTGCCGTCTACACCTCCCTGCGCGCGAGCGCGGAGCCGTACCTGGCCGCGCCGTTCGACCAGTGGTACGAGACCCGCACGGGCGGAGCGTTCGACTTCACCACGGGCCAGGGTGGTTACCTGCAGGAGTTCCTCTACGGGTTCACCGGGCTGCGCTGGGGAACCGACGTCGTGACCGTCGACCCCTTCCTGCCGCCGCAACTGCCGGGTGTCGACATCACCGGGGTCAAGTGGCACGGCCGTTCGTTCGACCTCTCCGTTGGCCCCCGAACGACGAGGCTGACCCTCCGCTCCGGCCCGCCACTCCCGGTGCGGGTCGGCAGCGACAGCGATGACGTGCGCCAGGTCAAGCCCGGGACCGTACTGCAAGTGCCCACCAGGCACCCCGCAGGCGCCGCCACCGACTGCGGCTCCTGACCCCGAACCTCGGCCGGACGCCTCAGGGGCTCCGGCCGAGGTGAGGGACAGGTCGGTGCAGCCGAGCAGTGTTCGCCGAGCGGGCGATCAGCAGGTACCGCCGGAAACTCCTCGAGGAACGGCAGCCCGGACGGCGCCCTGGATGTGCGGTGGCGGGTGGTGCTCGGGTGCGGCCGACGTTCGCGGCCCCGTTGAGCGCGCCGATCACGAGCACAACCGCGGCACCGATGATTCCGGTCGCGACGTGAAAGGCGAATTCGTAGCCGCGACCAACGACCCGGACGCGTGTGCGGTGTGTGCTGCCGCGATCGTGGCGAGAACGTCGAGCCCGACCGCCGACCCCGTCCGCTGGCAGGTGGTGAAGAGCGCGCCGGCGAGGCCCTGGTCGTTGCTGCGGACACCGCTGGTGATCGCGATCGACATGGACGGCAGGCCGAGTCCCATGCCGAACGCGCTCAGGACGAGGCCGGGAAGGACGGCGCCCGCGTAGCTCGAGTGGGCCGAGATGTGTGCGAGCCACAGCTGCCCCAGGCCGAGTGAGGCCAGGGCGATGAGCAGCGTGGCTTTGAGGGTCGTCCGGGCCAGGAGGCGCCGCGTGATCGTCGTCGAGGTGATCACGACGACGGCGGTCGCCGGGACGAGCGCCACGCCGGTGGTCAGGGGACTGAATCCGAGAACCTGTTGGAGGTAGAGGGAAACGAAGTAGACGAAGCCGGCCATGACCGCACCCACGAGGAGCATCCCGGCCATCGCGGTGCGCCTCGTTCGATCGGCGACGATGCCCAGGGGCACCATCGGGGCGGCGGAGACTCGTTGGAGCCAGACGAAACCGACGGCCAGCACACCGGCGGCGGCCAATGCGGTGATGGTCACCGCGGAGCCGAAGCCGGTCTGCCGGCCGTGGGAAGTTTCCGGGCGAGCGGGACGACGATCGCGGCACACGCGTCCGGGTCGTTGGTCGCCGGCTACGAATTCGCTTTTCACGTAACGTCCACGACCACCACCTACGACCGGCGGGCCGCCCGCTTATCGTCACGAACAAGGACGCCTCTGGCACCGTGCTCACCCAGAGCTCGGCGACCTACGACGCCGACCGGCGCCTGGCGTCCAGTGTGGACGCGCGGGACAACCGCCGACCCTGTTCCCCGACGGTCGGGGCAACGCGACGACCACGTTTCGACCGGTCGTGGGCCGCGGAAGTGGTGCCGCTGTGGGGCGTAAGGCACCAGGGTTGCCTTACTCTCACGAATTCCGAAAGAACTGTGGTCGATAACTGGGTTCGTCATCCTGCCGATCTCCGCGGACATTGGCCGGTGAAGTGTCGGCCCTGAAGCCGCGGGGCGATCGGGCGATCGTGGTGACCCGGTGGCTTCGCCGAGGGGAGCGGATGCCGGTGCTGGGCGTGGGAGTCATCCGTTCCGTGGGGATCCGACCTCTGGTGCCCGGCGGGAATCACTGCTTGTTTATCGCGCTGCTCGGCGGGGCATACGATTCGCGCCGGCCGGGTCGCGGCCCCACCGAGACCTTGGTCGGCGTTTCAGCGCTACCGAGTGGGGAGGGGCCGGTGTTCAACCGCGAGTGCCTGGCCGGTTCCGCGTTTCGGGAACCGGTGCCGGCGGGATGACGGGGCGGGCGGGGCCGGGGCGAGAGCTGGAGCGAATCCTTGACGGCGCTGGGGCCGGCGCGGACCAGGCGCGAATTGCCCTGGATGCCGGGGACCCACGGCGGCGGCCCGCGGCGGCGATCCTTGCGTTGGTGTCCGCGCGGGGTTCGGGGCGCAGCATTTGTCCCTCGGACGCGGCGCGGGCGGTCGCCGGTGAGTGGGGTGCGTTGGTGCCGCAGGCGCGTGAGCTGGCGCGAGATCTGGCCCGGTCCGGACAGGTGCAACTGACTCAACGCGGCCATGTGCTCGACCCGGACGGTGAGTGGCGGGGGCCGATCAGGATTCGGCTGCCGCGGCCCGCCGGAGACTGACCGGTCGGCAGGCCCCGCGCCCCGGTTCGTCGTGCTCCGCTGCAACGGTGCACCTCGCGAACGTCACGCCGGTCGCAGAACTCGTGCGCCACGAGGATCCGCTCGCTGCCGCAGCTTGACTCGCCAGTGCCACCGCGTGGATCACCCGTCACGCCCGGCGAAAGCCGGCCACCGGGAGCGCTGCCCGTGATCGGCACCATCCACCAAAGATCCACTGTAGACAGCCCACCGACTCATGACGCGCGTGTGCCCGGTCACTGGTTTCGCCCCGCCACAACCGGGATATCCCGGGGAACAAATGCCCCGAACGCACGGTGCGCCGCCGCTGGGCAACCGTTCTCGTGGGCGGCCGCACCACCGAAGAAAGGAAGGTCGGTCGGATGAGCACCATTACCGAATCTGTCGACGTCAAGGTCACTGTGTCCACCGCCTACAACCAGTGGACGCAGTTCGAGTCCTTCCCCCAGTTCATGGACGGCGTGGAGGAGATCCGCCAGCTGGACGACACCCACACCCATTGGAAGCTCGGTGTCGCCGGGGTGACCAAGGAGTTCGACGCCACCATCACCGAGCAGAACCCCGACGAGCGCATCGCCTGGTCGTCGGATTCCGGCCCCACCCACGCCGGTGTGATCACCTTCCACCGCATCGACGACGAAACCACGCGGGTCACCGCGCAGATGGACATCGATCCGGACGGGTTCGTCGAGAACGTGGCGGACAAGACGGGCATCCTCGACCGCAAGGTCAAGGGCGACATGAAGCGGTTCAAGACGTTCATCGAGAACCGCGAGGGTCGCGAGACCGGAGCGTGGCGCGGTTCCGTCGACCGCCCCGACCAGAGCTGATCACCGACCTCACCGGTCGCGTTCCAGCCAGGGGACCAGGCGGTTGAGCGAGGCGAGCCGTCCTCGGTTCGGGACGGAGCGGAGCGGGTGGCCCGTGACGCCCCAGCTCGCCAGGAGCGCGTTCGCGGCGGCCCAGCCGGTCGCCGCGGCGCGCTCCATCAGCGCGACCGGCAGGTCGATCCGGATGCCGTCGCCGGCCAGCACCAGACCGGGCGTGGCGGTGCGCACGGTGGGGCGGTCGGCGAAGCCGCCGACCCGGAAGAGGGGACAGTCCTCCCGCCACAGGGTGAGCTCGCTGACCGCCCGAGCCGCGGCGGTTTCCGGGTAGATCTCGCGGAGTCGTTCGTCCAGCTGTTTCGACAGGACCTCGACATCGGTGGTGGCGGCGGCGTAAGCGTGCAGTTCCACGACGGAGCCACCGGTTTTCCGCGCCCAGTCCCGGGCTTCGCCCTCGTAGCGGTCGAGGACGCTGATGTTGTCCAGAGGCGGCACGCTTCCGGTGCCCATGAACGCCGGCCGCGACGCGGCCACCGCGTGATCGAGCCAGAGCCGGCGGACGAGAAAGCCCGGTGCGGCGCAGAGTCCGGCGATACTGGCGCGCCAGACGTCGGTGCCGAGACCGGGCGACGCTTCGATCAGTGATTGGAGGCCGCCGACCTCGCACGCCAGCACGACGGCGTCGAACTCCTCGGAGGAACCCGCGGTGACGTGGAAGGCGCCCCGCGACTTCTCGATGTTCTCGACCTCCGTTCCGAGGTGGATCGTCACCCCACGCGCGCACAGGTACTCGGCCAGGGGCGTCCAGAGGGCTCGGGAGAACGGTTCGGTCGGCACGTCGAAGATCAGGCCTTCGTTCGAGCCCAGGAAGTACAGGTGGAACATCACGGCCAGTTCAGCCGCGGACAGCGCGCGCGGGTCGGCGAAGAAGCTGCGCGAGAACACCTCGAACGCCAGGTGCCTGGCCGCTCCCGGAAAATTGATGCGTTCGAGGAATGTCGCGGCGTCGAGGTGGTCCAGCCGCTCGTAGATGCCGGGCACGCACACGGTCGCCAGGGGCAGGGCGGCGCGCCCGTCGAGAGCGAGTAGGTCGCGGAGCCGGAAAGTGGGGCTGCGCAGGGCGAACGCGAGTGCGTTCAACGGGGGAGTGACGGGGAGGCCGCCGAAGGTGTCGGTGCGGCCGTGGGCGTCGAGCAGTGGGTAGTCCGCGAGGGCGGTGAGCCGTTCGAGCCGCGGGTCCGTGCGGGTCAGCAGCGCGCGCAAGTTGTAGTACTGCCGGAAAAAGGCGTGGAAACCACGGCTCATCGTGACGGCGGTGCCGTCGGCCAGCCGGGCCGGCCAGGCCCCGACGCGGCCGCCGAGGTGATCCTCGCGCTCGTAGAGGGTCACCTCGACCCCGCGTTCGGCCAGGCCGGTCGCCGCGGTGAGCCCCGCGATCCCGGCGCCGACCACGGCGACGCGGGGCAGGCGGTCCAGTTGTCCGGCGGAGCCGAGCCCGCGCGGCGCGGGATGGGTCACGAGCCGGCGGTCACGGCCCAGCGGCGCGGTCACGGTGCCTCCAGCGGGCGGGTTCCGACGACGGTGTGCTCGATCCCGCGTGACCAGCCGGGCATCGGCTCGGCGCGGGTGCCGGCGAACCCGGCGTCGCGCAGGCGGCCGGTCAGGGCGCGGATGCCGTCGAAGGCGAGCACGCTGCGGCGGAGGTGGCGGTAGAGCGTCGCGTCGCCGGTGGTGATCTTGCCCAGCGGGATGATGATCGCGGCGCACACCGTGTTCCAGACGATCCGGGCCCGGAGGGAGTCGGCGACGGAGTACTCGTGCAGGGCGATCGGCGCGCCGGGACGCAGCAGTCCGCGCAGTTTTCGCAGCTGGGTGTCCGGGTCGGCGAGGTTGCGGATCAAATAGGCCGCGAGGACCGCGTCGAACGGACCGGTGATCCCGCAGCGTTCGAGGTCTTCGACCGTGCTGTGCACGAAGCGCACGTTCGCGGGCCAAGGCTTGCGCCGGGCCTGCGCCAGCATCGCGGCCGAGCCGTCGAACGCGGTGACGTCCGCGTTCGGCAGCACTTCCAGCAAGGCCGCGGTGGACGCCCCGGTGCCGCACCCGGCGTCGAGGATCCGCAAGCCCGCACCGTCGCCGGTCAGCCCCAGGCGCCGCGCGGAGAGCCGGAGGTGGTCGTGGTAGCCGGGGCTGCTACCCACGAGCCGGTCGTAGGCCTCGGCCTCGGTGTCGAACGCCGCGGTCACCTGCGCGCGGGGCAAACCGTCTTCCTCGAGCGGCCTCACTCGCCGTTCTCCTTTCGCGCCGCCCGCTCCCACAGCAGCAGCACGGCGGTCACCAGTGCGTACCCGAAGAGGAAGTCCTCGATCGGGATGTCCCAAGGGAAGCGAAGTCCGGAGATGTGCTCGGGGGCGTAGCGCACGATCGCGTGGGAATCCTTGGTCAGCCAGCCGTCGACCGGGATCTGGAAGCCGGTCACGATGGCGATGGTGATCCAGTAGCCCGGTTTGCGGAACAGGCCGGTCCTCAGAGCCCACCGTTCGAGAGCGACGACCGCGACCACGGCCACGACCGCGGGCACGGTGTAGCCCCAGGGGATCACCGCCGCACCCGCGACCGGTTGACGCGCGCCAATGCGGCCAGCGTCAGGCCCACCATCTCGTAGGTCAGCACGCCGCAGATCGGGATGACCACGAAGAACAGGACCTCTTCGAGCGGGATGCCGAACGGCGCCCGGATCCCGGTGAGGCTCTCCGGCGCGTAGTCCCACACCCCACCCGTGATGGCGAGGGCGTCCCACACCAGGAACACGAGCGCCACGGGCAGCAGCGCGCGGGCCAGCCGCCGCGGCCGCCGGTACACCCGGGCACCCGCCAGTTCGAGCGGCAGGGTGATCAGGACGCAGGCACCGAGAACGGCCAGGTACTCCAGCTTGCCCATGATCACGCCCCCCTCGGCGGAACCGGTGCCGGGTTGCGCAGCTGCAGCCACTGGGCCCGGCCGAGCGCACCGGCCGCGACGACCAGCCGGCGCGCTCGCGGGACCACGGCCCGGCGGCCGAACACGTTGTACCCGGCCCGCTCGATGCGTCCCAGGATCTCCGCGTAGAGCCGGAACGCGGTGGCCACGCAGGCGCGGGACACCGGGTGCACCATCGCGATCCCGGGGCGCGCCTGCTCGTAGAGAGTCCGGGTGATGGCGACCTGGGCGGCGAGCGCGTCGCGTACCCGCCGGTCGGCGGCGCCGTGTTCGGCGCACCAGCCCAGCCGGTCGCGATCCACCCCGAACGCGGCGAGCTCGTCGGCCGGGAGGTACACCCGGTCGCGGGCGAGGTCTTCGGCGACGTCGCGCAGGAAGTTCGTCAGCTGGAACGCCTTGCCCAGCGCCGCGGCGTGCGGGGCCGCCTCGTCGCGGCCGGTGACGGTGCCGAGCACAGGCAACATCTGCAGCCCGATGACTTCCGCCGAGCCGTGCACGTAGTCGTCGAGCGCCGACCGGCGTGGGTAGTCGGTCACGGTGAGGTCCATCCGCATCGACCGGAAGAAGGCGCGGAAGTGCCGGCCCGCGATGGCGTAGCGCGCGGACGTGTCGACGACGGAGGCGAGCAGCGGATCGTCGCTGTGACCGTCGGCGAGGGCCGCGAAGAACCGCCGCTCGATCGCCTCGAGTTCGGCGGCGATCGTGGCCGCGGTGGCCCCCGGGGCCGGCTCGTCGACGATGTCGTCGAGCCACCGGGCGAAGCCGTACAGAGCGTGCACGGCCGGGCGCTGCGGCGGGGACAGCAACCTGGTCGCGAGGAAGTAGGTACGGCCGCGGCGCGCGTTCAGCGTCCGGCACCGCCGGTAGGCCGATCGCAGGGCCGGGTCGTGGATGCCGGCGGCGTCGAGTTCCTTGCGGGTCATCGAGGGTCCTCCGTTCCGAAGCTGGGGTCCGGCCCGGTGATCCGGTCGGCGGCCGGCCGCCCGGACAGCAGCACGGTCGGGACCCCGACGCCGGGTACCGTCCCGGCGCCGCCCGGCACCACGTCTTCCGCGCCACGGGGCAGGTTCCGCGGCCGGAACGGTCCGGTTCGGCCGAACGAGTGCGCGTAGCTGAACGGCGTGCCCGCCACCATGCCGCGGGCGGCCCAGTCCGGGGGGCTGATCACGTGCCAGACCTCCGCATCGAGTCCGGGGAGCAGCCGTTGGCGAACTTCGTCGAGCAGGGCCGCCGCGGCGGGTTCGGCTTCCCGGCTCCAGTCGATCGGGCCGCGGTCGAGGTTCGGTGCCGGCGCGAGGATGGAGAACAGGTGGCGGCCCGCGGGAGCGAGGTTCGGGTCGCTCGGGGTCGGCCGGGTGACGAGCACGGACGGATCGCTCATCTGCCGTCCGTCGGTGATCAGTTCACCGAACGTCGAGGCCCAGGCGTGGCTGAAGGAGAGGGTGTGGTGCCCGGTGTCGGGCCAGTGGCCGGCGGCGCCCGCGTGCACGGACGGGGCGGGACGGAGTCGTCGCGGGGTGCGGCGCAGCAGCCGGTAGCTCCCGGGCAGCTCGCCGGTGAGAACGACGGCGTCGCAGGGAATCCGGTCGCCGGAGGCGGTCAGCACCGCCGGGACCCGGCTGCCGCTTCGTTCCAGGACCTCGGCCCGGTCGCCGTACCGGAACCGCACACCGGCCGCCGCGGCGAGTGCCCGGGGGACCGCGGCCATCCCGCCTTCGGGGAAGTGGACGCCGCCGACGGTGTCCACGTAAGGGATCACGGCGTACCGGGCCAGCGCCCGCATCGGTGATTCGCCCGCGTAGAGCGCCTGGAAGGTGAACACGCGGCGCAGCGGCGAATCGATGTTCGACTCGATGAACCGGTCGAACTCGGCCCGGTAGAGCCGCGTGAACCACCTCCGCAACCGGCGATATCCGGCGGCCTCGGCCGACCCGGCGAAGGCACGCACCGCCTCGGCCATCGCTTCGGCGCCGGAATGCACCGGCAACCGGCCGGCATCGGCGAAACAGACGGTGTAGGCGGGATCCAGCCGCCGCAGCGGCGGGTACTCGGCCAGACCGGCGCCGGCCGCGGCGAAGGTGTCCCGCACGATTTCGGGCCTGGTCAGCACGGTGGGCCCGGCGTCGGGGTGGTAACCGTCGAGCTCCACCCGGCCGACGCGCCCGCGCGGGCCGGGGCCGCGTTCGACGACGGTGACGCGCCGGCCGCGCCCGGCCAGGTGCAAAGCGGCCGACAGCCCCGCCAGGCCGGCGCCGACGACGGCGATCCCGTCGGTCCGGCCCGGCACTGTCCTCACTGGACCCGGTCCGTGCAGCGGGCCGCGAGCACGGCGAGGCTTTCGGTCATCCGGCTCGGCAGGTCCGCACCGTCGATCGCGTCGAGGGCTTTCCCCACCTGCGTGTCGATCAGCTTCTCCAGCTGGTCCGGCGCGCCCGACGCCACGATGGCTTCGCTCAGTTCGGCCACGGCTTCGTCGTCCACGGCCTCGCGGTGGAGCAGCCGCTGCAGTTCTCGCCGCAGGGCGGTGTCGGCCATCGCGAGCGCGAGCGCGACGACACTCGATGCTTTCCGGTCGCGCAGGTCCTGGCCCGCGGGCTTGCCGGTCACGGCCGGGTCGCCGAAGACGCCCAGCACATCGTCGCGGAACTGGAAGGCTTCCCCGACCAGTGCGCCGTAATCGCCGAGCGCTCGGAAGGCTCGCGCGTCGCAGCCGGCCAGCGCGGCACCGAGCTCAAGCGGCCGCCGGACGGTGTAGTTGCCGGACTTGCGGCGGAGCACGTCCAGGACCGACTCCCAGCTGGGCAGGTTGCGGGCGTCGTTCACCAGGTCGGCGAGCTGCCCGGTGGCCAGTTCCGAGCGCATGGCGTCGTAGTGCGGCCAGCCGCGCGCCAGCGTTGCGGCCGGGAGCCCGCTTTCGCGCAGCATCTGCTCGGACCAGACCAGGAACAGGTCGCCGGACAGGATCGCCGCGGACTCGCCGAACCGGGCCGGCGAACCGCTCCAGCCCTGGTCGCGGTGCCAGCGGGCGAACCGGGTGTGCAGGGCCGGCCTGCCGCGGCGCAGGTCCGAGCCGTCCATGACGTCGTCCTGGGCCAGGGCGAAGCAGTGCAGCAGCTCGAGGCTGGCCACCGCGCGCACCGCGGCGTCGTCCTCCGGCGCGCCGCAGCACCACCCCACGTAGGCGAACATCGGCCGCAGGAACTTGCCGCCGCGGACGAACTCCGGCAGGGCCGTGCCGGCGAGCGCCCCTTCACCCCGACCACCGAACTGCTCGGCACAGCGGGCGCCGACGAACTCGTCGACGTGGGTGAAAAGTTCCCCGCCGAGCGCGGTCAGCCAGTCGCCGCGACCGGTCGACGGGGTGAGGCCCTCTGTCGTCGTCGCCATCCGGTTCCTTCCCGTTGCCCACTTGGCTCGTCCGCCGGAGACTCGAGGGGGTTACCCCGCATCGGACCGGGTAAGCCCCTCGAGTGACCTTCGAAGAGCGACTCGGCCGGCGGTGGCCGGCGGACTGGCCGATCCAGCCGTTCGGTGAACCGCGGTGGGCCCGGCAGCGGCCGACCTACGGCGACTGCGACCCGGCCGTCATCGAGGCCGCCGTCAAACGGGCCCAGGGCCGGCCGTCCGGGAACTGGTACGTGCTGGCAGCCAGCCGCGAGGTCGGGCGGGACCGGCCCTTCGGCCGGAGCATTGGCGGGCAGGAGCTGGTCGCGTGGCGCACGCGGTCCGGCGACCTGCGGGTCGGTCCCGGGGCGTGCCCGCACCTGGGCGCGCCGTTGGCCGTGGCCTGCGTCGACCGCGACGAGCTGGTGTGCCGCTGGCACGGCCTGCGGGTCGGCGGCCGGCGGGCGGGCTGGTCGCCAGTCCCGTGCTTCGACGACGGGGTGCTGGTGTGGGCGCGGCTGGACGGGCTCGGCGGCGAACGCCCGACCACGGAACCCGCCGTGCCGGCTCGTCCCGCGCGCGACGGCAGCGTGGCCGCCGTCGCGACCGTGACCGGCGTCTGCGAGCCGGCCGACATCGTCGCGAACCGCCTTGATCCCTGGCACGGCGCGTGGTTCCACCCGTACTCGTTCGCGCGGCTCAAGGTGCTCGACGCACCCGCGGGTACGCACGTCGCCGAAGCGGACGACCGCTTCCTCGTCGAGGTGACCTTCCGGCTGGCGGGGCGGTGGGGAGTACCGGTGGTCGCCGAATTCGGTTGCCCCGGCCCGCGCACCGTGGTGATGCGCATCGTCGAGGGGGAGGGCAGCGGCAGCGTGGTCGAAACCCACGCCACCCCGCTGGGCACCGGGGCCGACGGGCGTCCCCGGACCTCGGTGATCGAAGCGGTCGTCGCGGTGTCCGAGCGTGCCGGTTTCGAGGTCGCGCGCAAGGCCGCGGGGGCGCTCCGGCCGCTGATCCGCCGGACCGCGGCGCGACTGTGGCGGGATGATCTCGCTTACGCCGAGCGCCGCTACCAGGTGCGGACGGCCGCTCGCTGACGCGCCGGCGAGCACGTCGGCCGAGACTCATCGGCACCGTCCTCGCGCAACGCGCACGTTGCAGGGCGGCTACCCGGCGGGCGTTGCGTGCGACACCGGCGACGAGCGTGATCGCACCGGTGAACGCGGTTTGGCCGGTCGGTGGACGGGTATGTCCGCGGCGGCCGAAATGAGGTGGTGGCGGTGGGCACACAGCGCACGGAACCGGAAAGACCGACGAATCTGTCGCGCGGCTCGTGGCGCGGGGTGCTCAAACGCACGGTGCGGCAGTTCGGCAAGGACAACGTCACCGACTGGGCCGCCGCACTCACGTACTACGGCGTGCTGTCCATCTTCCCGGGCCTCGTGGTGCTGATCTCGGTGCTCGGCCTGCTCGGACCGAGCGCCACGCAGACCGTGGTCGACAACGTCAACCAGATCGTGCCGGGGCAAGCCCGGCAGATCATCGTGGGCGCGATTCGCGAGCTGTCCGGTTCCCGCGGGTTCGCCGGACCGCTCGCGGTGATCGGGTTGCTCGGGGCGTTGTGGTCGGCATCGGGCTACCTCGGCGCCTTCATGCGCGCGGGCAACGCGATCTACGGCATGCCCGAAGGCCGGCCACTGTGGAAGGTCGTCCCGCTGCGCGTGGCGCTGACGATCGGCGTCGTGGTGGTCCTGGTGGTCTGCGCGCTCGGAGTCGTGGCGACGGGAACCGTCGCGCGGCGGCTGGGTGAGCTGCTCGGGGTGGGCTCGACCGGAGTCCTGGTGTGGGAGATCGCGAAGTGGCCGGTGATCGCGGTGCTCGTCAGCCTCGTGTTCGCGGTGCTCTACTGGGCCGGACCCAACGTGCGGCAGCCGAGCTTCCGGTGGCTCACGCCGGGCGGGCTGGTCGCCGTCGTGCTGTGGGTGCTCGCCTCGGCGGGCTTCGCGCTCTACGTGGCCAATTTCGGTTCGTACAACAAGACGTACGGGTCGCTCGCCGGGGTCATCGTGTTCCTGGTGTGGCTGTGGATCTCCAACATCGCCCTGCTGCTCGGTGCCGAGCTGGACGCCGAGCTGGCCCGCGCCCGCCGGCTCGAGGCAGGCGGCGAGGGTGGTGAAGCCGAGCCGTTCCTGCCGCCGCGCGACACCGCGGCGATGGACGCCGGCGAAGCGGACGCGGTGGCCGGCGAGGCCACGCGCGAATGAGCGCGGCCCTCGTTCCCCAGGAGCGTTCCGTGGGCTCGCCTCGTTTGGACGGGCGCGAGCGTGGTATTCGCTGTGTCCGGCGCCGGCAGCCATCGGCCGGCGAGGCGTTCACGTTCGTGGAGGAAACCGTGAGCACACCCGAAATCGACCCGGTCACCGCGGAAAGCATGCAAGAAGACGCCGACTTCGGTGAGGAACACACCGAACCGACCTTCCGCGACCAAGTACCGGAGCCGTCGGGCACGACGACGGAGGACGAGGGCCGCAGTGATCACGGCGGAATGGACCCGCGGTAAGGGGTGAGCACGCCGGCCGGACGGGAGTTGAAGCGCTGTGAATCGCCGTGAAGGCGCCGAGGCACGACGTGGTGGCCTGGATTTCGTGCTGTCCCTGACCCAGGACCAGGCAGCCGCACTGGGAACCGACGCGGCGGAGCTGGCAGGGGAGCTGGAGACGGTCCTGGTGGGGCTGGCCGCGCTGCGGACGGGCAGTGCCGCCGAGTGCCCGGGTGAAGCCGGGCTGGCGTGGGATGAGCGCTTGCTGCAGGACGTGTGCCGACTGCTGGCCCATCTCGACGGTGTGCGTTGCGCCGGCATCCGGGCGCACGCGCGCGACGGCGGGTCGGCTCGCCGGCTGGCCGCGGCCATGGGTGTGCCCCTGACCACCGCGCAGCGTCGGCGGGACGACCTCGGGGAGCCGGGGCCGGCCGAATTGTGGGCGACCGGAACCCGCAGCGAGATGAGCCACGCGGGCTCGCAGGTGCCGGACACGATGCGCTCGTGGTCGACGCCGTGGCCGGGGTACATCCCGGTCGACATCACCCCGGCGGAACTCGTGGGCGCCGGACTGGAACGCAGCGTGCGCGCGGGGTGGGCCGATCCCCACGCGACACCGAGCGACGTGCCGGACTGGGCTGACCGGCAGGCTGCCGCCCTGGTGCCGTACCGGCTCGACGAGCGGCGCCGGCCGCTGAACCCCACCGGCCGCACCGGAAGGACGGGCCGGCACCTCGGAAAATGGGGCGAGAACCAGGCCGTGGACCCGATCGTCGTGGCCGGGGCCGGCGGGGCGGCACCACAGGTGCTGCTCATCCTGCGTGAGGACAGCGCGGAGTGGGCCATCCCCGGCGGCATGGTCGACCCGGGCGAGACCGCGGCGCGTGCGCTGGTCCGCGAGCTGCGCGAAGAAACCGGCGTGGACCTCGCCGGGATGGATCCGGAGATCCTGATGCGGACCTACGTGGAGGACTGGCGGAACACCGATCACGCCTGGGCATCGAGCACGGTGGCGCTCTACCGGATCGAGGAACCGGTCCCAGCCACCGCGGGTGATGACGCGGCCGCGGCTCGGTGGTGTCCGTTCGCCGACCTGGACGGCCTCGCGGCAGCCATCGAGGGTGGGGGAGGGAAGCTGTACGAAGGGCACCGGCCGCTGCTGACGGCCGCTCTGGAGCACCTCCGCGACGCTTGATGTGCCTGGGTGCAGGCCTCGGGCCACCACAGGTCCCGACAGCGGAACCCGCGAGCACGGTCGTACCCGTTTTCCTTCCTCGTTCCGGCTTTCGTCAGCCGTGGGTCCGGCGGCGCCGGTCGGAGATCGCGTCGTCGCGCACGCGGCCGGTCTCCTCGCCGAGCTCGCCGACGCGCGCCGCCAGCTCCGCGTGGCCGGCCGCCAGGTGCCGCCGCGTCTCCCCGAGGGGGGCCAGCAAGGCCGACGCGTCGTCCTCCGCCAGGGCTCTCGCCACGCCGGCCGCGGCGCGCCGGCCCGCTGCCGACATCCCTTCCGCGGCGGTGACGTGCGCGGCCAGCTGGCGCAAGGATGCCGCGTTGCCGCGAGCCCACTCGGACACCGCGCGCTCCCCGGCACGCCGGTCGCGCTGCGCGTCGATGCGCTCCTCGCCGGTGGTCTCCCCGGTGGACGAAGGCTGCATGCGCAGGTAACGCCGTTCGGCGGCCTGCCGGCTTGTGACGCCCAGTGCCGGCGCAAGCGCGGCCCAGCTCACTCCGGCCGCACGAGCGGCGGTGATCAGCTCCGGCTCCCACTCGTTCAGCGCCGCCCGCAACGCGTGCAGCGCGCCGAGAGCGGCGAGCAGCCCGTCACCGTCGGTGCGACCGGAGCGCGCGGCGGCGAGGGCCCCGTTGACCAGCGCCAAGGCGTCGACTTCGTCCATGTTGTCAACCTTTCGATGACCCATCACTTGTCAACGTTCCGATGACATGCTAGAACAGATCTGCGCGTTGACAACCCCGAAAACGACCTCAGGAGGTGGAGCCGATGTTGATGCGCACCGACCCGTTCCGCGAGTTCGACCGGTTCACGCAGCAGCTGCTGGGCAGCGCTTCGCCGGGCACGTGGTCCCGGCCTGCCGCGATGCCGATGGACGCCTTCCGCGCCGGCGACGAGTTCGTGGCCTGTTTCGACCTCCCCGGCGTCGACCCCGACGCGATCGAGCTGGAGGTGGAGCGCAACGTGCTGACCGTCAAGGCCGAGCGGCGCCCGCTGCCCACCGGCGACGACGCACGGATGCAGGTCTCCGAGCGGCCCTATGGCGTGTTCTCCCGCCAGCTGCTGCTCGGCGACGGCCTCGACACCACGAAGATCTCCGCGGGGTACGAGGCCGGCGTGCTGACGGTGCGGATCCCCGTCGCCGCGACCGCGCAACCACGCCGCATCACCGTGACCGCCGGCGCCGACCGCAAGGAGATCACGACCTGAACCCGTGCCGGACGCACCGCTGACACCGGCAGGGCCGGGCCGCACGGCCCGGCCCTGCCGGCTCGGTCACTCGTTTCCCGGAGACTCGGAGAGAAAGGAACTGGCTGTCGTGACCGCATCGCTGGACATCCCGACCGGCCACCACCCCGCCGCCCCCGCGCTGATGACCTACCTGCGTGCCGTGACCGCCGAGCTCGGCATCGGTCTCGAGTCCTGCACGCTCGACCACGCGGCGCCCTTGTCGGCCTACCTTGCGCTCGACCACCGCCACCCGGCCTATCCGGACCGCGATTTCGCCTTGCTGTGGGACGAGGAACGCGGCTGGGCCGCCGCTGTCGAAACCCATTCGGGCGAAGACCTCATCGTCGTGCGGTACCTCGGCGGAACGGCCGTGGCGCCGCCGCCGGCCGACGTGGTGCGGTTCGTCGCCGCCGTGCTCGCCGACGACCACACGCTCGGCACACCCGACCCGGTGCGGCTGCGTCGCGCGGGCCACGCCGACGAACTTGCCGCGCTGCTCGACGGGAGCGCACGGTGACGTCCGCGCTGCCCCAAAGTTTCGCACTGCCCGAAAGCTTCGCTCTGACGCTGCGCGGCTACGACCGCGAGCAGGTCGACGACCGGCTCGCGGAGCTGCACGAGGAACTGCGCCTGATCGCCGTCGATCGCGACGCCGCGCAGTCGCAGGCCGAGGTGCTCGCCGACCGGCTGGCGCAGGCTCGCGCCGAGATCTCCGTGCTGCGCAGGCAGATCGACCGGCTGTGCCGCGCTCCCGGCGACCCCACCGTGGTCGGCGACAAGGTGAGCCGTCTGCTCGCCCTCGCACACGCGGAAGCCGACGACGTCGTCCTCGCAGCTCGACGGCGGGCGGCCGCGCTGCGGGCCGAGGCGGACGCGGCGCTGCGGCGGACCGAGGCGCAGTTGCGGGCCGTCGATGCAGTGCTCGCGGAGGCGGCGTCCGTGCTCGACGAGGAACCCCGCGAAGCGCCGCACACCGTCGCCGCTTGAGTGTCCGATGTGGACTTCGGGTGCGCAATTTCAGAGCCGATCGGAAAAGTCCCTCACCGCACTGGGTAATCGGGGGGTTAACCGGGTAATCTGTGAGTTAAGTGGTGGGCTGTGGGGCGGCTACCGGGCAGCTGTCGAGCAACTGGCGGACGGAGTAACGGTAACCGCCGCCAGAACCACTTCGCACCCTCCAGTGTGGACACCGCAGGCCTCGACGATTTGACCGTATTGCTGGGTTTGTCGGCCTTGGGGGTGGCCGGCACTCGTCTGAACCTGTTGCGGTGGTGGACCGTGGCCTCGCCGTAACCAGCCGGTCATCCCTTCACTGTGCGAGAGCAATCGCGCTTTCGGCACCGCGCCGTCTTGGAGTTGTTGAATCCCTTTCCGGAGCTCCCTCCGAGAATTTTCTTTCCGCGAAAGGAACGACGGTGCAAGTTCAAAGACGACGATCTCCCGCTGCGCGCAAGCGCTGGACGATCGCTGGCTCTGCCGTGGCGCTGCTCACAGTCGGCGGCGTCGCGTCCGCCGCGGTGGCCGACGTCCCGGCCAACCCGTTCGGCACGAACATGCTCGGCCAGCACGTCGACGGGCGGATCCTGACGTCGGACAACCGCTGGATTTCCCCGTTCGGGGCGCGGGCGGCCACGTTCTCCGCGCAGTCGATCGGGAGCGCCATCAGCCCGGATGGGGCCAAGGTCGCGGTGCAGACCGGCGGCGACAACTCCGGTAAGCCGTCGATCACCATCCTCGACGCCGCGACCGGTTCCGTGCTGCAGACGTTCGGTGGCACCGGCGTCGCGGCGCCGGTGTACTCACCCGACGGCTCGGCGCTGTACGCCGCCACGACGTCCACCGTCCTGAAGTACGCGGTCGGTCCGGACGGCTTGATCACCAACCCGGCCGCGCCGGCGAAGCTCACGCTGCCGGGCGGTTCGCTGCCCTACTGGCTGGCCCTGTCGGCCGACGGCGCGAAGCTCTACCTCGCGCTGAGCGGCAGCAACAAGCTCGGCGTGGTCGACACGGCCACGAACACGCTCACGGCCCAGGTGGCGGTGGGTAACGGGCCGCAGGCCGTCGCGATCGTCGGCGGCAAGGCGTTCGTGTCCAACCGGGGCGGCCGTACCGCCGTCGCCGGTGACACGACCAACAAGTCCGACGGCACGAACATCGTGTCCGACCCCGTGACCGGTGCGTCGACGACGGGCACGGTCTCGGTCGTGGACCTCGGGACCAACGCCGTGGTCGACACCGTCGACGTCGGTCTGCAGCCGACGTCGCTGACCCAGCACGACGGCTCCGTGTTCGTGACCAACACCAACAGCGACACCGTCTCGGTCATCGACGCGGCCACGCACAAGGTGACGCAGACCATCGACGTCGAGCCGCTGCCCGGCATCCGGGTCGGCGCGTACCCGAACTCGATCGCCTTCACCGACGCGAAGCACATGCTGGTGCGCGTCGGCCGCGACAACGCGATCGCGCAGTTCGAGTACGACGGCCCCCGCGCGCCGGCGAAGTACCAGGGCCTGATCCCGACCGACTGGTACCCCAACGAGGTGCAGTTCGACGCCAAGCTGGGCAGGGTCGTCGTCAGCAACCAGCAGGGCATCGGCACCGACGGCGCCCCGCAGAGCTACGCCTACAAGGGCACGCTGACCTCGTTCGCCATGCCCGAGGCCGCGCAGCTAGCCGACACCACCCGGCAGGTGTTCAGCAACAACGGCTGGGACCACTCGCGGCAGGGTGAGAACGGGCAGGTGCCCGGCAACGGCCGGGGCACGCTGACGGCGATTCCGCGTCAGCGGGGTCAGTCGTCGCCCATCAAGCACGTGTTCATGATCATCAAGGAGAACCGGACCTACGACCAGATCCTCGGCGATCTGGGCAAGGGCAACGGCGACCCGACGCGGACCAACTTCGGCGCGGCCGTCACGCCGAACGAGCACAGCCTGGCGAACACGTTCACGACGTTCGACAACTTCTACGACAACGGCATGCTCTCGGCCGACGGGCACAACTGGCTGACGCAGGCCGAGCCCAACGACTACCTGGCGCAGAACGCGGCCAGCGCGTGGGCACGCAGCTACCCCTACAACGCGCGCGACGCGCTGGCCTACCAGCGCGACGGGTTCATCTGGGACGCCGCCGCTCGCGCCGGCAAGTCGGCCCGCAACTACGGCGAGTACGAGGCCATCGCCAGCGGGAAGGCCGGCTCATGGCAGCAGTACTACGCGGACTCGCAGATCCTCGAAGGCAAGGCCACCGGTGACCTGCCCGTGGCGATGGACGCGTACAAGTCGTACTCCGACGTGCCGTCGAACAACGCCATCAGCAACCCCGACTTCCCGCAATTCAACCTCGCCATTCCCGACCAGTACAAGGTCGACGTGTGGGAGCAGGACTTCAAGAAGGCCGAGCAGACCGGTGACCTGCCGGCGCTGACGACCATGTCGCTGCCCAACGACCACACCGGCGGACCCGCGACCCCGCGGGCCCAGGTCGCCGACAACGACCTGGCCGTCGGCCGGATGATCTCCGACATCTCACACAGCCGGTTCTGGAAGGACTCGGCCGTGTTCGTGTTCGAGGACGACACCCAGGCCGGCACCGACCACGTCGACGGGCACCGCGCGCCGTTCTTCATCGCCAGCCCCTACGCCAAGCGCGGCGTCGTGAACAGCGAGTACTTCACGCAGGTCAACGCGGTGAAGACGGTCGAGCAGATCCTCGGGATGCAGCCGATGAACCAGGAGGACCGCGCCGCGACACCGATGTTCAGCGCGTTCACCGACAAGCCCGACTTCACGCCCTACACCACGGCGCCCAACCAGATCCCGCTCACCGAAGGCGTGAGCAACCTGATCCCGGTCACGCCGGCGTCGGCTCAGGCGAGGGCGGCCCCGGTCGTTCCCGCCGCCCAACAGCAGACGGCCGCCGCCTGGGCCCAGTGGCACCACGACGACGCGCTGCCGAAGCTGACCGGCGCCCACGCTCAGGTCGACGGGGTGAACCAGCCGCAGCTGAGCCGCTACGACTGGTACACCTCCACCGGGTGGACCAAGCCGTTCCCGGGCGAGAACAGGATCCTGCGGCCTGACGAGGTTCCCAGCCGCTTCCTGTTCAGCGACGACAACCAGTAATCACCCTGCTTGCACAGTCGGCCGGGGCCTGTTCTGGGCCCCGGCCGACCGTTCTGCGCAGTGTGCCTGACGTCTCGTCTCGCGAGGCGGCGCCCGAAGCGGCCGCGCGAGACGATCGACGCCGGCAACGAGGAAGGGATCGAACGTACCGTGGGCAGTGCTTGGGGAGAGGCGGACGATCCGGTTCCCGCGACGGGATCCGAGGAGGTGCCTCCGGCGCATCCCGAGCTCTCCCGGCTGGCGAACCGCCTGGCCGGTCGGGCCGATCCGCTGGCGCGGCGGCTGGCCGGCGTGTTCCGCGAAGAGATCCCGTTCTACCGGCCGGAGCAGCAGTTGCTGAATTCGCTGCGCGTCAACCTGCGTAACGTCTTCCTCGCGCTCGGCAGCGGTCGTCCGCCGGAGACGGGCGCGGCCTACGCCGCGGGCCAGGCCCGGGCCCGGGCGGACGTCCCGCTGGCCGCGGTTTTGCAGGCGAGCCTGGTGAGCATGCGCTTCATCTGGCAGGCCCTGGTGGACGAGAACCGCGCCGCCCCCACCGTGCCGGACGGCGAGCTCCTCGAGGCGGGATCGGCCGTGTGGCAGGTCGTGCACCAAATCACCCAGGAGACGATCAAGGGCTACCGCGAACAGCAGACGTCCCGAATCCTCGCGCGTGAGCACGACCGCTCGGACATGCTGCGGGCCCTGCTGGAGGGCAGGCTGTCTGGGCCGATCACCCCGCGGGAAGCGGCCGACATCCTCGGTCTCGGGATCCAGGGGAACTACGTGGTGGTCGCCGCGGGGCTGGCTCAGCTCGGCCGGCGCAGCCTGCCCGGGATCGACGCGACGCTGGCTTCGCGTGGGATCCGGTCGGCGTGGCTGGTCATGCCCGAAGCGCAGGTCGGCATCGTGGCCGTACCGGACGAAACCCACCGGCGCGACCTGGTCGACGCGCTGCGCGCCGAGGCGACCGGCCCGATCGGGGTCTCACCGCTCTTCGACGATCCGGCCGCGGCCGCGCTCGGCTTGCGGCTCGCCAACGTAGCCCTCGCCGCCACCCTCCGGGAACGGGGGCTGGTCACCGTCTTCGACGACGAGGCGTTCGCGGTGACCGCCGTCGCGGCCGCCCCGGTCACGGGCCGGGCGGCCGACCGGGTCCTCGCCGGCCTCGATGGAGCGCGGGCCGAGGAACAGGAGCTGCTCCTGCGCACCTTCCTGGCCTGGGTCGCCCACGACGGCCAAGTCGCGCAGACGGCCGAGGAGCTGTCCTGCCACGCCAACACGGTCCGGCGCCGGCTGCACCGGTTCGAGAGCTACACTGGCAAGAGCCTCGCCAAGCCGCGTGATCTCGCGGAACTCTGCCTCGCCGTCGAGGTCCGCATCCGGCGCGCTCCCGACGCCGGCGGCCGGGCTCATCCGGTGACGCCGGCGGTTCCCGTGGACCGCCTCACCGGATGAGGAGTCCTGGCGGCGGCAGGCGTGCCTGGACAACCGCGGCGGGCGATCCGCGCGGCCGGTCGACCGACCGGAAACCCGTGGTCAAGGCGGGAGGTGGTGCGCGGCCCGCATCGACCACCGCATCGACCACCGAGTCGCCCCGGCCCTGCGCTCGGGGGGGCAGCTGCTGGTGACCGTGGTCCGGCCGGCTCCACCGTCACCGGCGTCTGTCGTGCGCACTCCCGTGTTTCCGAGCCCCGCGGTCGGCCGGACGGACCGGGGATCAGGTCGCGTGCAGGTGCACGAGGACGAAGTTCTTGAGCAGGATCATCACGATCCCGAGCAAGGCCCCGACGCTCGTCAGCGCGAGCAGCGACCATCCTGAGAGGCGCGCCTCCCGCCCGGCCGACCAGGCGTGCCACACGAGCAACACGACGGCCGCGACGAGCCCGGCGTTGGCCGCGGCCACGATCGAGGCGCCGGCCAGGCGCGCCAGCAGCGTCACCACCAGCGGCCCGAACGACGCGCTCACCATCGGCCACGTCGCGGCGAGCTCGGCGCGAATCCGGCGGCGCCCCGGGAGTTTCCCGTCGGCCACGTGTTCGCCGAGCAGCTCCGCGTACTCCTCGGCGATCCAGTACACGAGCAGCGTGACCACCACCGCGACGGTGAGCGCGGCGGTGGGCAGCTGGCTGCCCGCGGCCGTCAGGATCGCGGCGGTCACGATCGCGCCGTAGATGCCGGCCGCGCGGCGCCTGCCTGCGCGCCCGGCCGGGTGCGCCGGACCTTCGTCCTGGTCCGTCACCCGGCGAGCAGCTTCGACTTGGCCTGTTGGTACTCGCCTTCGGTGAGGTCGCCGCTCTTTCGGAGGTCGGCCAGCCGCTCCAGCTCACCGACCTGACCGGGTCCACGGTCCGATGGCGCCGGCTCTCGCGCCACGTCCTGCACGTAGGAGCGGAAGGCCTGCTCCTGGCGCTGTGCGCGATCCTGCGCGCGCTCACCCATGCCCCGGCCGCGGGCGATGAGATACACGAAGATACCGAGGAACGGCAGGATGCAGACGAAGATCGTCCACCCCGCCTTGGCCCAACCGTTGAGGTCATCGTCTCGGAAGATGTCCGCGATCACGCGGAACAGGAGCATGAACCACAAGATCCAGAGGAAGAACCACAACATGGTCCAGAAAAGGTTGAGCAGGGGATAGCTCGACACCGGATGCCTCCGATCTTCAGTCCGCGCGGCAGCGGTACCGATGCCGCCGAAAACCACGCTCGACCGGCCGGGGCGGCCGGCGCACCACCTGGAATGGATGAGGAGTACCGGCCGACCGGCACGCCGGTGATCGGCCACCCGGGCGAGTACCGGTCGGCCCGGTGCGGCGCGGCCGGGGAGACGCAGCGATGGACGTGGTCGGGCCCGGCGCCGGACAGCTTGCCGCTCACGCTCTGCGCGTCGCCGCCCCGGCGCGTGGCTCCCGGCCACCACCGCCGCCTGCAGGAATCGCATCGTCCGTTCCGTTCCCGCCGGGACGACCGTCGGTCTGACGGGGCAATCCGGAGTGCGCGGTGGCGCACACGCGGACCCGCGGCGTCGGGCCCTCGCGGTGGTAGGGCGTTCGGCGCAACGGGCTGGTCGCTTCGGCGGGTCGGCGTTTCCCGAGGTACTCGGTGACCGCCGGTGGTGGTCCGGACCGGGATGGCGACCCGGGCACCGAAGAGTGCCCGTTCGGACACCTTGATCATCTCGCCGGGAGATCAACCTCGGTGCGGGCCGGATCGGTGCCGGCGAGAAACGGGTGGGAACTGTCGTGGAGTTTCGTCGTGCGCAGAGGCGTCTGTCGTGACCGCACGGCCGTCGGTGTCGGCCCGGGGCAGGGACTTCGCGGTGTTGCGCCAGCGTGTCTCCGAAGCCGGCCTGCTGCGGAAGCGGCCCGGTTACTACGCCGTCCTGCTGAGCGCGACCACGTCGAGGATGACCGGGACGGTGGTGCGGCGGGCGGTGCCGACGCCGAAGACGCCGTTGCCACCGGCGACGAGGTCGTTGATGACCGGGCATGAGGTGGACCTCGGCTGGCCGGCGTGGCAGAGCTGGATGCCGGTGACGGTGCTGAGCGGCGGCCGAAGCCTCACGTCTCGCTGCGAAACGCGATGGCCTGGATTTCGATCCGCAACCGCGGGTCGGTCGCGAGCCGGGTGACTTCGACCGAAGTGCTGGTGGGCACGTGGCCGCCGAACCATTCGGTTTGCAAACGATTGACGACGTCCTGGTCGCGATCGACGTCGGTGAAGAACCGGATGAGGTTGACGACGTCGGTGCGCTCGCACCCGGCCGAGGCGAGTGTGCGGTCGAGGTTCGCCAGGAGCAGCGCCATCTGCTCCGCCGCGCCGGTCGGCACGGCATCGAACACCTCGGGCACGTGGGGATGGTCGTGGTACGGCGGCGCCGCGGTGAGCCCGGAGAGGAAGACGAACCCGCCGCGACCTGGCCGGATCGCGGGGACGTAGGGACTTCGGACCGCCGGGTCATGGCCTTCGTGATGTACAACGTTCAACACGGTGTGTCACCGGACCCTTCCAAGTCGTTACCTGGCGCGCTGGACTGCAAACGTTAGCATCTCCCACCGGATTTGAGCTTGCACGATTTCGGGCGCCGGTCGCGGGGGCGAGCAGTGGTTCGAACCCAGGGTTGGCAGTGCATTCACTTCGCAACCCGCGAGAGTGAGCCAGCCGGCACCACCCTCGTTCACCACCAGGTGAGGACACCGAGGGCGGTGACCCCGACCAGCAGCCAGGCCACGTAGTCGCCGACGTGGCCGGAGTGGCCGCGGTGCAGGATGCGGACCGCGGCGGTGGCCGGGCCGGGCCACGACGGCGTTCGCCGGGGCCACAGGGCCGCGGCGGTCAACCCGGCCGTCAGCAGGAGCGTCAGCCCGGCGAACGCCAGGCCGGGCCCGCTCCACGCGACCGTGACCGGCGGGGGCGGCGGTCCGGCGCCCACCGCGGGCAGGACGTCGTGCAGGTAGCCGCCGCGGTCGTACTCTTGGCGCCCGGCCGTGGCGGCGATGTCGTGGAACCACGGCACGACACCCACGGCCAGCGCGCCGGTCAGCAGGAGGCCGACCGCGGCGGTCATGGTGAGCGGGGTGCGGCCGAGGGGAGCACTCGTCTCGGGTTCTTCGTCGCTGCCGGTGGTCTTGTCCGCGGAGTTGTCGGCGGGAGGCGGGCCCAGTCCGAAGTAGACACGCAGGCCGGCGCGCAGGATCGCGGCCGCGGTCACCGCCGAGGCGCCCACGAACACGGCCACCAGCCAGCCGAGCCCGGCGTGGTCGAGGGCGTGTTCGGTGACGTCCTTGCCGAACGCCACGCCGAACGGAGGCAGCCCGGCCAGGACCAGGGCGGCGAGCACGAAAAGGGCTCCTTCGAGACGGGAATGGGTCGCCCGGCCGTGGAGTTCGTCCTCGTCGACGCTGCCGTAGCGGTCCATGAGCACTCCGACCAGCAGGAACAGGGCGGCTTTCGCGCCGGCGTGCCCGGCGACCGCGAGGAGGAACCCGGCGCTCGCCTCGCCGTCCTGGGCGGCCAGGCCGCACAGGAACATGCCGGTGTGCGCGATGGTGGAGTACGCCAACATGCGTTTGAGGTGCCGCTGGGTGAAGCACAGCACGGCGCCGAGCACGGCCCCCGCGACGCCGATCACCAGCAGCACGCGCGTCACCGTGCTGTCGTCGAGCACGCCGCCGAAGACGGTGCGGCGTACGCGCAGGACGCCGTAGACGCCGGCCTCGACCATCACGCCGGAGAACAGCACGCACACCGGGGTCGGCGCGACCGCGTGGGCGTCGGCGAGCCAGAAGTGGAACGGCACCGCCGCGCCCTTGACGAGCAAACCGGTGCACACCAGCACGAACGCCACGATCACCAGCGCGTCGGCCGGGCGGCCGTCGAGCGCGACGCCCAGCTGCGCCAGGCCCAGCTGTCCGCCGCGGGCGTAGAGCAGGCCGATGCCCATCAGCGTGAAGTACGCGCCCAGCGAATTGACCGCGCCGAAGTTCAGCGCGCCCTGCACCGAATCGGCCTCCTCGATCCGGTAGCCCGTGAGCGCGTAGGCGACGCCGCTCATCAATTCGAAGAAGACGAACAGGGTGAACAGATCGCCGGTCAGCAGGAACCCCAGCAAGCCGGTGAGGAACAGCAGCATCATCGCGTGGTAGCGGGCTTCGACCGCGTCGAAGTAGTGCCAGCTGTAGAGCAGCGCGCAGGTGGTCAGGAAAGCCGCGATCAGCGCGAGCGTCGTGCCGAGACCGTCGGCGGTGAACACGATGCCCAGCGAACGCGTGCCGCTCGGTCGGTATCCGCCCAGCCAGGTGAGGACCCGGCCGTGCTGCACGGCGACCAGCAGCACCGCGAGAAGCGCGGTGACCCCGGCGGCCGCGGCGGTGGCGACGACGTCGACCGCGGTCCGGGGCAGCCTGGTGCCGAGGCCGAGCAGCAGGCACGCGACCAGCAGGGGCAGCGCGACGGCGAGGGCGGGCAGTGCGGCCACGGTGCTCAGCCGCGCAGCGCGCGCAGCTCGTCGGGGTCGACGGTGCCGTGGCGTTTCGAGATCTGGATGGTCAGCGCCAGCAGCAGCGCGGTGATCGTCGCCGACACCACGATGTCGGTCAGCGTCATCGCCTGCACCATCGGGTCGACGACCGGCTGGCGCTGCCCCTGGGTGACGATCGGCGCGCCCGCTCCACGCTGATAACCGATCCCGAGCAGGAGCACGTAGGTCCCGGACTGGGCGACCGACAGCGACACGACGGTGTGCACCAGGTGCCGGCTGCGCACGATCCCCGTGCAACCGAGCAGCAGCAGCCAGCCCGCCACGCCGTAGCAGGCCATCGTGACCACGCCGGTCACGAAGCGCGCTCCGGGACGAGACCCTGGTCGAGGAACCGCGCCAGGAGCACGACCAGTCCCGCTGCGACCTCGATCCCGACCAGCACGCTCAGCACCGGTACCGTGCCTGCCGACAGCAGGGAGCCGAATTCGCCCAATGGCAGGACCCCGGCGAGGAACGACCCGCCCACGACGAGCCCGGCGAGGCCGGTCACGACGTAGAGCCCGGTGGCCGCGGCCTCGGCGATCTCGAGCCGGCCGAGGGGGCGCAGGCGGACCAGCGCCGGGTAACTGCCCGAGATGTAGAGCAGGTGCCAGCCCGTGGCGAGCACGACCCCGCCCTGGAAGCCGCCACCGGGTGTCAGGTGGCCGTGCACCACGATGTCGAGGCCGAGCAGGAGCGTGACGGGCAGCAGCAGGTAGCCGGCCAGCTTCACGACCGGCAGGACGTACCCCTGCTGCGGCTCGATCCGGCGCTGTTCGGATTTCGACGGCTCCAGCAGCGAAAGCGCGCCGATCACGGCGGCCGCGACGATCGTCTCCTCGCCGAGGGTGTCCAGCGCCCGCAGGTCGAAGTTGATCGAGGACACCAGGTTCGGTGTGCCGCGCGCGAACCCCGCGGGCAGCACCAGATCGCGGTAGACGTGGCCGGCGTCGCCGACCACCGGCATCCGCAGGAACGCCGTCACGAGCAGGATCGCGACGCCGAGCCCGCCCGCCGCGCAGAGCCAGGTGCGCGTCCGCGGGTTCATCGCACTTTCCGCAGCGTCAGCAGCACCAGCAGCGGCACCACCGCCGAGCCGACGGCGAGCTCGGACAAGGCGACGTCCGGGGCTTGCAGCACCACGAACAGCAGCGTGAGGCACAGGCCGAACACCGAGAGCGTGATGGCTTGGCGCCGCGGGTTCGCCGTCGCCACCACGGCGAACCCGGCGACGGCGACGAACGCCAGCGCGACCAGCAGCACCACGGTCGTCACGACGGCAGGTCCTCGTCGAGCACGCCGTCGCGCCGCGCGACGGCCCGGCCGGTGCCCGACTGCAGGACCGGACCGGTGACGGCCAGCAGCGCGACGGTCAGCAGGATCGCGCCCGAGCCGAGGTTCCAGCCGTTGGCCAGCGCCAGCCCGGCGCCGACGAGTGGGGCCCCGGCCGTGGTCACGGGGGAGAGCAGGTGCAACCGCGCCGGCACGGTCCGGGCCCGCAGCATGCCGATGGCGCACAGCAGCACCACCGCGACCCCGGCGAACACGAGCACGACGGCGACGGTGGTCATCGGGTCGTCCCGAGCAGGCGGATGAACACGAGCGTTCCGGCGAATGCCAGCACGGTCAGGGTGAGGGGCAGGATGATCGCGCTGCTCGGGCCGTAGGCCTGAACCAGCAGGAGCAGGGTGAGCACGGTGACCGCGCCGGCGAGTTCGAGCCCGGCCAGCCGCTCGATCGCGCCACCGCGCGCGGCCAGCCACAACGCCGGCCCGAGGCCGCCCGCCATCAGCACGACGGCCGCGACCAGCCACACCGTCACCGCCGCACCTCCCGCAGCAGCGGCGAGTCCTCGTCGAGCATCCGGTGGACGACCAGACGCCGCTCGCCCGGCGGCGTCGCGACGACCATGGTCCCCGGGGTGCTGCCCACGACCGCGGCCGCGACGGCGAGCCGGGCTTCGTGCACGTTCTCGGATTCCGCGGGCAGCTCGACGTCGTCGAACCGGCCGTCGGGACGGCGGCGCAGGATCCACCCGGTTTCGCGCACGGTGGCGAGGGGGACGTGCCGCAGCCAGCCGGCCCAGGCGAGGCGAGGTCGCCACGCGCCGCCCATCGCGCGGCGGCCGGCCCGGGCCGCGAGCGCGCAGATCAGCCCCGCGACCACCGCGGCGACGAGCTCGGGCAGCGACGGGGTCGACAGCGTGAGCACCCACAGGCCGGTCAGCCCGAGCCACCACACGAGGACTTCCACGGTCGCGCGCACAGCGGACGAGTACCCCGGCGGCGAAGTGATCAACCCACGCCGGCGGCCGCCCTGGTCAGCTCCAGTTCCTCGCGCGAGCGGACGGTGAGCACGGGCACGGCCGCGTCCGGATCGCTGATCACGGCGTCCTCCTCGCGAACTCGGCTGAGGCCGCCGGAAACGCCGAGCACCCCGAGCCCGGCGGCGACGGCCTCGGCCACCTCGGGCTGGTCCCAGCCGATGTCGCCGGTGAACACGAGCGCGTCGACCCGGTCCAGGCTCGCGGCCATCGCCGCCAGTTCACGACGGACGCGGTGCCCGAACACGGCGAGGGCGAACCGGGCCTCGACATCGCCGGCGTGGACCAGGTCCCGTGTGTCGTCGGACGTGCCGGACAGGCCGAGGAGCCCGGAGTGGTGGTAGAGGCCGTCCTCCAGTTCGTCGACGGTCAGCTTGCCCTCGCGCAGCAACCACAGCAGCAGGCCGGGATCGACCGTGCCCGACCGCTTCGCCATCATCGTGCCCTCCAGTGGGGTGAATCCCATGGAGGTGTCGACGCTGCGCCCACCCGACACCGCGCAGACGGAACACCCGCCGGACAGGTGCGCGACGAGCAGCTGCAGATCGGCGACGGGCCGGTGCAGCAGAGCGGCGGCCCGCCGGACCGCCCAGCCGAAGGACAGGCCGTGGAAGCCGTAGCGGCGCAGGTCCCAGCGGGCTCGCCAGCGCTGCGGCAGCGGGTAGGTCCGGGCGATGGCGGGGAGCGTGCGGTGGAACGCGGTGTCCGGGCAGACGACGTGCCGCGCGTCGGGCAGCAGCCGGGTCAGCCGGTCGAGCAGGGCCTCGGTCTTCGGCACGTGCTCGGGGGCGAGGGAGCGGGCCGTGGCGATCGCGGCGCGCACCTTCGGGGTGACCACGGCGGGCTCCACGACGTCCGGGCCGCCGTGCACGAGCCGGTACGCGACCGTGTCGACGGCCCGACACTTGTCCACAAAGGACTCGATCTCCGCGTCCACGGTGCTCGTGGTGGCGTCGAGGACCTCTTCGGTCACCGAGTCCACCAGGTGCAGCCGCAGGCTGGCGGAACCCGGGTTGACCGTCAGCACGTTCATCGCGGCCACCGCCAGCCGGTGATCTCGGGCGGGTCCTCGCCGTCGCGGTAAGCGCTCGTCAGCGCGGCGTCGCGCTCACGGCGGAACCGGCGGGCCAGGTCGCCGCCGGCCGAGGACCAGCCGCGGGCGCGGGTGGCGGCGTCGGCGGCGAGGTCGTGGCGGGTCATCCGGTTGCTCGCGAGCAGGTCGAACGGTGTGGTGGTCGTGCCTTCCTCGAGGTAGCCGTGCACGTGGAAGCGCTGGGCTCCCGGCCGCCCGTGCAGGACCTCGTGCACCGCCGACGGGTACCCGTGGAAGGCGAAGACCACCGGCACGTCGTGACCGAAACACTCGGTGAAGGCTTCCTCGGACAGGCCGTGGGGGTGGCGGTCCGGCGGGCACAGCGAGAGCAGGTCGACGATGTTGACCACCCGCACCCGCAGCTCCGGGGCGGCTTCGCGGAGCAGGTCGGTCGCGGCCAGCGTCTCGACGGTCGGGGTCGTCCCGGCGCACGCGAGCACGACGTCGGCCTCGCCCTCGTGGCTCGCCCACGGCCACACCGCGGCTCCCGCGCGGCAGTGCGCCCGGGCTTCGGCGGGCGAGAGCCACACCGGCCCGCTCTGCTTGCCCGCGACGACGACGTTGATCAGGTCGGTGGAGGACAGGCAGCGGTGCAGGGTTTCCAACAGGGTGTTGGCGTCCGGTGGGAAGTAGATCCTGGTGGTGTCGGCCTTCTTGGTGAGCATCTGGTTGATGAACCCGGGGCCCTGGTGGCTGTAGCCGTTGTGTTCCTGGCGCCAGCCGTCGCTGGTGAGCAGGTAGTTCAGGCTCGCCACGGGGGCGCGCCACGCGACCTCGCCCGACATCTTGAGGAACTTGGCGTACTGGTTCACCATGCTGTCCACAATGGACACGAAGGCTTCGTAGCAGGGGAACAGGCCGTGGCGGCCGGTGAGCAGGTAACCCTGCAGCCAGCCCTGGCACAGGTGTTCCGACAGCACTTCGAGCACGCGGCCGCGGCCGGCGAGGTGCTCGGTGTGGCCGGGGACGTCGCGGTCGAACTGCCGGGCGGTGACGTCCAGCAGCGCGCCGAGGTTGTTGGAGTCCAGCTCGTCCGGGCACACGACCCGGAACGTGTCGGGGGCGTTGCGGACCACCTCGGCGAGCCACGCGCCGGCCACCGCGGTCGGGCCGGCGTCGACCACACCTCGCCCGGTCACGGCGACGGCGTGGTCCTCGACGGCGGGCAGCGGCAGGTCGCGCCGCAGGAGCCCGCCGTTGGCCTGCGGGACGCGCCCGAGCCGCAGCGCCGGCTCCGGCGGCACGGTGAGCAGGTCGGACGCGGGCACGCCATCGGCGTCGAACAGCTCTTCCGGCCGGTAGGAGCGCAGCCAGCTCTCCAGCTCGGCCAGCTGTGCCGGGTCGCGTGCCGCGCCGGGCAGCGGGACCTGGTGGGCGTGGAAGGTGCCCTCCAGCGGTGTGCCGTCAGGGCTGGTGGCGGGCAGGCCGAGACCTTTGGTGTTGCGCAGCACGATCATCGGGGGCGGGCCGGTGTGCCGGGCGTGCGCCTCGTTCAGCGCGTCCGCGAGCGGGACGCCGGGGTCGTCGACGCCGCGGACGTCGACCAGCAGGGGAGTCCAGCCGCAGCCGGTGAAGTAGGCGGTGAGCTCGTCGTCCGACATCGCTTCGTAGATCGTCGGTGAGGCGATCTTGTAGCCGTTGAGGTGCAGGATCGGCAGCACGCGACCGTCGCCGGGGCCGGTGAACTTCGGGCTGTGCCACGAAGCCGCCGTCGGTCCGGTCTCGGCTTCCCCGTCGCCGACGACGCAGGCCACCATCAGGCCGGGGTCGTCGAAGGCGGCGCCGAACGCCGTGGCCAGGGCGTAGCCGAGCTCACCGCCCTCGTGGATCACGCCGGGCACCTCGGGGGAGAGGTGGCTGGGGAACCCACCCGGCCACGAGAACCGCCGGACGAGCTCGGTGAGCCCGGATCCGTCGAGCGCCAGCTTGTCGTCGTACTCGGCGTGGGTGCCTTCGAGCCACAGGTTGGCGTGGATCGCGGGGGCGCCGTGGCCGGGCCCGGTGACCAGCAGCGTGCGCTGGCCGGTCTCGGCGACCAGCCGGTTCAGGCCGGCGTAGACCAGTGTGAGGCCGGGGCAGGTGCCCCAGTGCCCGAGCGGGCGCGGTTTGAGGTGCTCGGGCCGCAGCGGGTCCGTGAGCAACACGTTGTCCTTGAGGTGGATCATCGCCGCGGCGAGGTAGTCGCAGGCCCGGCGGTAGCGGCGCAGTGTGTCGGCGGTGGCCACGACGGTTCCTTCCCTCGGGTCAGGCGGCGGGGTACTGGTCCTTGCCCAGCAGCGTCGCCAGGTGCACGGCGTTGCGGACCAGGGTCGCGTTGGTCGAGGCGACGGCTTCCGGAGTTTCCGGGAGGTCGTTGTAGTCGCCGCCCTTCATCGCTTCGCCGTTCCAGTACGTGGCGCCCTGGGCCGGGACGCTGAAGCCGATGTCGTCGAGCGCCTGGAACAGGTCGGCGATGATCTTGTGCGCGCCGTCCTCGTTGCCGACCACCGCGGCGACGGCCACCTTGCCGTACATCGCGGGCCGCCCCTCACCGTCCGTTTCGGACAGTGCGGCGTCGAGGCGTTCGAGTACCCGCTGGGCGACGCTGGACATGTGCCCGACCCACGTCGGGGTGGCGATCAGCAGGATGTCGGCGTCGCCGATCTTGCGGCGCAGCTCCGGCCACGCGTCGCCGTCGCCCAGGTCGGCCTCGACACCGGGTTTCACGTCGTGGTCGACCACGCGGACAAGCTCACCGGTGGCGCCGCGTTCGGCGAACAGGTCCAGCAGCTGCCTCGCGATGAGGTCGCTGCTGGAGGTGGCGGGCGACGGTTTGAGCGTGCACACCAGGGCGAGAACGCGCATGGGAAATCCTTTCGGCTCGGCGGGTCACGGGCGCAGCAGGACCTTCGTCCAGCCGTCGTCCCGGCGGTCGAACTTCTCGTAGCCCTCGGCGGCCTGGTCCAGGGAAAGCTCGTGCGAGACGAGGAACGAGGGGTTCGCCTTGCCGGTGATGATCAGGTCGCGCAGCTGCCGGTTGTAGCGTTTGACGGGGGCCTGGCCGGTACCCATGTGCTGGCCCTTCATGAAGAAACTGCCGTAGTCCCAAGCGATCCGGCCGTCCTGCGCCTGCTCGGTCGCGGCGCCCGGATCTTCCGGGAGGTACACGCCGACCACGCCGATGCCGCCGGTCGGGCGCACCACCTTCACCAGGTTGTCGAGCACCAGTTCGGGGTGTTCCTGCCCGGTGTGGTCGTGGGCCTGGTAGCCGACGGCCTCGACACCGCAGTCGGTGCCCGCGCCGCCGGTGGCGGCCAGGATCTGCTCGACCGGGTCGGCCTCGGACAGGTCGATCGGGGTCGTGCCGATCTTCTCGGCCATCGCGAGGCGGTCGCGTTCCTTGTCGACGACGTAGACCTCGGACGCGCCGCGGATGACCGCGCTGTGGGCGGCCAGGAGGCCGACCGGGCCGGCGCCGAACACCGCGACGCGGTCACCGGGGCGCATGTTCGCGAGTTCGGTGCCGTGCCAGCCGGTGGGGAAGATGTCCGAGAGCATCGTGAAGTCGTTCTCGTACTCGGTGCCCGGCGGCAGGTCGAGCAGGTTGAAGTCGGCGTAGGGCACCCGCAGGTACTCCGCCTGGCCACCGTCGTAGGGCCCCATGTTGGCGTAACCGTAGGCCGCGCCGACCATGCCCTCGACCGGGTTCACCCGCTCGCAGAACGACGTCCAGCCGGCGCCGCAGTTGCGGCACGTGCCGCAGGCGATGTTGAACGGCACCGAGACGCGGTCGCCCACCTTCACCCGGGTCACGCCGGCGCCGATCTCGGCGACGATCCCCATGTTCTCGTGACCGAGGATCTTGCCCTGTTCGACGTTCGTGCGGCCTTCGTACATGTGCAGGTCGGAACCACAGATGTTCGTCGTGGTGATCCGGACGATCGCGTCGGTCGGCTGGTCGATCTTCGGCTCGGGCACCTCACGCACCTCGACGTCACGCGGTCCCTGGTAGACGACTGCCTTCATGCGGGTCTCTCCGTTTCTCCTCGGTGGTCCCCCTCGGCTACCCGAGATCGCAGTGGCTACACACGCGCCTCGCCGGGTAACCACCGGACGTGGACTCCCCGACTCCCGACACCCCCGCTGCCGAACCGAGACCCCAGGACGTGCTGCGCCAAGGCGTCCGCACACCCGTGGGCTGGCTGACTCGCGCCGTCCGCGTACCGGGCCGGGAACGTCGTGTCCTCGTCCAGGCGGCGAAAGCGGCCTTCGCGGCGACCGGGGCGTGGTTGCTGGCGACGCTCGTGCTGCACCTGCCGCAGCCGTTCCTCGCGCCGTACGCCGCGGTGTTCCTCGTGGAGACGACCGTGTACCGCTCGGTGCGCGGCTGGGTGCAACAGGTGGGCGCGGTGGCCGCCGGGGTCGTGCTCGCGGGGCTGGCCGGGCACGTGATCCCGTGGCCCGCCGTGGCGCTGGGGCTGGCCGTGTTCGTGGGGCTGCTGATCGGGTCGTGGCGGAGGTTCGGCGAGTCGGGGGTGTGGGTCGGCGTCACGGGCATGCTGCTGATCGCCTACGGAACCCCGGCGGCTCTGCTCGGCGACCGGCTCGTGGAAACGGCTCTGGGTGCGGCGATCGGGGCCGCGGTCAACGCGCTGATCTTCCCGCCGCTGTCGGGCCGCCGGCTCGTCGAAGCGGTCGACGCGCTGGCCGGCGCGCTCGGCGACCTCCTCGCCACCACCGCGCGGCTCATCCGCACCGAGGAACCCCCGGAGGACGTCGAAGACTGGCTGGGCGAGGCGCGCGAATTGCGCAGCCTCGTCGCCGTGACGACCGAGGCGGTGCAGCAGACGCGCGAGGAACGCGTGCTCAACCTGCGGCGGCGACGCTCCGGCCCGGTCCTCGACCGCCGCGCCGAACGGCTGATTTCCCTGTGGCCGCCGGTGGAACAGCTGATCGGCGCGGTCCGCACCGCGTCGATGCGCGAGGAGACGTTCACCTACCCGTGGCCCGCGGCGCGTGCCGCGCTGGCCGACATGATCGACTGTCTGAGCGCCGCGGTCCGCACCCCGGACGGCTCGGCGGAACTCGACCGCAGCCGGCGCCTGCTGTCCACTGTGGAGCGCCGGCTGGCCACCCCGGCGGACGGGGTGACCGCGGCGCTGGGCCTGGGGGCGATGACCTTGCCGGTGCGGCACCTGCTGGAACGGCTGGAAGGTCCGGAGCCGGCCGAGGCGGGGAGGCGGTGACCGCCCGGGTGGCAACGCGGCATCCGTGCCGCCGAGGCGTTTCGAGAGCGCTTCAGCGGGTAGGCCGCCGGGACGCGAAAGATCAGGAGGAACGATCGTGAAGGCAGTTGTGTGGCACGGCGTGGGCGACATCCGGCTCGACGACGTGCCCGACCCGAAGATCCTCGAACCCGGCGACGCGATCGTGCGGATCACCCGCAGCGCGATCTGCGGTACCGACCTGCACATGGTTCGCGGCACGATGCCCGGGATGGTCGAGGGCACGATCCTCGGTCACGAAGCCGTCGGTGTCGTCGAGGAGGTCGGGCCCGCGGTGCGGGGCTTTTCGCCGGGTGACCGGGTGGTGATCCCGTCGACCATCGGTTGCGGCACTTGTTCGTACTGCCGCGCGGGGTACTACGCGCAGTGCGACCGGGCGAACCCCAACGGGCCCGCCGCGGGCACCTGCTTCTTCGGCGGTCCGGAAGCGACCGGCCCGGTCGACGGGCTGCAGGCCGAGTACGCACGGGTGCCGTTCGCGATGACCTCGCTCGTGCGGGTTCCCGACGCCGTGTCCGACGACCAGGCGATTCTGCTGTCGGACATCTTCCCGACCGCGTGGTTCGGTGCGCGCCTGGCCGAGGTGTCCCGCGGGGACAGCGTGCTCGTGCTGGGTGCCGGTGTGGTCGGTCAGTTCGCGATCGCGTCGGCCAAGCGGCAGGGCGCGGGGCGGGTGTTCGCCGTGGACCGGGTGCCGTCCCGGTTGGACAAGGCCCGCGGGCAGAACGCCGAGACCGTGAACTTCGACGACGAGGATCCGGTCGCCGTGATCCGGGAGCTCACCGGGGGAATCGGGGTGGATCGGGTGATCGACGCGGTGGGTGTCGACGCGGAAAGCCCCGCGCCGGGCGCCACGCCGCCGGCCGACTGGGTGGCCGGCGATTCGCCCGCGCAGGCGGCCCGCTGGGCCGTGGACGCCGTGGCGAAGGCCGGCAGCATCGGTGTGATCGGGGTCTACCCACCGGGGTTCGACGAGTTCCCGTTCGGCCTGGCGATGAACAAGAACCTCACGCTGCACATGGGCAACTGCAACCACCGCCGCTACCTGCCGGACCTGCTGGACCTCGTGCACACCGGCGTGGTCGACCCGCTGCAGTTCATCACGCAGCACGAGAAGCCGACCGCGGCGATCGAGGCGTACGAGACCTTCGACCGGCGCGAGGACGGCTGGCTGAAGACGGTCCTGGACGTCGCGTGAACCTGCTGCCGGGCGGCCCGTGGGCCGCCCGGCAAGCACCGGATCAGGGGCGTTGGCCGACCCCGGACCCGAACTCGCTCGGCCGCGTCTCGTCACCGGCGAGCTGCGGCGTACCGCCGCCGGTGCCTTCTCGCAGTCCGGTGAGGAACTCGCCCAGCGTCTCTGCGGCGGAGCGGCGCGGGTGCCAGTCCAATGCAGACCTCGCGCGGGTCGTGTCCATGAGGGGCAGCCGCAGCACGGTGTCGAACAGGCCCGGCGTGGCGGGCACGAGGTGCAGCCGCCACGCGGCCGCGAGGGCCGGGCGGACGAGCCAGGGCGGGACCGGCACGAGCCGGGCGTCGAGCAGCCCGGCCAGGAAGGCGGGGTCCACGAGGTCGTCCGTTGCGATGTTGAATGCGCCGTGGACCGGACGCAGCACGCACCGGCGTACGGCGTCGGCGAGGTCGTCGCTGTGCACAACCTGGAACCGCAGCCCCGGCACGTCCGGGACCACCGGCACGAGACCGGGCCGCACCAGCGAGCCGGGCACGAACGGGCCCGCGAACAGCCGCCGTTGCTCCGGTGCGGCCGAGCGCTGGAACACGAAGCCGGGCCGCAGCCGCACGACCCGCGTGGCCGGGTGCTCCCGTTCGAAAGCGTCGAGGCATCGCTCCACGTAGGCCTTTTCCCGCGGATACGCGGCGGTCGGCCAGCCGTGCGTCGGCCAGTCCTCGGCCACGCGCCGGTCGCCTTCCCCCGGGGAGTAGGCGCCGACGGAGGACGCGTAGACGATCGTCGGCACGTCGGCCTCGGCGGCCGCTTCGAAGACGCGCAGCGAACCCCGCACGTTGGTGTCCCAGGTGAGGTCCGGCCGGTGGGTGGGCTGGAAGAGCCAGGCCAGGTGCACCACGGCGTCGGCGCCGCGCATTGCCAGGACCAAGTCGTCGCGGGTCACGTCCAGCGGCACGTACTGGGTCTTCGGTGGCGGGTTTGTCGCGGGCCGGCGTTCGATGCCCACGATCGCCTCCACCCCCGGGTCGGCGGCGAGTGCGCGGACGACGGCGGTACCCAGGTTGCCGGTCGCGCCGGTCACGACGATGCGTTGGCCAGTCATGCCACGGGGATAGCCGTCCCGGGGCCTGGCTAACCCTCGGCGGGTTGCCGCACGCGGCCGGCCATGAGCACCACAGCCAGCGCGACCAGCGAAGTGAGGCCGTGCAGCCAGTTGTCGGCCCAGTTGATGTTGACCGGGTCGTCGTCGACGGTGCCGAACGCGGCCGACAGAATCCCGAACGCGGTCAGACCGGCGAAGGCGACGAAGACGAACCAGCAGTAGCCGATGGCTCCGGACAGCTTCCGCGCGGCCAGCAGACCGAGCAGGCCGACCGCGGTGTGCACGATGTTCAGCACCGTGCTGGCGCCGAAGATCCACACCGTCCGGCTCGGGTCGTGTCCGACGTGGACGGTCTCCGGGACGAAGAATCCCACGACGCCGAGTACCAGGTAGATGACGCCGAGCGCGAGGACCACCAGGCGTGGCCAGGAGCGGGATGCCATGACGCCTCCTTTCCGGTTCCGTGGTTACCCGGTGAGGCGGCGCCTACACCCGGGCTCGGCGCCGGGCGACACGCTGCTCCTCGTTGATGCGGTCGACCATCGCGGGGTAGTGCAGCTCGAACGCCGGGCGTTCGGAGCGGATGCGCGGCAGCTCGTGGAAGTTGTGCCGCGGCGGCGGGCACGTCGTCGCCCACTCCAGGGAATTGCCGAAGCCCCACGGGTCGTCCACCTCCACGACCTCGCCGAAGCGGTAGCTCTTCACCACGTTCCACACGAACGGCAGCATCGAGGCACCGAGCACGAACGACCCGATGGTCGACACGGTGTTGAGCGCGGTGAACCCGTCGGTGGACAGGTAATCGGCGTAACGGCGCGGCATGCCCTCGGCGCCGAGCCAGTGCTGCACGAGGAACGTGGCGTGGAACCCGATGAACGTCAGCCAGAACTGCCACTTGCCCAGGCGTTCGTCGAGCATCCGTCCGGTCATCTTCGGGAACCAGAAGTAGATGCCGGCGAAGGTGGCGAACACGATGGTGCCGAAGAGCACGTAGTGGAAGTGCGCGACGACGAAGTACGTGTCGTGCACGTGGAAATCGAGCGCGGGGGCGGCGAGGATGACCCCGGTGAGCCCGCCGAGCAGGAACGTGACCAGGAACCCGACCGACCACAGCATCGGCGTCTCGAACGACAGCGCGCCCTTCCACATGGTGCCGATCCAGTTGAAGAACTTGATCCCCGTCGGCACGGCGATCAGGAAGGTCAGAATGGAGAAGAACGGCAGCAGCACCGCGCCGGTCGCGAACATGTGGTGCGCCCACACCGTTGCCGACAGCGCGGTGATGCCGATGGTCGCGAACACCATCAGCCGGTAGCCGTAGAGCGGTTTGCGGCTGAACACCGGGATGATCTCCGTGACGATCCCGAAGAACGGCAGCGCCACGATGTAGACCTCGGGGTGGCCAAAGAACCAGAACAGGTGCTGCCACAGGATCGCGCCGCCGTTGGCCGGGTCGAACACGTGCGCGCCGAGCTGCCGGTCGGCTTCCAGGGCGAAGAGCGCGGCGGTGAGGATGGGGAACGCGAGCAGGATCAGGATCGCGGTGAAGAAGATGTTCCAGGTGAACAGCGGCAGCCGGAACATCGTCATGCCGGGCGCACGCAGGCACACGATCGTGGTGATCATGTTGACGGCGCCGAGGATCGTGCCGAGGCCGGAGACGATCAGGCCCATGATCCACAGGTCGCCGCCGATGCCGGGGGAGTGCACGGCGTCCGAGAGCGGGGTGTAGGCGGTCCAGCCGAAGTCCGGCGCGCCGGCGGGGGTGAGGAACGCGCTCAGCACGATCAGGCCACCGAAGAGGTAGAGCCAGTAGGAGAACGCGTTGAGCCGCGGGAACGCGACGTCCGGTGAGCCGATCTGCAGAGGCAGGATGTAGTTGGCGAAGCCGAAGACGATCGGGGTCGCGTAGAGCAGCAGCATGATCGTGCCGTGCATGGTGAACAGCTGGTTGTACTGCTCCTGCGACAGGAACTGCAGGCCGGGTCGGGCGAGCTCACTGCGCATCAGCAGCGCCATGGCGCCGCCGGCGAGGAAGAACCCCGTGGCGGTGGTGAGGTAGAGCAGCCCGATCTTCTTGGGGTCGGTCGTGCGTGCCAGGGCCACCAGCACCCCGCCCCGCGGCGAGTACCGCGGGCTCATCTTGATCGGAGTCGTCCTGATCTTCGCCTCGGTCACCGCCGGCCTCCCGCAGTCGTTCTTCGCGGGTTACCCGTGCGGGTGCCGCGGTACACACCTCAGAGCTGGTTGCGGACCCCGGCTTCGTGCGGCAGCCGGGCGTTTTGCGCCGAAACGTCGCCTTCGACCGCTTGCCGCGCGGCGGCCCGGCGCAGGATCGGGAACGTGGTGCGCTGGCGGACGTCTTCGAGGAGGAACGCCGTGCCCGCGTAGAGCGCCAGGACGAAGAGGGCGAACGCGACCCAGCCACTCGCCCGCTCGATGACCGTCGGCGCGCCGAACTGGTACGCCGCCGAGAGCGCCGAGCGCAGGGCGGACACGGTGAGCACGATCCCGAGCAGCGCCTTGCCCAGGAACGCCACCACGATCAGCGGCACCAGCGCCAGGGCGAACGCCCCGAGGTAGAACCCGAGGGCGACACTCGTCTGCTGCTGCGGCGCCACCACGTGCACGACACCGAGCCCGAGCCACGAAGTGGCGAACAACCCGAGGGCGGCCGCCGCACCGGTGTCGCGGGCGAGGAACGCGATCACCGCCGCCAGGAACTCGAGCGGGAAGACGAATCCGGCCAGCAGGATGCCGGCCGTGCGCACCTGATCACCGACCACGAGCCCGAGGCCGACCCCGCCGAGCAGGGCCATGCCGACGCCGAAGCTGAAGAACCCCAACGGCAGCGGACTCGCGTACGGCCGGACCGTCACCGCGGGGCGCACAGGTTCGCTCATGATCACGGCGTACCCGGGTTCCGGAGCGCGCAACCGCGGAGTTTGCGCCTGCCGCAGGGGGGAAACCGGCTGGTTCGAACACGGACGCACGGAGACGAGGAGCGCCATGAAGGCAGTGACCTGGCACGGCAAGCGCGACGTTCGCGTCGAAGAGGTCCCGGATCCGAAGCTCGAGGAGCCCACTGACGCGATCGTGCGCGTGACGTCCACCGGAATTTGCGGCTCGGACCTGCACCTGTACGAGGTGCTCGGCGCGTTCATGACCGAAGGCGACATCCTCGGCCACGAGCCGATGGGCGTGGTCGAAGAGGTCGGGTCGGGCGTGTCGAACCTCGCGCCCGGAGACCGGGTGGTGGTGCCGTTCAACATCTCTTGCGGGCACTGCTGGATGTGCGAGCGCGGCCTGCAGTCGCAATGCGAGACGACGCAGGTGACCTCGCAGGGGAAGGGCGCGGCGCTGCTGGGCTACACGAAGCTCTACGGCCAGGTCCCCGGCGGGCAGGCAGAGTACCTGCGGGTGCCGCAGGCGCAGTACGGGCCGATCAAGGTGCCGGACGGCCCGCCGGACGAGCGGTTCGTCTACCTGTCCGACGTGGTGCCGACGGCGTGGCAGGCCGTGGACTACGCGAACGTCCCGCCGGACGGCTCCGTCGTGGTGTTCGGCCTCGGCCCGATCGGGCAGATGGCGTGCCGCGTCGCGCGGCTGCGCGGGGCGGGCCAGGTGATCGGCGTCGACCTCGTGCCCGAACGGCTGGCGCGGGCTCGCGACCACGGCGCGACGGCGATCGACACGCGCGACCACAAGGACATCGCCGAGACGGTCCGGCAGCTGACCGCCGGCCGCGGCGCCGACTCGGTGATCGACGCGGTCGGGATGGAAGCCCACGGCGCTCCGGCGGGCCGGCTGGCGCAGAACCTCGTCGGCCTGCTGCCGCAGCCGCTGGCGGCGAAGATCACGGAGAAGGCCGGCCTCGACCGGCTCAGCGTGCTGTACGCGGCCATCGACACGGTCCGCCGTGGCGGCACGATCTCGTTGTCGGGTGTGTACGGCGGCATGGTCGACCCGATGCCCATGTTGGAGCTGTTCGACAAGCAGATCCAGCTGCGCATGGGCCAGGCCAACGTGCGGCACTGGCTCGACGACATCCTGCCGCTCGTGACGGGCGACGGTGACCCGCTGGGCGTCGAAGGGTTCGCCACGCACACCCTGTCGCTGGCCGACGCGCCGCGGGCGTACGACATGTTCCAGAAGAAGCTCCACGGGGCTCAGAAGATCCTGCTGCGACCCGGAGCCTGACGGGCGTTCGCGGCCAGAGGTGTCACGACGGTGGGTCACCCGCGAGCCGGTGGGCGGTTTCGAGCAGGAGAGCGTGCACGAATGCTTGGGGCAGGTTGCCGCGCAGCTGGCGTTGGCGCACGTCGTATTCCTCGGCCAGCAGGCCGGGCGGTCCGCATGCCGTGCGGGTGCGTTCGAACCAGCGGAAGGCCTCCACGCGGTTGCCCTGGTGCCAGCAGGCCAGCGCCATCACGAAGCCGCACAACAGGAACGCGCCCTCGGCTTCGCCGAGTGGGCGGTCGTCCGGGGCGAAGCGGTAGACGTAACCGTCTTCGCACAGGTCGGTGCGCACGGCTGGCAAGGTCGCCGGTGTGCGTGGGTCCGCGGCGGGCAGGGCGCCGCGCACCGGCGGCAGCAGCAGGGCCGCGTCGGTGCCGGGACGGCCCGGCGCGCGCTGCCAGGCGCCGCGGGCGTCGGTGCCGCGGCGGGTCGTTTCGGCGAGCAGCCGGTCGGCGAGGCCGGACAGGCGGGTGGCCGCGGCCGGCGTGCGGTGCGTGGCGATCGCCCGCAGGCCGGCCACGCAGGCGAGCCGCGAATGCGTCCACCAGTCGTCGCCGAGTTCCCCCTCACCGGCCTCGGGTTCGTCCCAGCGCCGGCCGATCAGGTCGACGCAGAGGCCGGCCGCGCGCTCGGCGTCGGGGGTGAGCCCGTCGTGGCGGCCGGCGGCGTAGAGCTGCAGGAGCTCGCCGAGGGTGTCGAGCTGGAACTGGCCGTTGACGTGGTTGCCGGCGATCGGGTTCCCGCCGGGGCAACCCGGCAGCTTGAGCGCGGTCTCGTGGCGGGCGTGGGGGCCGGCCGTCGGTGCAGTAGGCGGGCAGGAGCCGGTCGCCGTGTTCGAGCACGCGCGCGGAGGTGAACGAGACCGCGGCGTCGAGCAGCGGGTTCCCCTCGGCGATGGACGCGGCGAGCCCGGCGTAACACTGGTCGCGCAGCCAGACGTAGCGGTAGTCGTAGTTGCGCCCGGCCTCGGCGCGTTCGGGCAGGCCCAGCGTGGCGGCGGCGACCGTACCGCCGCCGGCCGTGGTCAGGCCGCGCAGCACCGCGTAGGTGTGCCGGGCGTCGCGCGGGGCGACGGTGTTCTCCAGCGGCGGCACGGCTCGGTGCCAGGTGTGTTCGGTGGCGCTCCACAGCTCGGCGGCGGGCGGCGCCGCCGGCAACGGTCCGGCGCTGATCTCGAGCACGAGGTCGCGGCCGGTCCCGCCGCGCAGCGGGAGGTCCAGGACGAGCTGGCCTTCGGCGTCCGGTCGGGCTTCGGCGCCGTCGGTCCAGCGGACGCGCAGGTCACCGGTGCGCGCGGTCCAGACCCCGTCGCCGTCGCGGTTCAGCTCGCGCATCGAGCGGCCGCCGAACCCGTCGCGCAGGTCGAGCTGCACGCGCGCGGCGATGTCGCGTTCGACCGCTTCGACGCGCCGCAGAAGCACGACCCTCGACGGGTCGGCCGGGTAGGCCAGGGCGTCGCGGCATTCGATGACCGTGCGCGAGCTGACCCAGCGGTTGCGCCAGATCAGCGAGCCGGGTTCGTAGTAGCCGCCCCACACGCAGGTTTCGACCGGGCTCACCGAGTAGCTTCCCCGCCCGCCGATCAACGCCGACACCACGGCGCTGTCGGACCAGCCCGGCGCGCACAGCCACGCGAGGGCACCCCGCGGCCCGCTCAAGGCGCCGCGCTCGCCGCCGGCCAGCTGGGCGTATTCGGGCAGGACGTGCGGTGCGAAGTCCTGCCAATCGCTCAGGCCCGCGCCCACCGCCACACCCCGAGTGCGGTCGCGGCGAGTGCGCCGCCCGCCGCGGCGAGGACACCGTGGTGGTGGCTGGCCCACAGCTGGGCACTGCGGGGCGCGGACTTCGCGTCGAACTCCCCGTGGGCGCCGAAGTCGTGGCCCCGAGGGCCGTCGGCGGGGTGCCAGAGGTTCGCGGGCTGGTCGGCCGGGGTCGGCTGGTCCGTCTGCTGCGCCTTGAGCCCGGTCAGCGCGAGGTAGCGGTCGAGGACCCCGGGCGCGAGCGCGTTGGCGACGAGCGTGCCCACCGTGGCGCCCCCGACCCAGTACTCGCGCCGGCGCGGGTGGTCGGCCGCGTAGAGCACGGCCGAAGCCGCCACCTCGGGCTGGTAGATCGGTGGCACGGGTTGTGCGTGCCGTGGCAGCCGCGAGAGCACCCACGAGAACTGCGGTGTGTTGACCGCCGGCATCTGCACCATCGTCACGTGGACACCGCTGTGCTCGGCCAGCAGCTCGCACCGCAGCGCCTCGTTGAACCCCTGGATGGCGTGCTTCGCCCCGCAATAGGCGCTCTGCAACGGAATCCCGCGGTACGCCAGCGCCGACCCGACCTGCACGATCGTCCCCCGGTCGCGTGGTTTCATCCGGCTCAGCGCGGCCATGGTGCCGTGCACGTAGCCGAGGTAGCTGACCTCGGTGACGCGCTTGAACTCCTCCGGCCGGATGTCGCTGAACCGCGCGAACACCGAGGTGAACGCCACGTTCACCCACGTGTCGATCGGGCCCAGCTCCTGTTCGACGCGCGTGGCCGCCCGGTCCACCTGGCCGAAGTCGGCGACGTCGGTTTCCAGCGGCAGCGCGGTGCCGCCCTCCTGCCGGATGTCCTCGGCGGCCGCGCTCAGTCCCTTCCGGCCGCGGGCCAGGAGCGCGACCCGGGCGTGGCGCGCGCCGAACGCCCGGGCGACCGCCCGCCCGATTCCGCCACTGGCACCGGTCACGACCACCACCGGGTTGTCGGTCATGGGAATCCTCCGTTCCGTCACTTGCTCGCGGCCCGGGTCGCGATCGCCCAGACCGCCGCCGTCACCGCCCTGGCCGCGGCCGGTCCACGCCACCGCTTCGAAGCCGCGGCGAGCCCGGCCATGCTCAGGCTGTGCGCGCCGTCGACGAGCCACGCCCGGCGTGCGGCGGCGCTGTGCGGCCACCGCAGGGTCACCGCGGCCTGGACCAGGTGGCGCAACCCCAGCGCGGTGAGCACGACCGCGGCCGCGTCCTCCTCCGCGACCCTCGCCCCGGCGAGCAGCGCCCCGCCCCACCCGGCTCACGCGACCGCCACGGCCCGGGCGTTCACGGCGTCCTCGTCCGACGGGCCACTCTCACCACGGCGACCGCGGCGGGTCACTTGCCTCGCCGGCCCGGCAGGAACTCCTGGACCTTCGTCTTCACGCCCTGCACCACGAGGTGCATCGCGTCGGGGTCGCCCTTGAGCAGGGCCTCGGTGGCGGACTTCATCTGCTCGAACGTGGCGTGCGGTGGGATCGGCGGCACCTCGGGGTCGCAGCGCACGTCGAGGACCGCGGGCTTGTCGGCGGTGAGCACGGTGTCCCACGCGGAGCCCAGCTGTTCGGCCTTGTCGACGGTGACCGCCGTGAGCCCGAGCGACAGCGCGAAACCGGCGTAGTCGACGTCGGGCAGGCTCTGCGACTCCTCGAACTTCGGCGCCCCGCCCATCGCGCGCAGCTCCCACGTGACCTGGTTGAGGTCGTTGTTGTGGAAGACGCAGATCACGCAGCGCGGGTCGGTCCACAGGTGCCGGTAACGGGCGATCGTGATGAGCTCGGCGAGGCCGTTCATCTGCATGGCACCGTCGCCGACCAGGGCGACGACGGGGCGGTCGGGGTGCGCGAACTTCGCACCGATCGCGTACGGCACCCCGGGGCCCATCGTGGCGAGCGTGCCCGACAGCGAACCGCGGATGTCACCGCGGATGCGCAGGTTGCGCGCGTACCAATTGGTCGAGGAGCCGGAGTCGGCGGTGACGATCGTGTTGTCCGGCAGGCGCTGTGACAGCTCGTTGACGATGCTCATCGGGTTCACCGGCTCGGCGGCCACGTCGGCTTCGCGATCGACGGTGTCCCACCAGGAAGCGACGTTCTTTTCGATCTTGTCGCGCCACGAACGGTCTTCCTTGCTCGTCAGGCGCGGGATCAGGGCCCGCAGCGTCGCGCTCGCGTCGCCGACGAGGTTGACCTCGGTGGGGTAGCGCATGCCGATGAACCGGCCGTCGAGGTCGATCTGCACGGCGCGGGCCTGACCGAAGTCGGGCAGGAACTGCGAGTACGGGAAGTTCGAACCGACGATCAGGAGCGTGTCGCAGTCGCGCATCAGCTCGTAGCTGGGCCGGGTTCCGAGCAGGCCGATCGCGCCGGTGACCCACGGGAGGTCGTCGGGCAGGACATCCTTGCCCAGCAACGCCTTCGCCACGCCGGCGCCAGTCAGCTCGGCGACCTCGCGGACCTCGGTGGCCGCGCCGCGCGCGCCCTGCCCGACGAGGATCGCGACCTTTTCACCGGTGTTGAGCACTTCAGCGGCGGCGTCGAGGTCGGCCTCCGGCGGGACCGGTCGCGGCCACGACGTGCTCGGCGGGCTGGAGGGCACCTGCTTGAACGCGTGCTGCGGTGGTGAGTACGGCTCTTCCTGCACGTCGGCCGGGATGATCAGCGCGGTGGGGCAGCGGCCGGCGATCGCCGTGCGGAACGCGCGGTCCAGGGCGTTGGGCAGCTGCTCGGCCACGTTGACCTCGACGAGGTACTCGCTCGCGACGTCCTTGTACAGGGCCTGCAGATCCACTTCCTGCTGGTAGCTGCCGCCCATCGCGCTGCGCGCGGTCTGCCCGACGATCGCGACGACGGGCACGTGGTCGAGTTTGGCGTCGTAGAGACCGTTGAGCAGGTGGATGGCGCCGGGTCCCGACGTCGCCAGGCACACCCCGGGCCGGCCGCTGAACTTCGCGTAGCCGACCGCTTCGAACGCCGCCATCTCCTCGTGGCGGGCCTGCACGAACCTCGGCTTGTTGTCCGCCTTGCCGAACGACGCGACGATGCCGTTGATGCCGTCGCCCGGGTAGGCGAACACTTGCTCGACGTCCCACTCGCGCAGCCGCTGCAGCAGGTAGTCGCCGACGGTCTGGGTCATGACAGCTCCTCGTGCTCCGAAATTCGCCTGCGAGGTGGCTGTACCCGTTCTCCGGCCCTACTATACTTGCGTGCCGCAAATTTCCTCGGGCGATTCCGACGCCGCGCTCGCCGCGCTCGCCGCGCTGCGGGCGATGGTCGCGATCGCCGACTCCAGCGTCGAGCACACGACCGGGCACTTGACGCTCACCCAGTTCCGCGCGCTGCGCGTGGCGGCCGACCGCACGCCGGTCACGATGGGCCGGGTCGCCGACGAGCTGGCCATGAACCCGTCCACGGTCACCCGGGCTTGTGACCGGCTGGTTTCCCTGGGCTTGCTCCAGAAAGCGCAGAACCCGCTGAACAAACGCGAAACACTGCTCGCCCCGACCGGCCCCGGGCGCCGTCTCGTGGACCGCGTGGACGAGGAACGCCGCCACGTCCTGCACAGCGTGCTCGACCGGCTGGGCGACGGCGAGCGGACCGAGGTCGTGACCGCACTGCGGCGCTTCGCCGAGGCAGCGGCCGATGTGGCCACGGTTGCGTCAGGCAAATGAGGTGCGCTTCAGGTGGCGTGGGGACGATCGCTCGATCCGGTGAACCCCGGTCCGCGCGTGATCGTGTCCTCCTTCCGCGGGTACTCCACGCAAAAGGAGGAGGACACGATGCCCGACAACGACCTGCTGGGGTTCCTGGTCATCGGACTGATCCTGGTGGTGGCCGACGGCCAGGTGCTCTACCGCGGTGGCCGCCGGTACCTCCGGGGCTCGGCCGGTGGCGAGGCGCCTGGCTCGATGGCGCGGATGGTGGTGGCGGTCTTCCACCTCGTCGCGATCGGCGTCCTCGCGCTGCTTTCGGTGGTGGGCCCGGCGTGGTCGGGCTCGACGGCGGCCGTGGTCGGCCGCGTGGGTGTCTTTCTCCTGCTGCTGGCGGTCATCCACGGCCTCACGCTGGTCGTGCTGGCCCGCCGGCGGCAGGACGGGCTGGTCGAGAACAGCCTGCAGGAGCGCGACGCCCACCGAGCCGCCCCCGACCCCCAGCCCCGGCCGACGTCCGAACCCGGCCCCGACCCCACGGCGGCGGACGCCGCGTGGCAGCCGACGACCGTCGCCCCGGTACCCGGGCAGGTGGGCCCTTGTCCCCGGGTGAGCCCCGACATCGACGACCAGGGGCCGTACCGGACCTGAGACCGGGACCGTCCGAAGTGGACGTAATAGCTACAGGATTGCGGCCGGTTCAGCCGGTCGTGAAATTCTCGTCCACGCGGTCGGCCAGCCCGTCGAGCAGGCGGTGCGCCGTATCGTCTCCGTTGCCGGGGGTGAGACGCAGGGTCACCCAGCTCGCGCCCGCACCCGAGCCGGTGACGGTGAGCAACGCGCTGCCGCCGGGCCAATCGAGGTGGATGCGCGGGAGATCGGCCTCGCAGCGGACCTCGTCCGCACCGACGCCGACGACCTCGGTCAGCAAGCCCCCGACTCGAGTCAGGTCGGTGGCGGTGTTGGCGACGATCTCCGGCAGCGCACTCATCCCGCGAGCGGCGTCCTCGCCACCGCGATCGTCGGGCTCGCCGGGGCGGTCAGTTGCGCTCACGGCTGACCTCACCCTGACCGGCGGCTTCGCGCTCGGCGAGCTCGCGCTGGTCATCCGGGGTCAGCTCGCCCGAGCCGGTGAGTTCGCGGTCGAGCGTCGCGTCGGCATCGCGTTCGTGATCGCCTTCGTGATCGGTCATGCCCCGACGGCTACCCGCCGTCGACGTGATCAAACGCCGCCGGCCGCCGCCGGGAACGGCGCGATCCTCACTGGTGGGCACTGCACCGCCGATCCGGCCACTGCCCGCACCCGTGACTTCGCGGAACGGCGGTGAACGTCCGCATGGTCACCCAGGGCGCTTTCCCGGGCCAGGTGTGGTGCACTGGTGACGTCATGGGCCCGAGGTCGGCGCACGGACGTTTCGCCGCGAGCGCGTGGCACGGGCCGGCGGAGCAGCGAGAGGCGACGGTGACGAAGTATTCGCAGCTGGGTGGTGTGGTGTCGACCCGCCAGGCGCTGGTCGTGCAGATGTCCGGCGAGCTGACCACCCTGGCCGTGTCCGACGTCGCCGATTCGGTGCGCGCCGCCACGACCGCGGCCGGCGCGCCCGCGGTGGTGGTGCTCGACCTGCGAGGGGTGACGTTGCTGCCGGCCGCCGGGATGCGCGTGCTGTTCGACCTCGTCCGCTCGATCGTCGAACAGCCGTGCCGGTGCCGCCTCGTGATCGACCCGGACAGCCTCGTCGGCTCCGTATGGCCGGCGCCGATCCGGTGGAGGCCGTGCCGCGCTTCGCCGACCTCGACCAGGCGCTGGCGCTCGTCGGCGAACGGTCGGCGGCCACATCGCACGACGGCGACCAGGTGACCGACCGCGACCAGGTGACCGACGGCGAGCTGGACGCCCAGTTCGAGACGTTGACCCGCACGCTGCTCACGGCCACGACGGCCGCGGCGGCGCTGCGGCAGATCGTGGACGCCACTCTTGTGCTGGTTCCGGGCGCGGACCTGGTCAGCGTGACCCTGCGGACGCCGGACGGAGGGTTTTCCACCCCCGTGTCCACCGATCCCGCCGCCGCCGGGCTGGACCAGGTTCAGTACCGGTCCGGCGAAGGACCCTGTGTGGACGCCGCCCTCCCCGATGCGCCGGGATACGTGACCAGCACCGACCTGAACACCGAGCGGCGGTGGCCGGATTTCGCGGCGGCGACCACCGCTCGTGGCTACCAAGCCGTGCTGAGCACCGAACTCTTCGCCGCCGGCGACAAGCCGCAGCCGACCGGCGCCCTGAACATCTACTCCCGCCGGCCGCGGTTGTTCACCGCGGCCGACCGGCACGCCGCTCTGCTGCTGACCACCCACGCCTCGCTGACCCTGGCCCGGACCCGGGCCGTGGAGCTGGCCGACCTGCACGAGCACCACCTGCTTCAGGCGATCGACACCCGCGACGTCATCGGCCAGGCCAAAGGCATCCTGATGAACCGCCAGAACATCACCGCCGAGGAAGCTTTCGCCGTGCTCCGCCGGACTTCCCAGGACCTCAACGTCAAGCTCGTCGAGCTGGCCCACACGCTCGCCGACCGCCACCACGACCTCGACCGGCCGTAGCGCCCCGCGAGCCGCGTCAGCTTTCCGGTACGCGCCAGGTCATCGTGACGGTGGTGCCGTGGGGTGTGGCTGTGACGTCCGCGTGGTCGGCCAGGAGGTGGATCAGGGGGAGACCCCGGCCGTGAAGGTGGTCGTACGGGCGCGAGGGCTGCCATCGGCCGTGGTCGATGACGGCGACGCGGAGGTGACAGTTGTCGTGGGTCGCGCGCAGTCCGAGGGTGCCGGGGTGGTCGTCGGGGTAGGCGTGGGCGGCGACGTTGACCATGGCTTCGTAGGCCGCGAGTTCAAGGTCGCCGATGAGGGTGCGAGGCAGCTCCCGCTCACCGGCCCAGTCGGCGAGGGCGAACCGCATCGCGGTCGCGTCCTCGAGCAGGGCACGCCCGTCGAGGTTCAGCTCGCCGGAGTGGTTGCCTCCCGCGTCACGGGCCGAGCACATGTGTCACCGCTCCCTGTTCGCAGCCGCCGTGTTCACAGCCGCCGTCGCGGCCGAGCTGGCCCGAGTGTTTCCGCCGAAACCCGGCATAAACCCCGCGGCGGACCGGAAGTGGCCGCGCCTGCCGCAATCGCCGCGGTCAGCCGGATTCGTCGGTGACGTGGTGTTCGGCACCGACGGGTTTGGATTCGGGGGAGCCGCGTTGCCGGAGGTAGACGCTGAACACGGCCATGCTGCCGATGGCGAGGAATTCGGACTGCCAGTTCTGCAGAGTCCGGTCCCAGAAGTCGGCGGAGAGCAGGTATTCGCCCCAGCTGAGGGGGTCGCCGAAGTCGGCGAGTTGTTCGGCGTTGTAGGCGCTGACGCCGGCGACGGATTGGGCGAACCAGGACAACAGGAAGATGGTGGCCATGACCAGGCCGAGCGAGCGCGAGAAAACGGCGGTGCGCCAGCCGCCCGTTCTCGCCCAGCGCGGGGACCCTCTGCGGACGTGGTGACCGAGAAGCTGGTCCCGGTCGTTCTCCCGGCCGACCTGACCCATGGCTTTCGACTCGGGGGAGCCGCGTTGCACGAGCCAGACGGTGGCGAAGACGTAGAGGAAGAACTGCAGGTATTCGGATTGCCAGTTCTCGGCGACGTCGACGGCGAACGAGGAGGACGTGAGGTAGTCACCGAGTCCCACGGTCTGGGTGCCGTGGGCGAGCTGCTGGTTGTTGAAGTCGACGAGGCCGGCCCACGCCTGGCCGACGAGGCTGAGCAGGAACAGCGCGCCGAAGGCGAGGGAGAGACCGTTGTTGCGCAGGTGCGTCCGGAAGGTGCTCATCGACCCAGCGCTCCGAGGGTGATGAAGTAGGCCAGGCCCGCCAGGATGAGGACCAGGTAGACGGTGAACACGATGCGGGCTTTCACCGGCCACCCACCGCGCAGTCGTAGACCTGCTCGTTGCGCTGGTGGCAGCCGGCGCCGGTGATGCGCCAGCCGTCGGCGAACTCGTGCAGGAACAGCGTGTCGGCGTCCGAGCGGGCTTGGGCTTCGTCGCCCCAGACGGATGCCGAAAGCACGGGGGCGCGCGGGACGGCGGCGAGCGCCCGCCGGCACCCGCCCGGCCCGAGTGCGTCGTGTGCGCGCGGCGCGAGCAGGGCACACGCCTCGACTGCCGAGCCCGTGGCGGCCGCGGTCACGAAGCGTTGTGCGGTGGCCTGTGCTTCCGGCGCGTCGGCAGCCCCACACGCGGCGGCTGAGACCAGCAGCGCCACCGTGATCAGGCCACCGGCGATTTTCTGCACCGACTGGGTGTACCCGTTCGACGGCGAAGCAATCGCCACCGCCCTGTGCTACGGGATGTCTCGTAACCCGGTCTCGGGCTCGATGGGCCGGCAAGTGATCATGTTGATCGTGGATGGCCGTCCTGGCCGGCAGTGGGCATTGCCGCTGGCAGACCGGGTTCTGCTGGACGCCGCCTATTGGCGGGCGAACCTGACGATGCGCCAGATCGGACCGCTGTTCGGGGTATCGCATTCCTCAGCGCACCGAGGTACGCGACACGATCGGCCCGTGGCCGGCGCCGGCGCCGGTCCGCACACGACGGATCGACGCAGTCGCGATTGTCGACGGTACTCTGGTCCCGACCCGGGATCACCGGCTGGCCACCCCGTCGAAGAACTACCGCTACTCCAGCAACGTGCAGGTCGCGATCGATGCCGACACCCGGCTGGTGATCGCCACGACCGGCCGGTCACGGCTGACGGCGGCTACCAAGGCAACCCCGACGTGGTCATGCCTTATCGCAAACCCCGTGACGGCAGCGAGTTGCCGGACTCGGAGTAAGACCTCAACGCCAACCCACCGCAAGGTCCGAGCCCCGCGTCGAGCACGTGCTTTCCCGGATGAAGAACTTCAAGATCCTTCGCGACTACCGCCGCGCCGCGAGCGCACTCGCCGATACGGTGTCCGCAATCGCGCACCTGCACAACATCATCCTCGCCGTCTGGACCGCAACACCAGTCCCACCAACCACAACACCAGATACGAGACAGCGCTTAGGTCGTGGGCCGGAGGTCGAACGACAGGCCGAAGTTGTCGAGGGTCAGCGGCAGCGCCCCTGGGCCGAGATCGGCGCCGTGGAGGCGGAAGTCGTGGGACTCGAGGAGGTTCGCGAGCATCGTTGCGGTGGTGAACAGCACCAGGTCGCGCCCGGGGCAGGCGCCGGCCCCGCCGCTGAAGGGCACGAGCGCGGGTTCGGCCGCGGCGCGGCCGTCGAGCCAGATGGCGGGTTCGAAGGTGTCGGCGTAGGGCAGCCGGTCGGGGTCGCGGTGGAAGTAGGGCGTGTAGACGAAAAACGTGGTGTCCCGTGGGCCCCACTCGGTGGCGGCGCGGCTTTCGCGCAGCAACGCCGGTGTGGTGGGCCAGAGACGCACGGCCTCCAGCACGGTCGCACGCAGAGCGGGGAGCTGCTGCGGCTGCGTGAGATCGAGACCGGCGAGCTCGCCGCGGACTTCCTCCAGGTGGCCGGGGTGGGCGGCGAGCAGGGCCAGGGCCCGGAAGGTGACCATTCCGGCCGCGTCGAACGCGAACAGCCAGTGGGGCAGCTGGCCCGCCGGGTCGGTCTTCCCGTCGACCGGGGTGCTCGCCAGCGTGGCGGCGAGACTGCCGGGCCGGGCGAGGGCGATCTGCCGGCGCACCAGGTCCAGGAACCGCCGGCGGCTCTCGCGGCGCCGGGGATGCAGGTAGGCCCAGTTGGCGTCGAGGCGCAGGCGGGCCAGCAGGTCGGTGAGCTCGCGGTCTTCGGCGGTGTCGCCACCGAGCGCGATCTGCCGCACGGCGCTCCACCAGTGTCGGTTGAAGGTGTCCCAATCCAGCGTGGTGCGGTGCAGCATCGCGGCCGCCTGCGTGTGGATGTCGTGTGCCCACGGCCCGGCGAGCTCATGGACTTCGCGCCCGGGCTCGAGGACGAACTCGTTGAGCCGCCGCCGTGCGGCTCGCGAGGATCCTTCCGAGATCAGCACGCCGTGCGGCTGGAAGTGCCCGAGCGCCGCGGACTTCTCGATCGTGTCGGGGCTGAAGGGCGACGGGGTCCCGGCCAGCACCGCGCCCACGGTCTCCGGGGCGAGGACGACGTCGATCGACCGGCCCGGCACCCGCAGGCGCAGCGGCCCGTCCCCGTACTTGCGGCGCAGCTCGCGGTGCAGCTCGACCGCCGGCCGGTCGGCGTTCAGCTTCTGGGCCAGTGCCAGAACCCGGGGCCGGCGTTTGATCACGCCCGTGGCCAGCGTCGGCAGCAGCACCCGGCCCACGACGCGGAGCGTGTCGGCCACGCTCGCGCGGGAGAGGGGATCACGGCGCCTGGCCGCGGCGCTGAGCGTCTGCTCGGAGGGGATGGCCCGAGGTCCTTGTCGCGTCACCATGTCCCGGGCTTACCCACTGGGCGAAGGGGGTACTCGTGGCGGGAACCCCACCACTGCGGGAGGTACGGATTGGCTCGGCGCGACGGGATCGAAGAGCCGTGGGGAACGCGGACGCCCTACGGACGCGGTGAGCCGTGGCCGGTGCGGGTGGACAGCCACCTCGCCGACGGGATGCGCCCGGAGGACGTCGAGAGCTGGGCCCGGACCGCGGCCGTGCTGCACTCCAACGGCGACGGACTCGACCTGGCCGTGACCGGCGGCCGCATCGTCGGAGTGCGCGGCCGGGCCGACGACCACGTCAACCGCGGGCGGCTCGACCCCAAGGACCTCTTCGGGTGGCAGGCCAACGCGGCGTCGGACCGGTTGACGACCCCGCTGGTGCGCCGCCACGGCGAGCTGGTGGAGGCGAGCTGGGACGAGGCGATGGACCTCGTCGTCCGCCGCAGCCGTGAACTGCTCGACGAACAGGGCCCGGGCGCGCTGGGGTTCTACACGAGTGGACAGCTCTTCGCCGAGGAGTACTACACGCTCGCGGCGATCGCGCGCGGCGGCATCGGCACGCACCACCTGGACGGCAACACCCGCCTGTGCACGGCGACGGCGGCGGCCGCGCTCAAGGAATCCTTCGGCTGCGACGGGCAGCCCGCCTGCTACGCCGACGTCGACCACGCCGACGTCATCGCGCTGTTCGGGCACAACGTCGCCGAGACGCAAGCGGTGCTGTGGGAGCGGATCCTCGACCGCCTCGCCGGTTCCGAGCCGCCGAAGCTGCTGTGCGTGGACCCCCGCGAAACGCCGGTGGCCCGCGCCGCGACCGTGCACCTCGCGCCGTTGCCGGGCACGAACGTGGCGCTGATGAACGGGTTGCTGCACGAGCTCATCGAGCACGGCTGGGTCGACCGCGACTACGTCGAGCGTTACACGGTCGGTTACGACGAGCTCGCGGCGACCGTCGCGGACTACCCGCCCGAGCGCGTGGCGCAGATCTGCGGGCTCGAACCCGGGGAGATCGGGGAGGCCGCCCAGCTACTCGGCTCGGCCGAGGCACTGCTGTGCACCGTGCTGCAGGGCTTCTACCAGTCCCACCAGGCGTCGGCGGCCGCCGTGCAGGTGAACAACGTCGTGCTGCTGCGGGGAATGCTCGGCAAACCGGGCGCCGGGGTGCTGCAGATGAACGGCCAGCCGACCGCGGAGAACACGCGCGAGTGCGGCGCCGACGGTGACCTGACCGGTTTTCGCAACTGGGCCAACGACGAGCACGTGCGCGAGCTCGCGCGGCTGTGGAACGTCGACGTGGACAAGATCCCGCACTACGGTCCGCCGACGCACCTCATGCAGATGCTGCGCTAGGCGGAGAACGGCAGCCTGCGGTTGTTGTGGGTGTCGGCGACCAACCCGGCCGTGTCGCTGCCGGATCTGCACCGGATCCGCTCGATCCTGGCGCAGGACCGGCTGTTCCTCGTGGTGCAGGACGCCTTCCGGACCGAGACCGCGGAGCTCGCCGACGTCGTGCTGCCCGCGGCGATCTGGGGTGAGAAGACCGGCACGTTCACCAACGCCGACCGCACCGTGCACCTGTCCGAGAAGGCGGTCGAGCCACCCGGGCAGGCACGGGCCGACCTCGACATCTTCCTCGACTACGCCCGGCGGATGGACTTGCGCGACCGTGCCGGCGAGCCATTCCCGGCGTGTACGGACGCGGAATCGGCCTTCGAGGCCTGGAAACGGGCGTCGGCGGGCCGCCCATGTGACTACAGCGGACTGAGCTACGGGAAGCTGCGCGAGGTCAGCGGCGTCCGATGGCCCTGCACCCCCGAGCACCCCGACGGCACCGAACGGCTCTACACCGACGGGAAGTTCTTCGCCCACCCCGATTACTGCGAGAGCTACGGCCGCGACCTCGTCACCGGCGCGCCCACCGAACCCGGCGAATACCGGGCGGCGAACCCGGACGGGAAAGCCATGCTGAAGGCGGCCGGGTACCTCGAACCCCACGAAACGCCCGACGCCGACCACCCGTGGTTCCTCATCAACGGGCGCACGATCCACCACTTCCACACCCGCACGAAAACCGGCCGCACCCCGCAGCTGGACGCGGCCGCTCCCGAGGTGTGGCTGGAGGTGTCCGAAGTGGACGCGGAGGCGGCGGGGCTGTCCGAAGGGGATCTGGCGGAGGTGTCGACACCGCGCGGCGCCGTGCGCGCTCACGTTCGCGTCGGCGGGATCCGGCCCGGGGTGGTGTTCCTGCCGTTCCACTACGGCTACTGGGACGTCGACCACGCCGCGGGCAAGGACGGCGACCGCGCGGCCAACGAGCTGACGTTCACCGACTGGGACCCGGTGTCCAAGCAGCCGCTGTTCAAGGTCGCCGCGGCGGCCTTGCGCAAGGTCGGCGACGAGCCGCCCGCGCCGTCTCCCCGTGCGGCGGACACCGCCGTCCACGAGGAGTTCGAGACGGAGGGCGCGCGATGAAGCTGGGCCTGGCGTTGCGGGAGCTCCACCGTTCGGAGAAGTCGCTCGCCCGCGATCTGCGCAAGACGGCCGACCGGCACGTCGTGGAACACGAGGTGCACCACGTCGCCCGGGACCTGGCCGGCTGGTCGGCCGACCACGTGCGCGAACTCGCGCGGCACGCCCGCCACTACGGCCTGCACCTCGACGAAGACGTGCCAGGTTCCGGACCGCTGGCGTCCGTGCGCAGCGCGCTCTCCGAACTCGGCTCCAGCCGGCCGGAACCGGGACTGCTCCTGCTCGCCGACCTGCGGCGGCTGCATCGCAAGGCGGCCGGTGTCTCGCTGGACTGGGAGCTGCTCGCGCAGGGCGCGCAGGCGGCCAAGGACCCTGAGCTGCTCGCCCTGGCGAGCCGTTGCCACCCGCAGACGCTGCGGCAGATGAAGTGGACCAACGCGATGCTGAAGATCATGTCACCGCAGATCCTCACCAGCTGAACCGGCCGCCGCCGAGATCGACATCCGGCCCCGGCCGGCTTCGGCGAACGCGCTCGCAGGAGGGCGCCGCTCAGGTCGCCGGGGTCATCGACCCAGCGCCTTCTGCAGTTCCTGCTTCGTCATCTTCGAGCGCCCGTCGATGTTGCGCTTCTTCGCTTCGTTGTACAGCTGTTCCCGGGTGGGCCCGCCCGGTCCCTGCCGGTTCCCCGACCGTTTCCCGCCGCGCTTCTGCGGGCTCATGTCGTCGGTCGAGCTCTTGCTGGCCGTCTTCGATTCGCCTGCCTGTGCCCGGTTCTTGTTGACCGTGCGGGCCGCGATCTCTTCGGCCCGTGAGGTGCTCGCCCCGCGCTTCTTCTGTGAATCCTTGATGTGTTCGTACTGGCGTTCGCGTTTCCCGCTTCCCGGCATCGCTCCTCCTTGGTCGTGATCGGCAGATACCCCCGGCGCGGGCGGGCAAACCATTGCCGACCGCGAAGGGATTACCGTCGTCGGCGGTCACGTGAGGGGGCGGTGCTCGTTCGGCACGCGCAAGGTGGCCCAGACGACCTTGCCGCCGTTCCACGTGCGGTTGCACCCCCAGGCGCCGGCGAGCCGCGCCACGATCTTGAGCCCCAGGCCCGGGTCGAGCGGGTTGAGCTGCTCGTGGAGCTCGGCGAGGCGGGGATCGTCGTCGGCGACGGCGATCGTGCAGATCCCGCGGCGCAGGTCCAGCCGCAGCCGCGGTTCGGAACGCGTGTGCTCCAGCGTGTTCGTGACGAGCTCGGTGACGATCGTCCGTGCGTAGTCCGAGATGCCGGGAATGCGCCAGGCGTGCAGAACCTCGTCGGTGAAGCGGCGGGCGAGCTCGCCGGTGGCCTCGCCGCGCGGGAACTCACGCACCGCACGCCGGCGCACCGGGTCCGCGAAGTGGCGTTCCGCCTCGGCCGGGTCACAGTGGATCCGGGCGTAGCGCGCCACTGCGGAACGGTTCAGGAGCGCTTCCTGGTGCGGGTGCCGCGTGACGAGGGCGAACGGCACTCCCGGCCAGTTGCCCAAACGCATCGCCACCAAGGCGAACACGCTCAACCGGGCGTCATCGGCGAAGGCCAGCTCCGACACGTCGGCGATGAGGCCATTTGGTGCTTCGGCGGCGGCCTTGAGCAGCCCGTCGCGCACGGTGCGGTGCGACACCGGGTCCAGCACTCCCTCGAGCGCGAGCACCGTCGAGCGAGCCCGGTGGACGAGCTCCATGCGGATCTCGGACATCGGCCCCCTTCCACGTCCGCGCGGGCACGGGTCGGCGCCTGTCTTCGCGGGCAGGATACCCCGCCGCTGACCTGTCCACTGTGGAAGCGGTGGCGGCTCGGGCCGGGGCCGGGGAAAACCGAGGGTCCGGACGAGGTTTCGCGGCGCCCGCCCGGGGAAACCGAACGGTCAGCGAGCATACTCGAGGGTGAGACGAGGAGGTGCGGGCCGTGTCGGCTGTCCGGCGCGACCTCGTGGTCGTCGGCGCCTCGGCCGGCGGCATCGAGGCACTGCGCACACTGGCGGGGAATCTGCCGCCGGACTTCCCGGCGGCCATCCTGGTGACGGTCCACCTCGGCATCGGAGCACGCAGCGCGCTGCCGTTCATCCTCGATCGGGCCGGACCGCTTCCCGCTCGGGCCGCCGAACAGGGGGCGGAGCTGACCCCCGGCACGATCCAGGTGGCGCCACCCGACCGGCACCTGCTGATCTTCGACGGGAAGATCCTGCTCACCAAGGGGCCCACCGAAAGCGGCCACCGTCCTGCCGTCAACGCGATGTTCCGGTCGGCGGCGCTGACCGCCGGAGCGCGGGTGATCGGTGTCGTGCTCTCGGGCATGCTCGACGACGGCGCCGCGGGTCTGCGCGCGATCGTCGACCGGGGTGGGCTCGCGATCGTGCAGGACCCGGCGGACGCGATGTTCGCCGGCATGCCGACGAACGCGCTGACCGAGGTCGAGACCGAGCACGTGCTGCCCGCCGCCGAGATCGGCCCGGCGCTGGACAAGCTCGTGCGCGCACTGGTGGACCCACGCCCCGTGCCGCCTCCGTCGGAGGCGCTGCTGGCCGAGGACCTGATCGCGCGCGACGGGTTGGCCTTCCAGGCGGTGCGGCCGGGAGAGGACGGCCCGGCCAGCGGGTACACGTGCCCCGACTGCAGCGGGGCGCTGGTCGCGATCGACAGCTCCCTGGAGCGGTTCCGCTGCCGCATCGGCCACGCGTGGTCGGCCGAGGCCCTGCTGAGCGCCCAGGACCACGAGCTCGAGCGCGCGATGTCCACCGCGCTGCGGTCCCTCGACGAAAAAGCCGGCCTCGCGCGGAAGCTGCGGGACCGGTCGCACGACCGAGGCCACACGGCGCTCGCGGAGCTGTACTCCCGGACCGCCGGGGAAGCCGCCGCGGCGGCGGAAACGCTGCGCCGCTTCCTGGTGGACGCCTCGGGCAACGGCACGGACGAGGCAGCCGCACAGTGACCGGTCCGTCACTCGAACTGTCGCGGCACCGTCGACGGAACTCGACGGTGGTGACCGCGACCGGGCACTTGACCCTCGGGGACTACCCCGAGTTGCGGGACTACCTGCTCAAGTCGGCCGTGGAAGCGCCGGACGGTCTCATCGCGGACATCAGCGGGCTCGACGTCCACGATCCGGCTCTGGTGAGCGTGTTCACGCTGGTGGCCATGCGGGTCGGCGAATGGCCGGGGATCCCGTTCGCCGTCGTGTCGGCGCGCGCGGACCACCGGTCGCTGCTGCGCCGTCGCACCGTCGACCGGTACGCCGCCGTCTTCGCCGGTGTCCGCACGGCGGAGGCCCGGTTCGACCGGCCGGTGCGGCTGCGGGACCAGCGCGAGATCGCGCGGTCACCACGGGGGTCTGCGCAGGCGAGGCGGTTCGTAGAGGAGACCTGCGCGCGGTGGCGGGTGCCGGACCTGTGCGACGACGCCTGCCTGGTCGCCACGGAACTGGTGGAGAACACGCTCGCGCACACCGGCTCGGTGCCCCGCGTCCGGCTGGATCTGCGGCGGGGGTTTTTCACCGTCGCCGTGGCCGACGACAGCCCGGTGATGGCGTACGTGCGCGAAGGGCTGGGGTTCGCCGACCCCGGATCGGGGCTGAAGCTCGTCGCCCGGCTCGCCCGCACGTGGGGCAGCAGCCGGACGTGGCAAGGCGGCAAGATCGTCTGGGCGGTCCTCGCCCCGCCCGCCCGGCCGCGGTGACCTGCGCCGGCGAGTAGCGTGTCGGAGCGTGACGGAACCGAAGCACGAGCCCAACGGTGAATTCGAGTCGGTCCTCGCGTACCTCAAAGAGTCGCGGGGTTTCGACTTCACCGGCTACAAGCGCAGCAGCCTGATGCGCCGGGTCCGGCGCCGGATGACGCAGATCGGGATCGAGAGCTACGGCGACTACATCGACCAGCTGCAGGTGAACGCCGAGGAGTTCGTCGCCCTCTTCAACACGATCCTCATCAACGTCACCGGGTTCTTCCGTGATCCCGAGGCCTGGGAGTACCTGCGTGAGCACGTGGTGCCGGCGATCCTCGCCGAGCGCAGCCCCGAGGAGCCGATCCGGGTGTGGAGCGCCGGCTGCGCGGCCGGGCAGGAGGCCTACAGCCTCGCGATGGTCTTCGCCGACGCGATCGGCGTGGAGGCGTTCCGCCAGCGGGTGAAGATCTACGCCACCGACGTCGACGACGAAGCGCTGTCGCAGGCCCGGCACGCGGCCTACACCCCCGCCGAGGTCGAGGGCCTGAACGAGCGGCAGCTGGAGGAGTACTTCGAGCTGCAGAACAGCCGGTACTGCTTCCGCAAGGACCTGCGCCGGTCGGTGATCTTCGGGCGCAACGACCTGGTGCAGGACGCGCCGATCTCACGGATCGACCTGCTGGTCTGCCGCAACACCCTGATGTACTTCAACGCCGAGACGCAGACGAAGATCCTCGAGCGGTTCCACTTCGCCCTGGCGCCGCGGGGACTGCTGTTCCTCGGCAAGGCCGAGATGCTGCTGTCGCACGCGCGCATCTTCGAGCCGCTCGACCTCAAGCGCCGCGTGTTCCGCAAGGCCGCGAACGCGCCGGTCAGCTACAACCACTTCGTCACCCAGGGCTACCCGCAACGCCGGGCCCGGGACATCTCCGGGTTGGAGGAGCTGCGGGAGCACGCGTTCTCCGCGAGTCCGGTGGCGCAGATCGTGGTGACCGCCGATGAGCTCACCGCGCTTGTCAACCAGCAGGCGGAGGTCGCGTTCGGACTGTCCGAACGCGACATCGGCCGGCCGTTGCGCGACTTGGACGTGTCCTACCGTCCGGTCGCACTGCGGGCGTACGTGGAGCAGGCGCGCCTGGAGCGGCGGTCGCTGCGGATCAAGGACGTCGAGTGGCACCGCGCGGGCGAGAGCGTGTGGTACGAGGTGCACATCAACCCGTTGCTGAGCAAGGACAAGAACCTGCTCGGGGTCTCGGTGGTCTTCCACGACGTGAGCTGGGCCCGGCAGCTGCTCACCGAGCTCGAGCACACCAACCGCCAGCTCGAATCCGCCTACGAGGAGCTCCAGTCGACCAACGAGGAGCTGGAGACGACGAACGAGGAGCTCCAGTCGACGGTCGAGGAGCTGGAGACCACCAATGAGGAGCTCCAGTCCACGAACGAGGAGCTGGAGACGACGAACGAGGAGCTCCAGTCGACCAACGACGAGCTCCAGACGATCAACGACGCGTTGCGCGAGCGCAGCCTCGACCTGGACGAGGTGAACGAGTTCCTCGAGTCGATCCTCACCTCGATCCGCGCGGGCATCGTGGTGATCGACACCGAGATGCTGATCAAGGCGTGGAACCGCGGGGCCGAGGACATGTGGGGCCTGCGGCGGGAAGAGGCGGAAGGCTCGCACCTGCTCAACCTCGACATCGGGCTCCCGCTGAACGATCTGCGCCCCGCAGTACGCGAGGCCCTGGTCGACCCCGGCTTCCACACCGAGCTGACGCTGGACGCGATCAACCGCCGGGGCCGCAAGGCCGTGGTGCGGCTGCTGTGCGGCGCGCTGCGTGGTTCGGACGGGCAGAGCCAGGGCGCTTTGATGGTGATGGAAGAGCTCGATCAGGCTTCCGCGACCTGAATGGAAGGCCCGGGTGCCGTGGTGGCCGAGCCGGGGCGGAACCCGCGTCGGGCCCGCGTGCCCGCGTCAAGGTTGCGCCGGGCCGCGGGGGTCCACCGCAGCGGCCCGGCCGCGATCGGCCTCGGCGTCCGCGCGGTGCGTGTCGGCTTTTCGGCGGTGCTCGGCGGCGGAGGCGCCACCGAGACCCGCCACTTCCTCGTGGCGATCGGCGGCGCGATCGTGGGCACGGGCCGCGCGCAGGTAGCCGGACCGAGCGCGGGCGCGGGCGATCTCGGCGCGCGTCCGGGCCTCCGCCAGCGCGGTGTGGGCCAGCTCGACCGCGTCCTCCGGCCCGGGGCCGCTCTCGTCGGACTTCGCCCACGCAGCGGCGTCGGCGCGCAGGACGTTGCGGCGCTTCGCCGCCGTCCGCGCTCGCGCGGCAGCGTGCCGCGCGGCCTGCGCGGCGGCCGCACCGGGATCGTCGGTCGTGCCCACGTGTCCACGGTCCCACGGCGGACGGTGTTGACACCCGTCGATCAGCGGATTGGCGCCCGCGGCAGCTCGGATTTTCGCGCGACAGGCCGTGACCAGGACTACCGTGGTGGTTCGGGCTGGTGCTCCGGAGCGGTCGGGCACCGGAAGAGGGAAGGGACGGCGATGGCCGGCTCCGGTTCCGACACGATTTACGTCCTGCCGCAGGCCCCGGGCTCGCCGGCTGTCCGGGTGGCGGTCCTCGTCGGCGACCTGGCCGGTCCGCGGCTCGCCGAGACCGAGGCCTGGCTGACGGAACTGGTGGGACGTGATCGCTGCCCGGTCGTGCTGGACCTCACCCGCGCCACCCTCGTGAGTGCGGCCGGTGTCCGCATGCTGCTCCGGTCGCTGCGCGCCCTCGCCCGCGCCGGCCGCGACACGCGGGTGGTCGCCGTGGACGGTGTGGTGCGCCAGGCCCTGCACGCGGCTCGCGCCGACGACGTGCTGGTGCTCGACCGCACCGTCGAAGCCGCGGCGGACGTCCTGCTCGCGCGCGACGTTTCCCGCCTCGGCCCGGACGCCCGTACCGAACAGCTCGAAGAGGACGTCGCCGCCCTGCGGGCGAAACTGGCTGTGCGTCCGCTGATCGCGCAGGCCATCGGGCTGCTCCAGGAGCGCTACCGCCTGCCCGATGCCGACGCGGCGCAAGCGCTGCTGCGCACGGCGTCGCAGGATTTCAACGTCCGCATGGTCGATGTCGCCGCGACGGTGCTCCAGGCGCCGCGCCCGTTGTCGGAGAACGGTGACCGCTGGTCCGCGGCGTCACTGCGCACCCGTGAGCCCGACCTCGGGTTCGCCGTGCGGCGAGAGTGCGGGAGCACCACGCCCGCGGACGTGCTCGCCGCGGCGGCGCGCAGGTGCCTGGCCGCCGCCGAGGCCGACGCCGCGGACGCCTGGCTCGTCGAGCCCCAGGGCACGCTGCGGCTCGCGGCGCAGCACGGCCTGCCCCAGGACTACGTCGACCACTTCGACCGGGCCGCGCGCCCGGAGGCGGCCTGCGCGCTCACCCTGCGCACCCGCGGGCGCGTCGTGGTCGCCGACGTCGGCGCCGACCCGGTCTTCACCGGCACCCTCGCCCGCGAGACGGTGCTGGCCGCCGGCTTCCACGCGCTGCACTGCACCCCGGTCACCGATCCCGACGACGGCCGGGTGGTGGCCGTGCTCTCGACCCTGCACCGCACGAGCGGGCACACCCCGACCGCCCTCGAGTGCGCCACCCTCGACCGCATCGCCGACGCCACCGGGCGCTGGCTGCGCTGGCACCACGACGACACCCTGCTCGCCGCGGCGGAGCTGTGCCACACGCTGGCCATCGGCGAAGAGCCTCCGCACGGCGCGAGCCGACGCTCGCGGGGATCCGCTCCACGGTGAACGGTCAGGGCTGCCTGACGGCGCGAGCGCTGCGGCCGGTCACCACGCCCAGCACGATCATCCCGACACCGAGGCCCAGGTGCAGCCAGTTGTCGGCGGTGTTGAAGGGCACGAAGTTGGCGTCGCTGCCGTGGTCGATCAGGAGGCCGTAGAGCCACAGAACGAGGTACACGGCGCCGCCGACGACGAGGTATCCGTAGGCGCCGCGCGGAGTGCGGGCCGTCGCCAGGCCGACGACGCCGAAGAGCAGGTGCACGATGTTGTGCAGGATCGACACCATGAACACGCCCAGCAGCATCGCCATGGAGTCGTGGCCGGCGAAGGCGAGCTGGTCGTAGCCGGTGGTCACGCCGGGGATGAAGCCCAGCACTCCGACCAGCAGGAAGACGACCGAGACGACCGTCGCCACGTGCTGGACGGCCGTGCGGCCGGTGGTGGTGCGGGTACTTGTCGACATGAGGAGCTCCTCCGGGGCTCGAAGCACCGCCCGGGCCGGGCGGTGAGGGCGTGGCGTACCCCTTCCGCGGGTCGCTAACCGCGGGGCTTTTCCTTGGTTAGAACGGCATCGCGAGGGGTACGTGCGTCTCATCCGAGAGCGGGTGGGAAGTGATGCCACATGGAACCGGAGCTTCCGCTGTCGGAGGAGCTGGCGCGGGTGTTCGCGCGGGTGCCGGAGCTGGTGCTGTCAGAGGAGACCGCGGCGTCCGTCCTGCGGGTGGTGGCTCGCCTCGCCCAGGAGATCTGCCCGGGCACCGCGGGCGCCGGGGTGAGTGTCGTCGACCGGGCCGGCAGGTGGCTCACCGTCGCGGCGACCGACGAGCTCGTCGAGCACGCGGACCTCGCCCAGTACCGAGCCGGGGCCGGTCCGTGCCTGGCCGCGTGGTCCACGCGCGCGGCCGTCCGCGTCGACGACCTCTGCCGCGAGCCGCGCTGGCCGCAGTGGTCGCGCCGCGCGCACGAACTGGGGGCGCGGGCGGCGTTGAGCGTGCCCTTGGTCGCCGGGGACTCGGCGGTGGGTGCGGTCACGGTCTACGGCGCGGCCCCCGAGTGCTACGGCACGCGAGAGGAGTCGCTGCTCGGCATGTTCGCGGCGCAGGCCGCGGTGCTGGTGGCGAACACGACCTTCCGGGCCGACGCCGAACGGCTGACCGAGCGGCTTCGCGCGGCGGTGCGGGCCCGGGATGCGGTCAACATCGCGAAAGGCATTCTCATGGCGCGTGACGGAGTCGACGAGGAGGAAGCGTTCCTGCAGCTGGCCGGGCTCGCCCGGGATCGGGGAACCGGATTGCCCGCCGTCGCCGAAGACCTGGTCGCGACGACACGGAAACGGCGGCGGTGACGTGCCGGACGTCGACGCCCAGCAGCAACGGCGCACGACCGCGTCCGCCTTCGCCCGCGCCGACCTGACGGCGGGGGAGCTGTGGCTGCGCTATTTCGCCCTGGGCGGCAGTCTCGGGCTCGCGGACGTCGAGGCATACCTGCGGGGCACCGCTGAGCTTCCCGGCGCCGATCGGGACGTGCTGGCCTGCGCCGTGAACGAGCGGCTCACCGAACTGCGGGGCCGGCCCGCGTCCTACAGCCGCACGCTTCGGGAGACAGTTCCGCGCGGGGCGCCGATGGCCGCGCTGGTCGTCCTCCTCGAAGGCGCCGAGCTGGCCCCACCCGAACGCCTGCCCGGGCTCGTCGCGGCCGCGGGTGAGGTGCTGGGCGTGGACCTCACCGTCCACCTGGTCGACTACGAGCAGCGCGTTCTGCGCCCGGTGCCGCCGCCGGGCCGATCACCGGACGCCACCACGCAGAGCGGGGAATCGACTCTCGCCGGCTGGGCGTACCGGCGGTTGGAGGTGCTCCCCGCCGAGACCGATCCGCCGCGGTTGTGGGTGCCGTTGCTGGACGGGGCCGAACGGCTGGGTGTGCTGGAGGCGAGGGTCGAGCACACCGCGGACCTGCACGACCCCGGGCTTCGCGCCCAGTTGCGCTGGGCTTCCATGCTGATCGGGCACCTGGTCGTGCTGATGACCCACTACGGCGACGGCCTCGACGTCTTCCGGCGGGAGCAGCCGCGCAGCGTCACGGGTGAGCTGATCTGGTCGCTGCTGCCACCGCTGACCTCGGGGGTGGACGGATTCGTCGTGAGCGCTGTCGTCGAACCGCGGCACGCGGTGGCGGGGGACGCGTTCGACTACAGCCTGTCGGAAACCACGGCGCGGTTGCTGATCCTCGACGCCGTGGGCCACGACCTGGGCAGCGGGCTGATCGCCGCCGCGGCCGTGGCGGCCCACCGGTCGGCGCGCCGCTCGGGCGGCGGCCTCTACGAGCAGGCCCGGGTCATGGACGAGACGATCGGCGCCACGTTCGAAGGGGCCTCCTACGCCACGGCTGTGCTCGCGGAGGTGGAGCTGGCGACCGGGCGGCTGCGCTACGTCAACGCCGGCCACCCGCCGCCGCAGATCCTGCGCGGTGGCCGGCTCGTCAAGCCGCTGACCGGCGGCCGGCGGCTGCCCTTGGGCCTCGGGCCCGGGCGCGAGTTCTCGGTCGGCGAGGAGTGGCTCCAGCCCGACGACTGGCTTCTGCTGCACACCGACGGCATCACCGAGGCCCGCAACGCCGCGGGGGACTTCTTCGGTGACGAGCGCCTGGCGGACTTCCTCGAACGCGAAGCCGCCGCGGGGTACCCGCCGCCCGAGACGGTCCGCCGCCTCATCCAGGCCGTGTCGGCGCACCAGGAAGGCCGGTTCACCGACGACGCCACCGTGCTGCTCGCACGGTGGACCGATCCGGCGCGCATGGTGCCCTGATCGCGTGTGAACCGGCGGTGCGCGGGTATCAGGAGGCACACCCTGACGAGAGGAGCCGGTCGTGTCCCAGCCCGCCCAGCAGCAGAGCCCGCCCGGAGCGACCGCGGAGATGACGCCGCGGCCCGACCACGGGGAGCACTCCTACCGCGGTTCCGGGAAGCTGACCGGCAAAGCCGCCCTCATCACCGGAGCGGACAGCGGCATCGGGCGCGCCGTGGCGATCGCGTATGCCCGCGAAGGCGCCGACGTGCTGGTCTCCTACCTGGACGAACACGAGGACGCCGAGGAGACCCGGCGGTGGGTCTCCGACGCCGGCCGCAAAGCGGTGCTCGTGCCCGGTGACGTCGGGGATCCCGGGCACTGCCGCGCGCTGGTCGCCCGCGCGGTCGAGGAATTCGGCCGGCTCGACGTCCTGGTCAACAACGCCGCCTACCAGATGACCCACGAAACGCTGGAGGAGATCTCCGACGAGGAGTGGGACCACACGATCGCGACGAACCTCAGCGCGTTCTTCCACCTCGTCAAGGCCGCCCTGCCCCATCTGGAGCCGGGCGCGGCCATCATCGGCAGCTCTTCGGTCAACTCCGACAACCCGACTCCGCAGCTGCTGCCCTACGACGTGACGAAAGCGGGCGTCGCGAACATGACCGCGGCCTTGGCGCAACTGCTGGGGCCACGGGGGATCCGCGCGAACAGCGTGGCACCCGGTCCCATTTGGACACCGCTGATCCCGTCGACCATGCCGGAGGACAAGGTGGAGTCCTTCGGTGCGCAGGTGCCGCTCGGCCGCGCCGGTCAGCCCGCCGAGCTGGCGCCGGTCTACGTGCTGCTCGCGTCCAACGACGGCAGTTATGTGTCCGGTGCCCGGGTCGCGGTCACGGGCGGTGTGCCGATCCTGTGACCGGCACAACCCCGCCCGCGCCGGACGTCAGGTCAGGGCCGGGCCCGACGCCGGGCTGCCCGAAAGTTCCTTCAGGAACTCGTGGCACTGCTTGCCCCGTGCGGAGTCCTCCTCCATCACGCGGCGGAAGAAGTCGGCGATGTCCTGGCGGTCCGCGTTTTCGGCGTCGCGGACGTACTGGCCGTAGTCGTGGCCGGCCTTGAGTGAGTGGTACTGCACCGAGATCAGGTCGAAGCTGACGTCGTCGAATCCGGTTTCTCCGGTGGCCATGGGCTTTTCCTTTCGCGTTCGGGTAACGGCACTACTCGGCCGCAGCCCAGTGGTGCCCGCGTGGGCGGCGGACAAACATCGGCTCGTGCTTCGCGCGCGAGCCGTGACCGGCGGTGTGGCGAACGACGTGGTTTCGCGGTCACGGCCCCGGGTACCGGAGCGGCATGAGTCGCTTCCGGACGGATCTCGTCACCGTGGAGGACCTCGACGGTCTCGTCCTGCTGTTCGAGAGCGAGGGCGGCGAAGACCTCTACGTGCGCTGGTCACGCGGTCCCGCCGCCGACCGGGCGCAGACGAGCCTCGACGGGCTCACCGGCGTGCCGCTGCCGGGCTTGTCGGCCAACCCGCTGCGCGCCGAGTCGTGGTGGCGTGACCGCTCGATCCGGCTTTGGCTGGCCCGTCGGCTGTACGACTACGAGCACCTGCGCGATCTGCGCGGCCCCGGCGTCCGCCCGTGGGTGTTGCGCGGGCGCGAAATAGCCCGTGGGCCGGACAACGAGCCGCTGGTCGTCGACGTCGTGGCTCTGGCCTGGGTGGCCGACGACGTGCTCAAGGAAGCCCGCCGGCTGGTCGACGAGCAGGGCGCACGGGAATGGGGGCCGATGGACCGCCGCACCCGCTGACCCGGTCAGGTTCGCGCTTCGCGTGCTTGCTCGGCCGTGGCGTAGGTCGGGAACGCGCTCGCCAGCCCGATCAGTCCCAAGGTGCGCGTGAGATGCGCGGGCACCCCGACCAGGGCGATGGCCGCGTCCGCGGCGTGGGCGACGTTGCGGGCGGCCAGGAGCGCCGAAACGCCGCTGGAGTCGCAGAACGTCACCTCGCTCAGGTCGAGGACGAACAACCCGCCGGGCTCGAGCGTGGCCGCCTCGATGTGGGAGACGAACGTGGGCGACGTGGCGATGTCGAGCTCGCCGTGGGGGGCGAGGGTGGCGCCGGAGGGGTCCGAAGAGGCTTGGACGGTGAAGGGACCGGCGGTCATCGGGTCACGCACCTTCCCGGCGGGGAACGCTCAGGGCCAGCAGTGCGGTGTCGTCTTCGACGCCGTCGCCGAAGCCGGCGAGCAGGGCCGTCACGGCGGCGATCACATCCTGCGCGGACGCGGGGGCCAGGCCGGCGAGGTCCGCCTGGAGCTGTTCCTCGCTGTAGCGCGCGCGGCCGTGGGTGCGCGCCTCGATGAGCCCGTCGGTGTAGAGCAGCAGCGCGTCGCCTGGTCCGAGCCGGAGGTCGACGGATGCGAAGCGGGCGTCGGGCAGGGCGCCGACGAGCTGGCCGCCCGGGATTTTCAGGAATTCCGGCGTGCCGTTCGCACGGATGAGCAGCGCCGGCGGGTGGCCGCCGGTCGCGAGGGTCACCTCGGCGCCCTCGGCGTCGGGCCGGACACGACCGTGGAGCACGGTGCAGTACCGCGGGTCGGTGCCGTGGTACTCGTGGTTGAGCACGGTGTTCAGGTTGCCCAGCACGGCTTTCGGGTCCGGGTCGTACACGGCCGCCGCCCGGAGCGTGTAGCGCGCCAGCGACGTCACGACGGCCGCCGCGGCGCCCTTGCCGGACACGTCGCCGAGGAAGAAGCCCCAGGTATCGCCCGTGAGCGGGAACAGGTCGTAGAAGTCGCCGCCGACCTGGTCGGCCGAGGCAGTGTGGTAGTACGCGGCGACTTCGATGCCGGGCACGTCGGACAGCGCCGGCGGCAGCAGGGTCCGCTGCAGCGTTTTCGCCAGGCGCTGCGCGTGGTCGCGTTCGCGTTCGGCTTCGGTGCGTGCCCGCAGCAGTTCCTCTTCGTAGGCCCGGCGGTCCCGTGCGTCGAAGATGGTGGCGCGCACGAGCTGGGGCTCGCCGTCGGAACCGGTTTTCACGGTGGCCGTGACCAGCACCGGCAGCCGGGTGCCGTCGGCCCGCTTCAGGTCGAACGCCACGCCGCCGAGCTCACCCTGCATGCGCAGCAAGGGGGAGAAGTGTGTCTCGTAGTAGATCCGTCCGCCGACGGTGAGCAGGTCGGTGAACCGCAGCCGCCCGACGACGTCCTCGCGCGCGCGGCCGAGCCAGCCCAGCAGAGTGGTGTTGATCTTGGCGATCGTGCCGTCGAGCAACGTCGAGAGGTAACCGCACGGCGCGTTTTCGTACAGGTCCTCGGCGCTGTCCTCGAGCAGGGCCGAGAACGCCGCCTCGTCGTCGTGCCGATTGTCGTCGTGCCCGTTGTCGTCGTGCCCGTTTCCGGTGTGGCGGTCGGCTTCCCGCATCATCGGACGGCCACGAACGCCGTGATCGCCTCGATCGTGGCCTCCGGTGCGCTGAGCTGGGGACAGTGGCCGGTCGCGTCGAGGGTCACCAGCTCGCTGCCGGTGATCTGCTCGTGGACGAACCGGCCGACCTCCGCCGGTGCGATCGCGTCGTGGCGGCACTGCACGATCAGCGTCGGCGCGGTCACCTTCGCCAGGTCGGCGCGGTTGTCCGACAGGAACGTCGCCCGCGCGAACACCCGCGCGATCGCGGGATCCGTGCGGCAGAAGGAGTTCTTCAGCTCCTCGCCCAGCTCCGGGCGGTCGTCGTTGCCCATGATCACCGGTGCCATGGTCGCCGACCAGCCCAGGTAGTTCGCTTCCAGCGCCGCCAGCAGCTCGTCGATGTCGGCTCGGCTGAAGCCACCGTGGTAGTCGCCGTCGTCCAGGTAACACGGCGAAGGCGTGAGGAGCACGAGCTTCGCGAAGCGGTCCGGTTCGGTGTTGGCGGCGAGCACCGCGATCATGGCACTCACGGAGTGTCCGATGAGGACGACGTCACGCAGGTCCAGCTCGTGGCACACCTCGAGCACGTCCTGGGCGTAACCGTCGAGGTTGCCGTAGCGCTCGGGCGTCCAGGCGGACAGGTCGGACCGACCCGAGCCGACGTAGTCGAACAGCACCACGCGGTAGCGCTCGGCCAGCTTCGGGGCTACCAGCCGCCAGAGGTTCTGGTCGCAGCCGAACCCGTGCGCGAGCAGTACGGTCGGCCCGTCCTCGCGTCCGGTGACGACCACGTTGTTGCGGGTTTTCACGGTCACCCCGGTCATCTTGGCACCGGTCCGGGCCCGGCACACGGCGACCGGCGCCCGGCGGAGTGTGTTTGTCCGCACTGCACTCCGGGAGTGCTTTACCTGCTCGACCCGCGCAGCCGGTCGCGAAGCCGGGGGAGGAACGCGGGATCCACCTGGGCGACCGTTTCCAGGTCCGCCTCCGGCGGAACGGCGGCGGCGAACGTGTCCAGCAGCACGCCCGCCGCGCACAGTGCCAGCTGTTCGTCGGTGGTGGGCGGGAGGTCCGTCTCCGCGGGCAGCCACGGAGTGAGCACCACGTCGAACTCCCCGCAGGGGGTGCCCCGGCACCAGAAGCGCACGCGGTAGCGCGCCGGCGCCACTGCGTGGACGTGCCAGACGGACGCGCTGCCGGCAGCCGGCGTCGTGCCGGTATCACTCATGCGGGATTCCTCGTGGTCAGGCGGCTGGTTCCGCGGAGTGGGCAGGGCGGCCCGGCTGCGGGCCGGGCCGGGCCGCCGGAAACCGTCACTTGGCCTTGTTCTTGATGTTCTTCGCCTTGCCCTTCATCGTGCCTTTGGCGTCCTGCAACGGCGAGTAGCTGCCGAAGAGTGCCGGGTCGGGCTTCGGGGCCGTGCCGGGGCCGCCGAGGGGCTTGGGATCCATCAGGTACTCGATGGCCGCCTCGCCGGTGGTCCAGCCGCCCTTGGCGCCGTCCGGGCCGTCGGAGAGGTGCCAGATCGTGTTGTTGTGCACCTGGTCCTCCTCGTCGAACAGCGCGGTCGGCGCGATGTCGCTCTCCAGCCCGTCGGCCCGGAGCTCCTCGATGGCGGCCAGCCACTGCTTCTGGTGCACGGTGTCGCGAGCGAGGTTGAACTGCAGCATGGCTTTCACGCCGGGGTCGTCGGTCATGTTGTAGAGCCGCGCGGTCTGCAACCGCCCCTGAGCTTCGGCGGCGGCGTTCGCGCGGAAGTCCGCGAGCAGATTGCCGGACGCCACGATGTACTTCCCGTTCCACGGCGTGCCGTTGCTGTCGGCGGGCAACGCGCCTCCACCGGCCACGATCGCCTGCTGCGGATCCATGCCCCCGATCACGGCCGCCATCACCGGGTCCTTCACGGCTTCCGCCGTCGCGGTGGCCGGCGCGCCCTCCAGCAGCCGCGCGACCATGGTGGCCAGCATTTCGACGTGGCCGATCTCCTCGGTGGCCGTGTCCATGATGAGGTCCTTGTACTTGCCCTCGATGCGGCAGTTCCAGCCCTGGAACAGGTACTGCATCGTCACGGTCATCTCGCCGTACGCGCCGCCGATGAGCTCTTGCAGCTTGTGCGCGTACACGGGATCCGGCTTCTCGGGCTTGGCTTCGAACTGCAGGAGTTTGGTGTGTCGGAACATCCGAGCGTCCTCTCTTTCCGGGTGGGCCGCCGCCCGGTTGCCCCCGTGCTGCCCGGTTAATCACGGAATCGAGAAGTCGCCGGTTGGCCGGCCGGCCGGGGGGTACCCGGTGCGCTCCGAACGGTCGACCTGAGGAGACTCATGACCACCACGAAGCACGAAAGCGACTTGATCTCGGTGATCGTCGACGATCACCGGGCGGTGGAACGGGTGTTCACCGAACTGGAGTCCGGGGCCGGCGACACCGAGCGCCGCAAGGATCTGGTGGACCACGTGGTCGCCGAGCTGGTGCGGCACTCCGTGGCCGAGGAGCAGCACATGTACCCGGCCGCGCGCAAGCACCTCGACGGCGGCGACGAGCTCGCCGACCACGAGATCGAGGAGCACTCGGAAGCCGAGAAAGTGATGAAGCAGCTAGAGCGGCTCGGTCCGGGTGACGAGGAGTTCGAGCCGCTCCTGGCGAAGCTGATGGCCGACATCCGCCACCACATCAAGGACGAGGAGGAGGACCTCCTGCCGAAGCTGCGTTCCGCGTGCTCGCCGGACGAGCTGCGTGAGCTCGGCGCGAAGGTGCTGGAGGCGAAGGAGAAGGCGCCGACGCGGCCGCACCCGGCCGCACCGGACCGCCCGCCGGCCAACCTCGTGCTCGACCGGGGTGCGGCGTTCGTGGACAAGATCCGCGACGCCCTGTCCGGGCGCAGCGCGTAACCGCGGGGGCCGGGTTCCGCGAGTGCCCGGCGCTCGCGGAACCCGCGCCGGCCGGTCAGTCGCGCCGGCGTTCGCGCTGCTCGCCGATGACCTGCTGCCCGGTGTCCTCGGCGTCGTCGACTCCGTCCGGTGGCTCGCCTTCGCCGTGCCTGTTCCGGGCGGGTTCGGGTTCGGGCTGATCGGGTTCTGGTGTCATGGCGAGGGATTACCCCGCCGAGTCGCGGTTCATCGCGGCGGACACCCGCGCGATCTGCGTGGCCCGGGCCGACGACACCCGGTCAGCGGCGGCGCAGCGGCCGCACCGCCGGCCCTTGGACCACGCCGCCGTCGACGTCGAAGCGGGAGCCGTGGCACGGGCAGTCCCAGGTCTTCTCGGCGTCGTTGAACGCGACCAGGCAGCCGAGGTGCGAACAGTGCGCGCCGACGGTGTGCAGCGTGCCGAGCTCGTCGCGGTAGGCCGCCACGAGTTCGGCCCCCGTGCGCACGACCGCCGCCTGTCCGGGGCCGACCTGGTCCAGCGAACGGTCCTGCCAGAGCGCGGAGAGGTGGTCGCCGATCAGGTGCCGGCCGACGGTCAGGTTGTCCTCGAGCAGGCTCACCGTGGAGCGCAGGTCGAAGCGAGCCGGGTCGAACAGGTCCGCGGCCGGGTGGGCCTCGCCGAGAATCCGGGCGGCCAGCACGTGACCGGCCGCGGTGCCGCCGGTCATGCCCCACTGGCCGAAGCCGGTCGCGACCCACAGGTGCTCCGCGCCCGGCAGGTACCGGCCGACGTACGGTAGTCCGTCCACGGTGGACATGTCGTGGGCGGACCAGCGGTGCGTGACGCGGTGCAGCCCGGCGTGGTCGCCGGCCCACGCGGCGAGGCGCCGGTACCGCCGGTCGACGTCGGTCTCCGCGCCGACGCGGTAGTGCTCGCCGCCGACGACGACCCGCGTCGTGCCGTCGACCGTGGCGGAGCGGACCGAGTGGTGGGTGTCCGCGTCGAGGTACATGCCGGCGGGCGCGGAGTTGCCGGCCGCCGGCCCCGCGACGACGAGGTCGCGGACCGGGTCCAGCCGAGCGAAGTACATCCCGCGGTCGAACACCGGGTAGTGCGTGGCGACCACGATGTCCTCGGCTTCGACGTCACCATCGGCGGTGCGTACGACCCGGCCCCGCAGGTCGAGGCTCAGCGCGCGGGTGTGCTCCAGGATCGTGCCGCCGGCCCGTTCGAGCTCGGTGGCGAGCCCGAGCAGCCAGCGGCGCGGGTGGAAGTGCGCCTGCCCGGTGACGCGGACGGCACCCAGCGCGGCCACGTCGATCTCGACGTCGTCGACGAAGGACGCGGGCAGCCCGGCGCGGGCGGCGGCGTCGGCTTCGGCCTTGAGCGTCTCGACGGTGCCGGCGTGGGTGGTGTGCACGAAGCTGTCGGCGCGGGTGAAGGCGCAGTCGATGCCCGAGCCGGCCGAGGTCGCGGCGATCCACTCCAGCGCGTCGAGCTGCGCCGCGGCGTAGGTCTGCGCGGCCTCGAGGCCGTGGCGGCCTTCGAGCAGGGAGTATTTCACGCCGTGCTGGGCCGAGACCTTCGCCGTCGTGTGCCCGGACACCCCGCCCGCCACCCGCTCGGCTTCCAGCACCACGACCGATCGTCCGGCCCGCGCGAGCACCAGCGCGGTGGTGAGTCCCGCGATTCCGGCGCCGAGCACGACGACATCGGCCTTCGAGGGCAGCGGTGTGGCCGCGCGGTCGGGTGCCGCGGCGGTGTCCAGCCACAGCGAAAGCGGATCGGGCAAAGCCGTCGTCATGTCCGGCGGGTCCCCCGTGGACGCGGTGCCGAAACCCGGGTGAGGCGAAGTTTGCCCGGTCCGGCGCCGGGTAATCGGCGGTGACCCCGAGCCCAGGAGGCCCGATGACCACCATTCCCGCGGAAGAAGCGGACGAGACCGGTGCTGTGACGCTGCGGGAGGTGCTGCCCGCGTTCCCCACGGGATCGGCGCTTCCCGCGCGCGGCCTGCTCCGCTTGCCGGGCGTCTACCGGCCGCAGGCCGACACGTGCCTGCTCGCGTCCGTCGTGCGCCGGGCTCGAGTTCCCGTCGGCGGTCGTGCGCTCGACGTGTGCACCGGCACCGGTGCCCTGGCCATCGAGCTCGCCCGTGCCGGAGCGGGATCCGTGCTGGCCGTGGATCTTTCGCGCCGCGCCCTGGTGTCGACGCGGGTGAACGCGGCCGTGCGCGGACTGCCGGTGCGCGTTCGCCGGGGTGACCTGCTCGCCGCCGCGGCCGGCGGTCCGTACGACGTCGTCGTGGCCAACCCACCGTATGTGCCGGTGTCACCGGACCAGGTGCGCCTCGACCGCCGGTGCGACGCGGGCGAAGACGGGCGCGCGGTGCTGGACCCGTTGTGCGAGGGCGCTTCCGCGCTCGTCGCTCCGGGCGGGTTCCTGCTGCTGGTGCAGTCCGTGATGGCCGATGTGGACCGGTCGGCGCGGCTGCTCACCGACGCGGGGCTGCGGCCGCGGGTCGTCGCCCGGGCGGTGGTCCCGTTCGGACCGGTCCTTTCCGGACGGACGGATTTCCTGGAGCAGGCGGGATTCGTGCCCGCGCGGGTGCGCGAAGAGGAACTGGTGGTGCTCCGTGCCGATCGGTGAGGACCGGACGCCCCGGCGGGTGCGGGTCGTCCCCGGTGGCCCGCTCCTGGTGGAAGGCCCGGTGGAGCTGCAGACTCCCGAGGGCACTGTCGTGCGCTCCGACCGGTTCGTCGTGGCCGTGTGCGCTTGCCGGCGCAGCAAGACGTTCCCGCTGTGCGACACCAGCCACCGCAAGCGGGTCCGCACTCACAGCGCTCAAGACCGCACTCAGGACCGCGCTCAGGACAGGGGCTGAAGCAACGAGGACCGCCCGGCGCGCCAGCATCCCAGCAGGTGCTCGCCGAGGCGGTCCTCGAGGTGGTTGGTGGCCTGCACGCCGAACACGACGTCCGCCGCGAGCGCGGGCTCCTGGTCCAGCAGATCGCCGACGACGTCGTGGCGCATCACCTGCTCGTGCACGGCGTCGGCCTCGACGTGCTCGGTGTAGAAGAACTTGCACTCCTCCGGCGCGCCGAGGCGGGTGAGCGCCTGCACCATGCGCTGCGCCGAGGGCGCGGTGGTGATCTCGGCCGCGGCGAAGTGGCCGACGAGCGCACCCCGCAGCGAGCGGTGCAGCCCGAACAGGGACATGGCGTTGACGATGGCCAGCATCGGCGCCGGCACGTGGTCGAGCAGGGCCAGGTAGCCCGCGGGCAGACCGGCTCCGCGCAGCAGGTCGGCGAACAGTCGCGAGTGGACCTTCTCGGCCCGGCCGCCGCCGAACTCGTCGAACTCCACGGCCACCAGCGCAGCCTTGGCCCGGCCCCGCAGCCGCGGGATGACCCAGGCGTGCGGGTCGGCCTCCTTGAGGTGGTAGATCGAGCGGTGGGCGAACAGCTCACGCACGTGCCACCACTCGCCTTCGTCGCGCAGGAAGTGCGACACCCCGGCCGCGTCGATCGGCTCGACCAGCAGCGCGGCGAACTCGCCGTCGACGTCCTCGCCGCCGGCTGTGGCGGCGCGCAACGCCGTGAGGAAGCGGTCTTCGAGCGCGGCCCGCAGTCGCAGCAGCTCGGGATCCCACTCCCAGCCGGGGTCGACGCCGGGCACGCCCTGGTAGTGCAGCTCGTAACACAGGTGCAGCGCCAGTTGCAGGTCGTCGCCGAACGGGTCGGCGTCGGCGATCGCCTCCAGCGGGAGGACCCGCCCGGACGGGGGAGTGCACAAGGCTTCCGAGACCGTGGCCGAGACCGGCCCCCGCACCGCGGACTGCAGAGTCGTCATGCCCGGGGGTTACCCCGCGGCGGCCGGTTCATGCCCGGACACGGGCACGGTGCGTTCCTCCAGCAGCCGCATCACGGCCGGCAGCCCCTCGGCGGCGGCGGCGCGCTGCGCGGCCGAACCCGTGCCGTCGACGAGCAGCCGTGTCACGAGTGACTCGGCGAGCACGCGGTCGCCGGCTTCCTCCAGCGCGTCGGCGACATGCGCGAGCAGGTCCGCGACGAGATCGTCGGCCGGGCGCCGTCGCTCCAGCCGGGGGTCGACGAGAAACCCCGTGAGGCCGTGGCGCGCGGCGGTCCACACGGCGGCCGCGCACACCTGCGGCGACAGGCGTGGCCCTTCGACGCCGCGGCCCAGGTCGGCCAGCGCCGTGCGCACCAGAGCACGGGACAGCACGGCCTGCAACACGGCGTCGTCGACGGTCGCGGCGGCGTCCGCCACGCGCAGCTCCACAGTCGGCAGCCGCGGCGACGGCCGGGCGAGCCAGAAGCTCTGGTCGGGGTCGACGAGCGCACCGCAGGCGACCAGCGTGTCGACGGCGTTGCGGTACTCGGCGTGGCTGCGGAACCGCGGCGCGACGCCGGAGCCGGGAAATCGGGTCTGCAGAACCATGCGCCAGCTGTGGTAGCCGGTGTCCCGGCCGTCGGAGAACGGCGAATTGGCCGACAGCGCCAGCAGCACCGGCAGCCACGGCGCCAGGTGGTTCACCACCGCGACGGCCGTGTCCGCGTCCTCCACACCGACGTGCACATGACAGCCGCACGCCTCGTAGTCGGCCGCGAGCGGCCCGTAGGCGTCGTGGATTTCGGCGTAGCGGCCCTGGGGTTCGGGTTGTTCGCCCCGGCCGGGCAACGACACCGGCGTCCCGGACGCCACGAGCGCACAGTCCTCGGCGGCCGCGGCCGCGGCGAGCAACCGGCGTCCGGTGGTCAGCTGGACCCTGAGTTCTTCGGCGTCCGTGCAGACGCCGGTGGCCAGCTCCAGCTGCGTGGGGCGCAGTTCCCGTTGCACGACCGCCCCGTCGGGCAGCCGGCCGTGGTGGCCCGAGCGCGCCAGCACGCGATCGGCACACGGTGCTGTGCGGCCCGTGCGCGGGTTCACGAGGAGGAACTCCTCCTCCACGCCGATGGTGACCCCTGCACCGTCCATGGGTGCGTGGTTACCCGTTTTCGGGGGCGTGAACCGGGATCTCGCGCCGCAGGATGCGTTCGAGGTGGTTCATCGCCTCCCGGCCCTCGGGCACGTTCTGCATGACCCAATTGTGGAACATGCCCCGGTACTCGCAGAAGTCCACGTCGATGTCGGCTTCCCGGGCGCGAGCGGCGAACCGGCGCGCGTCCGGCAGCAGGAGGTCGCGGGTGCCGATGAACAAGCTGAACGGGCCCAGCCCGGTGAGGTCCGCGTGCAGCGGGCTGATGCGCGGGTCGTGCGGGTCGGCGCCCTCGGCGTACATCCGGCCGGCTTCGCGCAGGCCGGCGATGCCGAGCATCGGGTCGTGCTCGTCGAGGACCACGGAGATCGGGTCCGCCAGCGTCACGTCGAGCCACGGTGAGATCAGCACGAGCCGGTCGGGCTGCGGCCGGCGCTCGTCGCGCAGCCGTTGGGCGACGGCCAGCGCGAGCGCGGCGCCGGCGGAGTCGCCGGAGACGACTCGGTGCTCCCGGTCGTCGGCGACGAGGTCGTAGGCGGCCTGGACCATGGGGAGCGTGTCGGTGTGGTCGTGGCGGGGGACGAGCGGGTAGATCGGCAGCGTCACCGTGCAGCCGAGCCGGGTGACGAGCCGCGCGGCGAACCGCCAGCGGTGCGTTTCGATCTCCTCGACGTAGCCCCCGCCGTGCAGGTGCAGCACGTGGGGCCCGGAGGCGTTTCCGTCGGGCGGGCGCAGGGTCCAGCACGCGAACCCCTTGGCCTCGCGCCGGTCGACCTCGCACCGGCGCCGCACCTCGCGCGGTGGCCGGGCCATCGACGGTTTCTGGTGCCGGTGCAGCCGGTGGTGCAGGGTGCGTTCGTCGTCGTAGAACCGCTTCTGGCCGGTGGCGCGCAGGTACGCCATGTACAGCCGTGCCTTCGTGCTGACCATGCCCTTCGGTTACCCGAAGCCGCCGCCCCATCAACGCCGGCGCGCAAATCATGGTTGTTCCGGCCCGGGCCGGGTAAGCGAGGGAGACCAGTTTCCGGGAGAGGAGCACGCATGACCACCGCGCAGAAGCCCCTGGCCGTCGTCACCGGCGCGTCGAGCGGGATCGGGCTGGAGCTGGCCAAGCAGTTCGCCCGCCACGACTTCGACCTCGTGCTCACCAGCGAGGACGACGAGCTGGCCGGTGCCGCCGACCAGGTGCGGTCCTGCGGCGCGGCGGTCGAGCAGGTGCAGACCGACCTCGCCCGGTCGGAGGGGGTGGAGGAGCTCGTGGCGCGCGTCGCCGCGACGGGCCGGCCGGTGGAGGCGCTCGCCGTCAACGCGGGGGTCGGGATCAACGGCGAGTTCGCCGGCGACACCCGGCTCGACGACCAGTTGACCGTGGTCGACCTCAACGTGCGCTCGTCGGTGCACCTCGCGAAGCGGCTGGTGCCGGACATGGTGGAGCGCGGACGCGGGCGGGTGCTGTTCACGTCGTCGATCGCGGGGACCGCGCCCGGGCCCTACCAGGTGGTGTATTCGGCGTCGAAAGCGTTCCTCACGTCGTTCTCCGAGGGCCTGCGCGCGGAGGTGAAGGACAAGGGCGTGACGGTGACGGCGCTGCTGCCCGGCCCGACCGACACGGAGTTCTTCGAGCGGGCGGACATGGAGGACACGAAGATCGGCGCGGGCCCGAAGGACAGCGCGGCCGACGTCGCCCAGGCCGGGTTCGACGCGCTCATGGCCGGCGACGACAAGGTCGTGACCGGGGCCAAGAACAAGATGATGGCGGCCGGTGCGCGGATGTTGCCGGACGAGGCCAAGGCCGCGCAGCAGGGGAAGATGATGAAGCCGGGTTCCGCAGAAGAGTGAGCGGGCGGGTTACCGCGCGGCACGGCGGGGTAGTCCTGCCGGGTGCGAATCGTGATCACCGGAGCGAGCGGGAACATCGGGACGGCGCTGCTGCGTGAGCTGGCTCCCTCGTGGGAGGTCACCGGCGTCGCGCGGCGCATCCCCGATGTGGCCGCCGAGCCCTACGCCCGGGCGTCCTGGCTGCAGCTGGACGTGGGGGAGCCCGGCGCCGCGGAGCCGCTGGCGGCCGCGTTCGACGGCGCCGACGCGGTGGTGCACCTGGCGTGGGCGATCTCGCCGGCCTGGGGCGAGCCGGCGATGGGGCGCACCAACGAGGACGGGACCCGGCACGTGCTCGACGCCGCGGCGAAGGCCGGGGTCGGGCACGTGGTGTGTGCGTCGTCGGTCGCCGCGTACGGGCCCGGGCCACGGGAGGAGAAGGTCGCCGAGGGGTTCCCGCGCACGGGGATTTCGGCCAGCGCCTACAGCCGCGGCAAGGCGGAGCTGGAGGAGGTGCTCGACGCGTTCGTCGAGGCGCATCCCGAGATCGAGGTGGCGCGGATCCGGCCGTGCGCGGTGCTGCAGCGGGGCGCGGCGGGGGAGTTCACACGATGGCTGCTGGGTCCGGTGATCCCGCCCGGGTTGCTCGGCGGGCGGCTGTTGCCCGTCCCGCTGTGGAACGGCTTGCGGGTGCAGGCGGTGCACGCCGACGACGTGGCTTCGGCCCTGCGGCTGATCCTCGAGCAGCGCGCGATCGGCCCGTTCAACCTGGCCGCGCCGGACGTACTGGACGCCACCGCGCTGGCTCGGCTCTTCGGTGGCCTGCGCGTACCCCTGCGCAAGTCGGTGGCGCGATGGGTGGCCCGGTTCGCGTGGACGGCCGGGCTCCAGCCGCTGCACCCCGGGTGGCTCGAACTGGCCGACCAGGCGGCGCTCATCGACACGACTCGGGCGGAACTGGTGCTGGGCTGGTCGCCGCGCCACAGCACCGCGGACACGCTCGCGGAGCTGCTCGACGGTCTGCGCGCCAAGGCGACCGGGGCGTCACCGCCGCTGGCGGGCGCGGCGACCGGGCTGCGGTCGCGCGTGCGCGCACTCGGCCGGTTGCGGCCGACTCACCAGTCGCAGGCGTAAGGGGGAGTGGTGGAGACCGTCGACGCGATCGTGGTCGGGGCCGGGCACAACGGGCTGGTCGCCGCGAACCTGCTGGCCGACGCCGGGTGGGACGTCCTGGTGCTGGAGGCCACCGACACGCCGGGCGGGGCCGTGCGCACCGCGGAGGTGACCGCACCGGGCTTCCGCAACGACCTGTGCAGCGCGTTCTTCCCCATGTCGGCTGCCTCGCCGATCGTGCGCGGGCTGGGCCTGGAGGAGCACGGCCTGCGCTGGCGGCACGCTCCCGAAGTGCTGGCGCACGTGCTGCCGGACAACAGCTGCGCCGTGCTGTCCCGCGACGTCGAACGCACGGCGGCGTCCGTCGACCGGTTCGCCGCCGGCGACGGCGAAGCGTGGCAGGCGATGTTCGCGCAGTGGCAGCACCTGCGGGATCGGCTGCTCGACGCGTTGTTCACCCCGTTTCCGCCGGTGCGCCCGGCCGCGCGGCTCCTGCGGCGCACCGGTACCGCCGAGGCCCTGCGGCTGGCGCGGATGCTGACGCTGCCGGTGCGCCGATTCGCCGAGGAACGGTTTTCCGGGGCGGGAGCGCGGTTGCTGCTGGCGGGCAACGCCGCGCACAGCGACCTGTCGGTGGACAACGCCGGCAGCGCGGTGTTCGGGTGGCTGCTGACGATGCTCGCGCAGGACGTCGGCTTCCCGGTGCCCGAAGGCGGTGCGGGGGAGCTGGTGTCGGCGTTGGTGAAGCGCCTGGGCTCGCGCGGATCGGTCCACTGTGGACACGAGGTGACCGAGGTCCTCGTGGCGGGTGGGCGCGCGGTGGGCGTGCGGTGTGCCGATGGCCAGACCGTTCGCGCGCGGCGCGCGGTGCTCGCCGACGTGCCGGCATCCGCCCTGTACGGCAAGCTGGTCGCGCCGGAGTGGCTGCCGGACCGGTTGATCGAGGATCTGCGCGGGTTCGAATGGGACAGTGCGACGGTGAAGGTCGACTGGGCGCTGTCCGGTCCGGTGCCGTGGACCGCGCCCGAGGCCAAGGGCGCCGGGACTGTCCACTTGGGCTGCGACGAGGACGGTCTGGCGGCGTTCGGTGCGGAGCTCGCCCGCGGCCGTGTTCCGCGGCGACCGTTCCTGTTGCTGGGCCAGATGACCACGGCCGACCCGACCCGATCCCCCGCCGGGACCGAAGTGGTGTGGGCCTATACGCACGTGCCCCGCGGCTCGGTCGCGACCCCGTCGGCGCTGGCCCGGCGGGCGGAGGCGATCGAGGACTCGATCGAACGCCAGGCCCCGGGCTTCCGCGAGCTCGTCGTGGAGCGCTACGTCCAGGGGCCGGCGGAGCTGGCCGACCACGACCTGAGCCTGGTCGGCGGAGCCATCAACGGGGGTACGACGGCGATCCACCAGCAGCTGTTCTTCCGTCCGGTGCCCGGTCTGGGCCGTGCCGACACCCCCGTGGACCGCCTCTACCTCGCCGGCGCGTCGGCCCACCCCGGGGGCGCGGTGCACGGCGGCCCCGGCGCGAACGCCGCGCGCGCGGCTCTGGCCCGCAACGGGATCTTCGGCGGTGGGTACGCGGCGCTGATCAAGGCTGCCCATCGCGCGGTGTACGGCTGAGGAGCACGGTCCAGCTCGGGCCGGCTCGGTCCACGCAGGACTCACGCCTCGGTCTTGCGTGCCCGCCCCTGCGCCAGCGCCGCCAGCCGAGCCAGCGACTCGCGGTTGCGCGGGCGCAGGAACACCGCCTGAAGGGCTTCGGGTAGGTATTTCCCCGGTCCCCGCAGGGCGCGTTCGCCCATGCGCACGAGGGTGCCGCCGCCGTGGGGCGTCAGGGTCACCTCGACCTCCGCCGTGCCCAGCGGCCAGCCCTGCGCCTCCATCCGCAGCGATTCGCCCGGCGTGACGGCGAGAACCACCGTGGTGTCCTCGAGCTGCAGCGGCCACGCGCCGACGCTGTGGTGCAGTTTTGCGCCGACCGAGGGCCACCGAGCGTCGACGTCGCGGATGTGCGCGCTGCCGACGACCCAGCCGGAGTAGGTCCAGCCGTCGGCGAGCACGGCGAACACCGCCGACGGCGGCGCGTCGACCACGCGGGTCACTTCGATCATCGGTCCCTCCTCGGTGGCGCGCGGCCGGCCCGGCCGCGGCGGTCGTGGCCGGGTTACCCTGCGCGCGGATCGGGTAACCGGGCCGGATGACGGAGTTCCAGGCCGACCGCCGGACGGCGGGTCCGGCCGACGGGTCGGCGAAGCACACCGGTGAGAGCCGCGAACAACAGCTCGGCCGCAACGTCGGTGAGCTTCTGCAGGAGCTGCGTGTGGCGCAGGCCGGGGTGCAGATCCTGTTCGGCTTCCTGCTGTCGGTGGTGTTCACTTCGCAGTTCCGCGCGGCGAGCGGCTTCGAGAAAGCACTGCACCTGAGCGCGGTCCTGCTCGCCGTCGCGGCGACGGCGTTGCTGGCCGCTCCCGCCGCGTGGCACCGGTTGCTGTTCCGGACGGGCCGGCGCGAGCACATCCTTGCCGTCGGCAACCGGCTGGTGGTCGCGGGGCTGGTGTGCCTGGCGCTGGCGATCACGGCGACCGTCGCGTTGATCGCGAAGGTGGTCTACGGCTCGACCGCGATGGAGGTCGTCGCGGGGCTCGTGCTCGTGCTGTTCGTCGTGGCGTGGGCGGTGGTGCCCGGCACGCTGCGGCGGCGCGGTTGACCCCGGACGCGGGCGGCCCCGCCCGCGGACCGGCCGGGATTGCCCGGCCTCGGCGTGGGTACGCCTCCGCTGACCCGAAAGGAGTGACCGATGAACAGGACGCTCGACCCCGGTGACCGCAAGCTGCGCGAAAGCCGGCTGCCGCTCGCGGCCGAAGGGCTGGCCGGGGTGTGGCTCGTGATCGCCGCTTGTGTGTTCACGTGGGCGTACACCCTGGCGGCCGGCGCGGGGTTCTGGAACACGCTGCTGTGCGGGGTGGTGGTCGTGGTGGTGGCGGCCGTCCGGTTCGCGTTGCCCGGCCGGCTGGGTTTGCTCGGCGTGGTGAACTTCGCGATCGCGTGCTGGCTGATCGTCTCGCCGTTCGCGTTCGGTTATCCGGGTGAGGGACACCGTGACGCGCTGCGGACCAACGCCCTCGTGGTCGGTGTCCTGCTGGCGATCTTCAGCGCCATCTCGGTGACGGTCTTCCTCCGGCGCCGGCACGGGAGTTTCGCGCCGGGCCGGTGATCGCGTTTTCGGCGTGGCGCCCGCGGGTACGCGAAGATCCATGGTCACCCGAGCTCTCGCATCGCTGCCGTACGAGATCATCGAGGACGAGAACGTCCGCATCCCCGTGTCCGACGGACTCCACCTGTCGGCCCGCGTGTGGCGGCCCGCCGGGTCGGAGTCCCTGCCGGTGCCGGGGATCCTCGAATACATCCCGTACCGCCAGCGCGACCTGACCTCGGTGCGCGACTCCGTCCACCACCCCTACCTGGCCGGGCACGGCTACGCCTGCGTGCGCGTGGACATCCGCGGCACCGGCGAGTCGGAAGGCGTGCTGGCCGACGAGTACCTCGAGTCGGAGCAGCGGGACGCCGAGGACGTGCTGGCGTGGCTGGCGGACCAGCCCTGGTGCAGCGGCGTCACGGGCATGATGGGGATCTCGTGGGGCGGGTTCGCCGCGCTGCAGGTGGCCGCGCGCAAACCGCCGAGCCTGCGGGCCATCGTGATCTCCTCGTTCACCGACGACCGCTTCGCCGACGACATGCACTACATGGGCGGCTGCCTGCTCTCGGACAACGTCGCCGAATCCGGCACGATGTTCTCCGACGCCACGCTCCCGCCCGACCCCGCGGTGGTGGGAGACCGGTGGCTGGAGCTGTGGCGCGAACGGCTCGAAGGCTGCAGCCTGTGGGCCGAGCAGTGGCTGCGCCACCAGCGCCGCGACGACTACTGGCGCCACGCGTCGGTCTCGGAGAACTACAGCGACGTGCAGGTGCCCGTGCTCGCTTCCAGCGGCTGGGCCGACGGCTACTCCAACGCCGTCGCGCGCCTGATGGCCCACCTCGACGTGCCGCGGCGCGGGCTCATCGGGCCGTGGTCGCACAAGTACCCGCACCTGGGCGAGCCCGGCCCGGCGATCGGGTACCTGCAGGAAGTCGTGCGGTGGTGGGACCACTGGCTCAAGGACGCGGACAACGGCGCGCTGGACGGGCCGATGGTGCGGACCTGGTTGCAGGAGAGCGTGCCGCCGTCCACCTCGTACGAGGACCGGCCCGGCCGGTGGGTCGGCGAGTCGCACTGGCCCTCACCCCACGTGCGGCCTTCAGAGCACCCGCTGGCGGCGCACCGCATCGCGCGGCCGCAGGAGCAGGTGCCGCGGGAAGTGCTCGAGGTGTCTTCGCCGCTGTCGGTCGGGCAGTTCGCCGGCAAGTGGGCTTCCTACAGCGCCCCGCCCGACCTGCCGTACGACCAGCGCGAGGAGGACGGCGGCTCCCTCGTCTTCGACACCGACGTGCTCACCGAACGCTGCGAGATCCTCGGCGCGCCCCGGGTGCGGCTCGCGGTCTCGGCCGACCGTCCCGTGGCGATGGTCGCGGCACGACTGTCCGACGTGGCACCCGACGGTCGCGCCACCCGCGTGACGTACGGGCTGCTCAACCTGACCCACCGCGACGACCACGAGGAACCGAAACCGATGGAACCGGGGCAGGTGTGCGAGGTCGAGTTCGAGCTCAACGGGGTGGCGCAGGCTTTTCCCGCCGGGCACCGCATCCGGCTGTCACTGTCCACATCGTATTGGCCGCTCGCCTGGCCACCACCGGAACCGGTCACTTTGTCCGTCCACACCGGACGAAGCTCGCTCGTGCTGCCGGTGCGCCCGCTCTCGGAGCCCGACGAGGTGTCCGAGAACCCTTTTGGCGAACCGGAAGGCACGCCGCCGCTGGCCACCACGCAGCTGACGCCGCCCGAGCAGCGCTGGGAGGTCTCGCGCGACCTGGTGGCCTACCACTGCGCGCTGGACATCGTGAAGAACTCCGGCGCGGTGCGCTACGACGACATCGACCTCACCGTGACCCGCGACGTGCACGAGCGCTACACGTGGGTCGCCGACGACTTCTGCTCGCCCGTCGCGGAGACCGAGTGGATCGTCACCTTCGAGCGCGGCGACTGGTCGGCCCGCAGCGAGACGAGCACGCGCGTGTCCTGCACACCCGAGGAGTTCGTTGTCGACGCACGCCTCGACGCCTACCACGGCGACCGCCGGATCGTCTCCCGCAACTGGCACCGCACCGTGCCGCGGGACCTGCTCTGACGCGTTTGCCTTTGTGGTGAAAGGGAATCCGCAAGGGTACGAACCACCTCTACCTGACAGGAGAGCCGCGAACCGATGACGGCCAACATTTTCGTGGTCGGCCTGGACGAGGACAACGCGCGGGTGTTGAGACGGCTGCCCGACGCCGAGCAGTACACCTTCCACGGCCTGCTCACTCCCGATGAGCTGCAGCACGGCGACATCGACTTCGGCGCGCTGCTCGATCAGGCGACGGCCACACTCGACACCTTTGCCGGCCCGATCGACGCGATCGTGAGCTTCTGGGACTTCCCGGCCGCCTCGCTCGTCCCGCTGCTGTGCGAGCGCCACGGCCTCCCGCACGTGCCGCTGGAAGCGATCCTGAAATGCGAACACAAGTACTGGAGCCGCCTGGAACAGCGCGAGGTGATCGACGAACTGCCGAACTTCGGGATCGTCGACCTCGACGACGCCGAGCCGAAGGTGCCCGAGGGTGTGTCCTGCCCGCTGTGGCTGAAGCCGGTGAAGGCGTTCTCCTCCGAACTCGCCTTCCACGTGACGGACGACGACGAGTTCGCCGCCGCGGTCACGAAGATCCGCGAAGGGGTGGGCCGGGTCGGTGACCCGTTCGACGAGGTGCTCGGGAAGGTCGAGTTGCCCCGCGAGATCGCGAAGGTCGGCGGGGCGGCGTGCCTGGCGGAGGAAGAGCTGCACGGAGTGCAGGCGGCCGTCGAGGGATACGTGCACCAGGGCGAAGTGACCGTGTACGCGGCGCTGGACTCGATCGACTACCCGGACAGCCCGTCGTTCCTGCGCCACCAGTACCCCTCGCAGCTGCCGGTCGAGGTGCAGCGGCGCATGGCGGACGTCGCCGAGCGCGTGATGAACCGCATCGGCTTCGACAACGGCACCTTCAGCATCGAGTTCTTCTGCGACCCGCGCTCGGGGCAGGTGTGCCTGCTGGAGATCAACCCACGGCACTCGCAGTCGCACGCGGAGCTGTTCGAGCTCGTCGACGGCCTCGCCAACCACGACCTCATGGTCCGCCTCGGGCTCGGCCGGGCCCCACGCCACCGCACGGGCGCCGGCCCGCACCGCATCGCCGGCCGCTGGTACCTGCGCCGCTTCTCCGGCGACGCCGTGGTGACGCGGGTGCCGACGACCGAGGAGGTCACCGCGCTCCAGGACGAGATCGGGGGCGTCCGGGTCAGCCTCTCGCCGCGAGAGGGTCAGCGGCTCTCGGACCTGCCCGAGCAGGACAGCTACTCCTACGAGCTCGCGCAGTTCCTCATCGGCGCGGACAGCGAGCAGGAGATGGAGCAGAAGTACCAGCGCTGCGTCGATGGCCTGCGGTTCGAGTTCGACGCGGAAGCCTGAGCGGGAAGAGCCGGGAAGGGGAGGGCCGGAGTCAGGCCCTTCCCTTCCGCTCAACCGGCACCGAGTCCGCGCAGGACGAAAAACGCCGCGACCGCGAGCACCAGGATCGCCACGACGACGAGCCAGGCGACGGGGCCCTTGCGTGAGGGCATGGGTTGAGGGTGGGACAGGCCCGAGGTCTGGCCGGCGTCGGGCGGCGTGTCGCCCGGCGGCACCGAGCCTCCCGGCTCCAGGCCGGGGACTTCGTCCGGCTCGGGTCCGGGTGCGGTCATGGGGATCACCTTCCGTCTGCTGAGGTCCGGTTCCTCCGGTTACCGCGCCGGGCGAGTGATAAACAAGCCGTCATCGCTTCATCCGTACCGTGTGCAGCAGCACGAGGGCGCAGCCGGCGAGGAAGCTCGCGAACCCCAGCCCGCCGTTGCCGGCGAACACGCCGGTCGCGAACGCGAGCACGGCGGTGACGTCCGCGAACACCAGCACGGCGAGCCAGGGCACGCGCTCGGCCGCGGCCCGGACGGCGAACGCCCGCGTGGCGAACGACATCGGCAGCAAGTCGGCTTCGAGGTCCCGCAACACGCGCCGGTCGTCCGGCATGACGCCTCCCTGGGTCGACGGATGGATTCGAGCGGGTCGTGATCCGGCGACACGACGCGGTGGCCGAGCGAGCCCTCCCTGCTCGGGTCACTCGGCGGCGGTTACCCGGTGATCCGCGGGGGAAACCGGCCCGGCGAGGTCGGCGACGACGCGGCAGACCTCCGCCGGGTCGATGTGGTTCAGACAAGGGTGGCCGGGCACCGGGCAGGTGCGCGCGCGGCTGTCGCGGCACGGCGCGTGCTGGTCGCCGAGCAGCGCGGCCGGCACGCCGAACGGGGCCCACCGCGCGGCCGGCACCACGGGTGCGAACAGCGACACGACCGGCGTTCCGGCCGCGGCCGCGAGGTGCGCGGCTCCGGTGTTGGGCGCGATCACGACCCGCGCGCCGGTCAGCACCGAGGCCAGTTCGGGCAGGCGCGTGCGGCCGCCGAGGTCCACGGCCGAGCACCCGGCCACCTGCCGGGTCAGGTCTTTTTCGGTGCCGGTGACGACCACGCGGTGACCCCGCGCGGTCAGAGCGCGCACGAGGCCGTGGCTCCACTCGGCCGACGGACGGCGCGCCGGCACCGAAGCGCCGGGGTGGACCACCACGTAGGGGCCACCGCCCGTCAGGCAGGCGGTTTCCGGGAGCGGCCGGCGCACCGCCAGCCCGCCGTGATCCCCGTCGGGCAGCCGGAACCCGGCCGCTTGCGCGAGCGAGAGCATGCGCACGGCTTCCGGCGGGTCACCGTCGACGCGGTGGCGCAGGTCGAGCAGGCTGCCCGGGTAGTCGTCGGAAATCGCGCCGATCCACGGGACCCCGGCCTGCCGCAGCAACAGCGCGAGCGGCAACGGTGACTGGTGGAACGAGGTCAGGATCAGCGCCCGCTCCGGCGCCCGCGCTCGAACCTCCTCGACGAACGCGCCGGTGTCCGTGGCCGTCGTGGGCGGTGGTTCCGGGTCGATCCACGGCGCTCGCCAGGTGAGGTGGTCGTCGACGCCGGGCAGCAGTTCGCCCGCCGCGCGCCCGTTCGGGCCGGTCAGGAGCGTGACCCGCGAAGCTCGGGCGGCGACCGCCCGGACGCACGGGCCGGCGAGCAGGACGTCGCCCAGGTTGTCCTGCCGGGCGACGAGCACGTGGGTCACGAGACGACCCCGGCCAGCCGCAGCGCCGCGGTGAGGTCGTTGGCAACGGCGGCGTGCCGGCGGGCGTGCGCCACCTCGGCGTCGAGGGTGCGGGCCGTCGGTACGAGGACGGCACGCGCCCCGGCCGCGAGGGCGGCGCGGACGTCGGCGCCGGTGTCGCCGATGACCACGCACGACGCCGGGCCGACCCCGAGCTCGGCCGCGGCCCGCAGCACCAGACCGGGCGCGGGTTTGCGGCAGGCGCAGGCGTCGCCGTCGTCGTGCACGCACACCTGCCAGGTGCCGAACGGCCCCAGCAGTTCCTCGACCCGCGCGTTCACCGCCGCCAGCCGTTCGTGCGTGATCAGTCCTTTCGCGACACCCGACTGGTTGCTCACGATCCCGACCGGCACACCCTGGCGCCGCAGCCGTCGGACCACCTCGACGGCTCCGGGCACCGGTTCTACGCCCGCGGGATCGTCGAGATAAGGGACGTCGGTGATCAGCGTGTCGTCGCGGTCGAACAGCACCGCGACCGGCGGCCGGGGCCGACGGGCGACGATTTCTCCGCGCACCCGGTGGTAGCAGGCGACCGGCGGGATGAGCACGCTGGTCACGACCATCCGCGCCACTTCGCCGGCCCGGAGCGGACCCGCCGACACCCGGCGCGCGGCGAACTCCGCGGTCAGTCCCGCCCACACCGCGCCGGCGAACGCGGCCCGGGCCCGCCGCCCGGTCAGGGCGAAGCCGAGTGCGGCCAGACCGGCCACCGTGGACACCGCGTGCTCACCGAGGCGGCCGCGCCCCGCCGCGGTGCGCTGACGCCACAGCGCACCGTGCTTGGCCCGCATCAGCGCGTTGTCGGCGTTGCCCCGCTGGGCTTTCACGCTGGCGAAGAAGCCCGCGGTGCGAGCGGGGTGCGTGGTGAGCCGCCGCCCGTGTTCGATGCGGTGGCCCGCGAGCGTGACCCGCAGGGCGAGGTCGGAGTCCTCGCGGTACGCGCGCGGAAACCGTTCGTCGAACCCGCCGACCGCCTCCAGCACCCCGCGCCGGTAGGCCATGTCGGCGGTGATCCACAACGCGTGCTCGAGTCCGGCGGTGCCGCGCTCGTCGTCGGTCGGGCGCCGGTCCGCGGGCAGCGGCACGGTGATGCGGGCCTGGGACGCGGCGACGTCCGGCGGCAGCCCGGCGAGGTCGTCGGCCAGCCGGCTCGGCCAGTCAGGCGCGAGCACGACGTCGTCGTCGACGAAGGCGATCCACTCGCTCGCCGCACTGCGCCAGCCGAGGTTGCGGGCGGCCGCCGGTCCGCGTCCGCCCGAGCGCAGGACGTGGACCCCGTCGGGGACGGCGAGGTCGGCGAGGTCGGCACCGCCCGGCCGGTCGTCGACGACGAGGATCTCGGCCGGGCGCGGCCCTCGCCCGGCGAGCAGGGTTTCCAGCAGCGGCCGCAGGGTGTCGCGGCCCGTCGTGGGGATGACCACGGTGTAATCGGGCGAGGAAGTCACCGCAGCGGGCTACCCGGTACGGCGCCGGGGAAACGGGTGTCGAACCGTCGCGCGCGGGTAACCGGAGGGCGGGAAAAGGAGGTGCGGATGACGATCGAGATCCGGAACCCGGCCGACGGGAGCGTGGTGGGCGAGGTGCCCGCCGCGGGCGAAGACGAGATCGACGCCGCGCTGGCGCTGGCGAACCGCACGTGGCCCGGCTGGTCACGCACGCCGGCGGCCGAGCGCGGCGAACTGCTGCACGCCGCGGCAGCGCGGCTGCGGACGCACGTGGACGAATTCGCCGCGCGCAACGAAGCCGAGACGGGCCGGCCGTCCGACGAAGCCGCCGAGGGCGTGCTCGCCGGCGCCGGCACCCTCGACCAGTACGCGGAGCTCGGGCCGGTGCACCGCGGCCGCAGCCTGCTCGGCGACTTCGGTGCGACGGACCTGATGGTCCCCGAAGCCCGCGGAGTCGTCGTCGCGCTGACCCCGTGGAACGACCCGATCGCCGTCGCGTGCGGGCTGATCGGGGCGGCCCTGGTGACCGGCAACACCGTGGTGCACAAGCCGAGCGAGCGGGCGCCGCACACCGGTGCGCTGCTCGGCGACGTGCTCACGGGAGTCCTGCCGGCCGGGGTTTTCCAGACGTTGCAAGGTGACGGCGGAGTGGGGGCGTTGCTGGCCATGCGCGACGACGTCGACGTGATCGCGCACGTCGGCAGCACGACGACCGGCCGGTCGATCGCGGCGAGCGCGGCGGCCACCGGCGCCAAAACGCTGCTGGAGAACGGGGGCAACGACCCGGTGGTGATCGACGAGGACGTGGATCCGGAGTGGGCGGCGGAACAGGTCGCGCTCGGCGCGTTCGCCAACTCCGGGCAGATCTGCGTGGCCGTGGAACGGGTCTACGTCCACCAGGCCGTCGCCGAACCGTTCCTGGCCGCGCTGGTGAAGCAAGCCGAGGCACGCACCCTCGCGCCCCTGGTCGACGTTCGCCACCGCGAGCACGTGCACTCGCACGTCGAGGAAGCGCTGGCGCGTGGCGCACGGGCCCTGACCGGGGGAGTGGTGCCGGCGGGGCCGGGTGCTCATTACCCGGCCACCGTGCTCACGGATTGCGCGGCGGACCTGCGCGTGATGGCCGAGGAGACGTTCGGTCCGGTCGCGCCGGTGCGGGTCGTCCCGAGTTTCGAAGACGGGCTCGCCGAAGCCGCGCGCAGCGACTACGGGCTCGCGGCGACCGTGCTCACCGCGTCGATGGCCCACGCCCAGCACGCCTGGCGTGAACTGCCCGCGGGCACGGTGAAGATCAACGCCGTGTTCGGTGGCGCCCCGGGCGGAGCCGCGCACCCGAGGCGGCGCAGCGGGAACGGCTACGGCTACGGACCGGAGCTGCTCGACGAGATGACGCAGACCAAGCTGGTGCACTGGGCGCCACCCGGGCCCTGACCGGCGGCGTTGCCCGACCAGTGGCTCCGGAGCGCGGCGACTGTCCTTCGTGGACGGTCGCCGCGCTGCCCGTCGGCGCTCAGGCCGTCTCCGTCCGGCGGCGCCGGCATTCGGTGCACACCATCGTCTGGCCCAGCAGAGCGCCCTCGCCCGACACGAGCCGGGCGACGTGCAACGTCGGCTGGCCGCAGTTCTCACACGGGATCGGCTGGCTGTCCTGGCTGATCAGCATTCGGTTCGACACGGGATCTCCCTCGGGGGTGAGTGGTCCGGACCGCGTACCCCCCGGCCCGGACCACACTCGGGAAACCACCCGATGTCACTCGAACGGACGAACACCGTCGTGTGGCCGGCCGACCCCGAACCGGCTGAACCCGGCAGCGGTGAGCAGGTCGGCGTCGAGGAGGTTGCGGGTGTCGACGATCACCGGTCGGGCCGTCGCCGCGGCGAGGCGGGCCCAGTCGAGGTCGCGGAACTGCGGCCACTCGGTGAGCACGACCAGCGCGGCGGCGTCCTTCGCCACGAGGTACGGATCGTCGACGACCTGCACCGCGTCGAGCCCGGGCACGGCTTCGACCGCCGGGTCGTGCGCGGTCAGCTCGGCACCGTGGCGGGCCAGCTCGGTGGCGATCGCCAGTGCCGGCGAGTCGCGCAGGTCGCCGGTGCCCGCTTTGAACGCCAGACCCAGCAGGCCGATCCGCGCGCCCGTCAGCGGTCCGGACGGCGAACCGGTCACGGCCTCCCGCACGGTCCGCACCGTGCGAGCGCGCTGGCGGGCGTTCACGCGGATGGCGTCGCGCAGGATGCCGAAGTCGACGCCCGCCGCGTCGGCCGCGTGCAGCAGCGCCGAGGTGTCCTTGGGCAGGCACGAGCCGCCCCAGCCGGGGCCGGGGGCCAGGAACCGCGGGCCGATGCGCGTGTCGAGACCCATCGTGCGGGCGACCTCGCCGACGTCGGCGCCGAACCGCTCGCACAGCTCCGCCAGCACGTTCACGTAGGAGAGCTTCACCGCCAGGAAAGCGTTGCTGGCGTACTTCGCGAGCTCCGCGCTGGCGCTGTCGGTCCGGACCACCGGGGCACCGGTCGGCTCGTAGAGCTTCTCGACCCGGTCCGCTGCCGGAGACCCCGGTGGTTCCGTGCCGATCACGACCCGGTCGGGGTGCAGGAAGTCCTCGACCGAGTGGCCTTCGCGCAGGAACTCCGGGTTGCTCACGACCGGCAGGTCCGCACGGCCCAGCAGCCGCGGCAGGCGTGCGGCGGTGCCGACGGGCACGGTCGATTTCGTGACGACGACGCAGCCCGGCCGCAGCAGCCGCCCGAGTTGCGTCACGACCTGTTCCAGCACATCGAGATCGGGCCGGCCGTCCTCGTCGGGCGGGGTGGGCAGGCACAAGAAAACGAGGTCGGCGCCGTGCAGCTCCGCTTGCGCGGTGGTGAAGACGAGGGTGCCGTCGGCGAGTCCGCCGGCGACGAGTTCGGTCAGGCCGGGCTCGGCGAGAGTGACCTCACCGCGCAGCAGTGAGTTCACTTTGGACGCATCGGTGTCCACGCACGTGACCTGGTGGCCCAGCCGGGCGAAACACGCGGCGCTCGTCAGCCCGACGTACCCGGCGCCGACGACGCCGATGTGCTCAGCCATGCGGCACCGGCGTTTCCAGCGCGGCCCGTGCGGCGGCGAGCACGCGCTCTTCACCGAGCAGCAGCAGCCCGCCGTCGGGCCGTTCGCCGTGCGGATCGCCGACATCACCGGCCCACAGCACGACGTGCTGGCGAGCTTCGCCGGGCGGACCCCACAACCGCGGTGGGGTGGGTCCGAACAGCAGTACCGACGGCGTGCCGAACGCTGTCGCGAGGTGCCCGACGCCGGTGTCCCCGCAGAGCACCAGCTCCGCGTCGGCGATCAGGGACGCCAGCTCCGCGAGCCCGGTGCGTCCGGCGAGCACCGCGTCCTCGGGCAGACCTGCTCCCTCGGCAACGCCCAGTGCCAGCTCGCGCTCGGCCGCGCTGCCCGTGATCACGACGCGGTGGCCGTCACGGGCGAGCTCGCGGGCCACGGCGGCGAACCGGCCGGGTGGCCAGCGCCGGGCCGCGAACGCCGCGCCGGGGTGCACGACGATCGCGCGTGGTGCGGGGCTCGGACCGGGCGGGGCCGGCAGCCGCAGGGCGGTGCGGTCGGCGTCGAGGTGCGCGTACTCCACGAGCCGGCACCAGCGGTCGACCTCGTGGATGTCGGCGCGCCAGTCGAGCCCGGGAACGTCGGGGAAGTCCGGGTGGTGGTGCGTGAGCAGCTCACCCGGGTCGAGGGCGCGCAGGTCGCGGATGCTTTCCGGCCCGCTGCCGTGCAGGTTGACCGCGAGCTTCGGCGGCGGACCCGGCCGCGCGAGCTCGCCTAGCCCGGCGGTGGGCAGGAGCTCGTCGACGGCGTCGACGAGCTCGGCGAGGTCCTGCAGCTCGCGCGGCGCGGCGAGCACGAGGCGCTCGTCGGGGAACGCTTCGCGCAACGCGCGCAGGGCGGGCACCGCGGTGAGCAGGTCTCCGATCCCGAGCGCCCGCAGGACGAGGATCGCCGCGCTCACGGCCACGACCCCTCCTCCGAGGCACACACGACCAGCTCCCGGACCTCCGAACCCGGCGGCTGCTGCAGCGCGAAGACGACCGTGCTCGCCGTGTGCTCCGGTTCGTTGAGCTTCGCGTCCGGCGGCGGCTTGTACTGGTCGGTTCGGTCGTCGAAGAAGTGCGTCCACATCCCGCCGGGGATCAGCAGGGTCACGCCGACGCGCCCGGCCAGCTCCGCCGCCAGTGCCCGCGTGAAGCCGACGACGCCGAACTTCGAGGCGCAGTAGGCGGTCGCGTCGCTCACGGCCTTGATCCCGAGCGTCGAAGCGCAGGTGACGACGGTGCCGCCCGAACGCTCCAGGTACGGCAGGGCGGCGCGGACCACCGCGGCGGTCCCCAGCAGGTTGACCTTCACGACCCGCTCCCAGTTCTCGGTGGACACCGCGGAGAGCGGGCCGCACGCGTCGGTGCCGGCGGCGGTGAACACACCGTCGAGCCCGCCGGCGCGCTCGGCCAGCTCCCGCACGGCCCGCTCGGTCGCGACGGTGTCGGTGAGGTCGGCTTCGACGTACTCGGCCGGGTCCTCGGGGCGGACGCGGTCGAGGACGTACGGGGTGCCGCCGGCCTTGCGCACGGCGTCGACGGTCGCCGCGCCGAGGCCGGAGGCACCGCCGGTGATCAGGATGTTGCCGAGGGGTCGCATCGGTCTCCTTCGCGAGTCGGTTCTCGGATCAGGCACCGGCCGCCGCGGCCACGAGCCGCGACGTCGAGTAGCCCGGAACGGTCGGCACGAGCACGATTTCACCGCCGTGGCGTTCCACGGCTTCGCGCTCGGGCAGGTCTGCGTGGAGGTAGTCGCCGCCCTTGACCCAGACGTGGGGGCGCAGCCGCTCCAGCACGGCGGTCGGCGCGGGTTCGTCGAACACGGCCACGGCGTCCACGAAGGACAGTGCCGCGAGCAGCCGCGCCCGGTCGCGGGCGCGCACGAGCGGCCGGCCGGGTCCCTTGAGGCCACGGACGGACGAGTCGGAGTTGAGGCAGACCACGAGGGCGTCGCCGAGGGCGCGCGCCTGCCGCAGCAGGCTGACGTGCCCGGGGTGCAGCAGGTCGAAGCACCCGCCGGTGGCGACCAGCCGGCCGCCGCCGGCGTGGACCCGCTGCGCGAGCCCGAACGCGTCGGTCGCCGGCTGGGGATCGGGAACCGGGCCGTCCTGAGTGGACAGTGCGGTCGCCCCGCCGTCGGCGACGAACCGGGCCGCCGCCTCGACGGCCGTCGCCACCGCCTTCGCGGTGTCCGTGCCGGTGAGCAGTGCCGCCGTGGCGGCCGCGGCGAACCGGTCGCCGGCGCCGCAGGTGTCGGGCGCGGCGTGCCCCGGCGTGCGCGCGGAGGCGGGGATCGGCACCGGGCTCGCGCCGAACCCGTCGGCCAGCACCGCGCCGCGGGCGCCCGTGGTGACCGCAACGGCGTCGGCGTGCCAGTGGCTGCGCAGCAGTTTCGCCAGCTCGGCCGGATCGTCGTGGCCGGGCAGCGTGGTGCGGGCTTCGGCCAGGTTCGGGGTGACGAGCCGGGCGTGGCGAACCGGGTCCGTGCCGCGCGGGTGCGGGTCCCACACCACCGGCACCTGCCGGGCGAGGTCGCGCAGCAGCTTGCGGACGTGCGGGTTGCGGGTGAGGCCGCGGCCGTAGTCCGCCACGAGCACCGCGCCCGCCTCGGCGAGGACTTCGCGGACCTGGCCGGGCACTGGGTCGCCCGTGGCGGTCCCGTCACCGGAATCCAGGCGCAGCAACGACTGTCCGCCCGCCCGCACCCGTGTCTTGGTCACGGTGGCTCCGCGCAGGGGCAGGGGCCGCACGGTGACGTCCGGTTCCAGCAGCCCGGTGAGCGCGTGGCCGGCTTCGTCGTCGCCGAGCGGCGTGACGAGCACGACCTCGGCCGCCGAGCGCGCGGCCAGCAGCGCGGCGAGCCCCGCTCCGCCCGGGCGGCGCCGGCGCGAGGTCAGGTCCACGACCGGCACGGGCGCCTCCGGGCACAGCCGCTCGGCGGTGCCTTCGGCGTCGACGTCGAGCAGCGTGTCACCGAGCACGACCAGCGGCTTCACGTGGCGACCCCGAGGGCTCGATCCAGTTCCTCGCACAGGGCGTGCACGAGGGCGAGGTGCAGCTCCTGCACGGTGGCGACGGACGGCGCCTCCACGGTCACGGCGTCGTCGCAGAGCGCCGCGAGCGGATTGGGCGCGGGTCCGGTCAGCGCCCACGTGGTGACCCCCCGCTCGTGTGCGGCCTTCGCCGCGGCGACGACGTTCTGGCTGGTACCGCTCGTGGACAGGCAGACCAGCACGTCGCCCGGACGGCCGTGGGCGTGCACCTGGCGGGCGAAGACCTCGTGGTCGCCGTAGTCGTTGACGATGGCGGTGGTCGCGGAGGTGTCCGCGTGCAGCGCGATCGCCGAGAGCGGCCGGCGTTCGGCCCGGAAGCGGCCGACGAGCTCGCCGGTCAGGTGCTGGGCCTCGGCCGCGCTGCCACCGTTGCCGCAGGCGAGCAGACGGCCGCCGGCTTCGAACACGGACGCGAGGTGGCGTCCCCACGCGGCGATCGTGGGGGCGGATCGGCTGGTTCGCGAAGCGGCTGCCCGCAGCGCGGCGAAATGGTCCTGCATCAAGGCACCTCCTTCTCCTCCGGCGTCCCCGCGCCGGTGCGGACGGAGCGCCGGAGCACGAACGGCCCCAGCGCGAGCAGGTCGATCGGCGCGGAGCCGAAGCATTCGAGCGCGTCGCGCGGGGAGTCGACCATCGGCCGGCCCGCGGTGTTGAGGCTCGTGTTGATCACGACCGGCAACCCGGTCCGGCGGTCGAACTCCGCGAGCATCCTGGCGAGCACGGGGTTTTCGTGGTCGTCGACGGTCTGCACGCGGGCTGTGCCGTCCACGTGGGTGACGGCCGGGATGCGGTCGCGCCACCGCGGCGCGACGTCGTGGACGAAGAGCATGTAGGGGCTGGGCAGAGGTCCACGTGAGAAGATCTCGCCGGCGCGTTCGGCGCGGACCATCGGTGCCACCGGGCGGAACTGCTCGCGGCCCTTGACGTCGTTGAGCCGTTCGAGATTGGCCGACCGGCCGGGGTGGGCCAGTAGGGAGCGGTGGCCGAGGGCGCGCGGGCCGAACTCCGCGCGGCCCTGGAACCACGCGACCACCTCGTCGTTCGCCAGCGCTTCGGCGACCGTCTCCGCGAGGTCCGCGGGCCGTTCGTACGGTAGTTTTGCCCGGCGCAGCACGGCTTCCAGCTCGTCGTCGGTCCAGCCGCGGCCAAGGGCGGCCCCGGCCATCGGCGAACCGAGTTCACCCGCTTCGGCGGCGAGGTGCAGCGCCGCGCCGAGCGCGGTACCCGCGTCACCCGCGGCGGGCTGCACCCAAACGCGCTCGAACGGGCCTTCGGCGTACAGGCGGGTGTTGGCGACGCAGTTGAGCGCGATCCCGCCCGCCAGCGCGAGATCACGCTGACCGGTGCGCTCGTGCAGCCAGCCGGCCAGGTCGAGCAGCACCTCCTCCAGGACACTTTGGACACTCGCGGCCAGATCGGCGTGGCGGCGGGTCGGTTCTTCGCCGGCACCGCGCCGCGGCGCGAACCGCGCGAGGTCGACGCCGGCGGCGCGGAACCCGCCGTCGCCGGTCGCGTGCACCTGCTCCCGCAAGGCTTCGAGGTGCTCGGGGGTGCCGTAGGACGCCAGCGCCATCACCTTGTACTCGTCGCTGGAGCGGGCGAACCCGAGGTGCTCGGTGAGATCTTCGTAGAGTAGGCCCAGCGAGTGCGGAAGCCGTTGTGCGGCCAGCTCCTTGAACCGTCCGGCCCGGTACTCGCCGGCCAGGGCCGACGTGCTCTCGCCGCGGCCGTCGGCGACCAGCACCGCGCAGTCGCCGAACGGCGCGGCGAGCGCGGCCGAGGCGGCGTGGGCGACGTGGTGGCGCACGAACCGCACGATCCCGGGATCCAGCCCGGGCAGCGCCGCGGCGAGGAATTTCGGGGCCCGCTCGGCGAACTCGGTGCGCAGCTTCTCACCGCTGGGGTCGTGCCCGGGCAGTCCGGGTTCGACGAGCGCGGGGTCGTAGGAGTAGCCGACGGCGTCGAGATCCTCGGGGGCCAGGCCGGCCTGCTCGAGGCACCACACCGCGGACTGGGCGGGTTGCTCCCAGGTGGAGAACGGCACGGCCTGCTTGCCGTGTTTGCGGCGGCTGAAGCGTTCTTCCTCCGCCGCGGCGATGATCTCACCATCCACGACCAGCGCGGCGGCCGGATCGTGGAAAACGGCGTTGATCCCGAGTGTGCGCATCGACCTGCCTCTGGCGTCCGGGTGGCCCCTTTTCCGGGACCTGCGTTCGTCCGTAGCGCTACCCGGCGAAGTCGGTGATAAACGAATCACGGGAAAACCCCTGGACGTCGCTACTGAGCGCAGCGGTTCTCGCGGAACCAGGCCGCGGTCCGGCGCAGGCCGTCGTCGGCGTCGATCTTCGGTTTCCACGACAGGACTTCGCGCGCGAGCGAGATGTCCGGACAGCGTCGCCGCGGATCGTCGACGACGGCGGCGATGCGTTCGACGGCGGAGCCGGAGCCGGTGATCTCCCGCACGTGCTCGGCGATTTCACGGACGGTCAGCTCGGTGGGGTTGCCGAGGTTGACCGGCCCGGGATGGTCCGAGCGCGCGAGCGCGACGAGCCCGCGGACGGTGTCCTCGACGAAGCAGATCGAGCGCGTCTGCTCGCCGGTCCCGGTGACCGTGAGCGGCTCACCGGCCAGCGCCTGGGTGAAGAACGCGGGGATCATGCGACCGTCGTTCACGCGCATGCCCGGCCCGTAGGTGTTGAAAATCCGCGCGATGCCCGTGTCGACACCGTGCTCGCGGCGATAGGCGGCGGTGAGTGCTTCGGCGTAGCGCTTGGCTTCGTCGTAAACGCTGCGCGGCCCGATCGGGTTGACGTTGCCCCAGTATCCCTCGTGCTGCGGGTGTTCGAGCGGGTCGCCGTAGACCTCGCTGGTGGAGGCCAGCACGAAGCGGGCGCGGTGCCGGCGGGCGAGGTCGAGCGCGTGTTCCGTGCCGTGGGCGCCGGCGCGCAGGGTTTCGATCGGCAGCGCGAGGTAGTCGCGCGGCGAGGCCGCGGACGCCAGGTGGAACACGACGTCCACCGGGTCGTCGAGCGGGATCGGCTCGGTGACGTCGTGGCGCAGGAACCGGAAGCGGTCGTGACCCCGCAGGCCGTCGAGTGCCGTGGGCGACGCCGTCGCGAGGTTGTCCACGGCGGTCACTCCGAGATCTTCGGAAAGCAGCTGTCCGCACAGGTGGGCACCGACGAAGCCGGCGCCCCCGGTCACCACCGCGTGGGTGAATCGCCTGGTCGTCATGCGGTGGCGGCTACCCGGCACCACGGCCCGCGAAACCGTGTGAGGTGATCGTCGGCGGGTACCCGCGGGGTATGCGAGTTCTGCTCACGGGCTGGGCCAGTTTTCTGCACGGAGAAGCGACCGCGGGGGATGTGCTGGGGTTGCGTGCGGCGGGAGCCGCGCTTTCGGCCGCGGGCATCGACCACGACGTCGCGTGGAGCCCGGCGTTCCGCCCGGGCACGCTGCACCTCGGCCAAGCCCCACCCGGTGACTACACGCACGTGGTGTTCGCCTGCGGCCCGGTGCACGGGCCGCAGCTGCGTGAACTGCACGAGCGGTACGCGGCCTGCCGCCGGATCGCGGTCGGCGTGTCCGTGCCCGATCCCGCCGACGCGGCCGTGACCGGGTTCCACCGGATTCTGCCGCGCGACGACGCCGCGACGGCCGCACCGGACTTGTCCCTGAGCGCGGACACATCGGCGGTGCCGGTGCTCGGGGTCGTGCTCGCGCCGCGGCAACCGGAGTACGGTGCGGCGGGCCGCCACGACGAGGTGCACGAAGCCCTCACGGCCTGGCTGGCCGGCCTGGACTGTGCGCGGGTACCGCTGGATTCGCGGCTCGCGCACGAAGACTGGCAGCGCAACGCCACGCCGGACCAGTTCGTCGCCGCACTGTCCAGAGTCGACGCGGTGGTCACGACCCGGCTGCACGGCCTGGTCCTGGCCCGCAAGGCGGGGGTGCCGGTCGTCGCGGTCGACCCCGTGGCGGATGGCGGCAAGGTCACCGCGCAGGGCCGGGCTCTGGGCTGGCCCGTCGCCGCCGCCGCGGACGCGGGGGACCGGACGCTGCTGGACGACCGGCTGGCCTGGTGCCTCTCGAGTGCCGGCCGGGCCCGCGCGGCCGCACGGGCACCGGCGCCGGAATCCGCGTTGGCCGATCTGGTCGGTGAGCTGGTGGGCCGATGAGGGCGCGCACGACGGTGGTCATCGCGACCCGGGACCGGGCTCGGGAACTGGAGCGGACGCTCTCGGAATTGTCCGCGCTCGATCCGGTACCGCCGGTGGTGGTGCTCGACAACGCGTCGGCCGACGACACCGCGGTGGTCGCGCAGCGATACCCGCAGGTGCGCTTGATCCGCTTGCCGCACAACCTCGGCGCCGCGGCGCGCAACCTCGGTGTGCGGGTCGCCGCGACGCCCTACGTGGCGTTCTGCGACGACGACTCGTGGTGGGCCGAGGACGCCCTGCCCCTGGCCGAGCGGCTCTTCGACGAGCACCCGCGCATCGGCCTGCTGGCCGCGCGCACGCTCGTGGGGCCGGAGGACCGCGAGGATCCCGTGACACCGCAGCTGGCGGGCAGCCCGCTCGGCCGGCCCGCCGGCGCGCCCGGGCCGCTCGTGCTCGGCTTCCTGGCCTGTTCGGCGATCGTGCGCCGCGCGGCCTGCCTCGAGGCGGGCGGGTTCAGCCCGCTGCTGCACTTCGGGGCGGAGGAGCAGCTGCTGTCCTACGACCTCACTGCCCGCGGCTGGGTGCTCTGCTACGTCGAAGACGTCCGGGCGCACCACCACCCGTCGCCCACACGGCCGCCGGCGTCGTGGCGCCGGCGCGCCGAAGCCCGCAACCGCCTGCTCATCACCGTGCTGCGCCGGCCGTGGCGGGTGGTGCTGCGCACGGCCTGGACCTCGCCGTCCGCCGTGTGGGGGGCGTTGCGGCGGCTGCCCCGCGCGCTGCGTGAGCGCCACGTGCTGCCCCGCTCCGTCGAACACCAGGTCCGAACTCTGGAAGGAACCGCCCAGTGCCTCGCATCTCCGTCGTGATCATCACCTGCGACCGCCGCGAACAGCTGCGGCGCACGCTGGCGCACATGACGTCCCTGCCCGACCAGGCCCCGATCGTCGTCGCCGACAACGCGTCTTCCGACGGCTCGGCGGCGATGGTGGCACGAGAGTTCCCCGAGGTGCTGCTGCTGCGGCTGACCGAGAACTTCGGCGCGGTCGCCCGCAACTTCGCGGTCGCCGCGGTGACGACGCCGTACGTCGCCTTCTGCGACGACGACACCTGCTGGCAGCCGGGAGCCCTCACCCGCGCCGCCGAGCTGCTCGACGAGCACCCCGGCCTCGGTTCGGTCACGGGCCGCTGCCTCGTCGAGCCCGGTCTGGCGGAGGACCCGATCACGCCCGAGCTGCGGCACTCGCCCGTGCCGGGTCCGGATTGGCTGCCGGGCCCGGCGCTGCTCGGCATCATGGCCGGGCTCACCGCCCTGCGCGTCGACGCGTTCCGCCAGGTCGGCGGCTTTTCACCGCGCATGTGGCTCGGCGGCGAGGAAGAGCTCTTCGCCCTGGATCTCTCCGCGCGCGGCTGGTGGCTGTGCTGGGCCGAGGACGTGGTGATCCACCACGCCCCGTCACCGCTGCGCGACCCGCGTCGCCGGCGTCGGCTGGGCATCCGCAACACGCTGTGGACGCTGCTCCTGCGCCGCCCCTGGTCGGCGGTGGTGCGCCGGGGCGCCGACGTGCTGCGCTCGGCGCCCCTGGACCGCGCGACGTTGGCCGCGCTGGCCGAGGTCACGCGTGGGCTGCCGTGGGTGCTGGCCGAGCGGCGTGTGGTGCCCGCGGGTGTGGAGGAGAGCTTGCGGCTGCTGGAAGGACCGCAGCGCGCGTCGAAGGCCCGCCGTTACGTCGGCTGAGCCCTGCTCACCGGGCTTCGGCCGTCGCGGCGAGCTCAGGCGCGATCTTGTGGTAGGCGCGCGCGGTGTCGGCCGCGACGCGGTCCCACGAGTAGCGCGCCCGTACGCGGTCGAGACCCGCCGTGCCGTAGGCGTGGCACAACGCCGGGTCCCCGATCAGCCGGCGCAGGCGAACGGCGAGCTCATCGGCTCGGCGGGGGCGCACGAGCAGCCCCGTGACGCCGTCGACGACGGTGTCGGTGAGCCCGCCGACGGCCGCGGCCACCACCGGCACGCCACACGCCATCGCCTCCAGCGGGACGATGCCGAACGGCTCGTACCAGGGCGTGCAGACGACGGCGTCGGCCGAGCGCAGGAGCGCCGGCATGTCGGTCCGTGACACCTGCCCGGCGAACCGGACGCGGTCGGCCACCCCGAACCGCTGTGCGAGCTCACGCAGGCGCCGTACCTCCGGGTCGGCCGCGAGCCGGCCCTTCTCGGGACCGCCGGCGATCACGAGCTCGGTTTCGCGCAGCTGGGCGAGTGCGGCGATCGCGGTGTCGAAACCCTTGCGCGGCACCAGCCGGCCGACCGCGACGAGGCGGTGCGCGGCCCGGCGCTTCGCGATCCGGCCGTCCGGGGAGAAGCGCGTGAGGTCGACCCCGCACGGCACCACCGAGATGCTGGTGCGCCGCACGCCCATGCGGGAGAGCTCGAAGACCTCGTCGGAGCAGGTGGCGATCACCCGGTCGGCGCGGCGCCCGACGAGCCGCTCCAGGCGGATCCGGTCGGCGGGGCTCGTGTCCTTCTCGCCCTGGTAACGCTTTTTCACCACACCGAGCGCGTGGAAGGTCTGCGCGACGGGCGTGCCGGTGGCCCCTGCGGCCAGGGAGGCGGCGATCCCAGACATCCAGAAGTGGGCGTGGGCGACGTCGGGCCGCTCGGCGCTCCAGCGGTCGCGCAGGAAGCCGCCGAACTCGCCCATGTGCGCCAGCAGCTGGTCCTTCGGCAGCTTGCGCGCCGGGCCGGCCGGCACGTGCACCACGCGGTAACCCTGGCGGGTGGTGAGTTCCTCATCCTGGCCGGAATCCTCGCGTCGCGTGTAGACCGTGACGTCGTGGCCGGCCCGCACGAGCGCGGCCGACAGCTCGGCGACGTGCACGTTCTGGCCGCCGGCGTCTTCCTCGCCGAGGGCGGCCAGGGGGTTGGCGTGGTCCGACACCATCGCGATCTTCATCGGTGGGGTGTTCCCTTCTGTCAGCGGGTGAGCTCGGCGAGCAGGTGGTCCCAGGAGCCGAGGAAGGCGTCGAGGCCGAAGTTCTTGAGCGCATGCGCACGTGCGTTCTGGCCGGCGAGCGTGGCGAAGTCCGGCTCGTGCAGCAGCTCGCGAAAACCCTGGGCCAGCACGGAGACGTCGGTGGACAGCACGCCGGCCTCGGGCGGCACCGCGGCCAAGGCTTCCGTCGAGGCGAACACGACCACCGGCATCGCCAGGTGCATGGCTTCGAGCAGCGACAAGCCCAGCGACGTCCAGCGCGCGGTGTGCAGGAACACCCGCCGGCTCGCGATCTCGTCGTGCAGAGCCGGGGCCGCGACGTCACCTCGGCCGCGGACGCGCCCGGTCAGCTCCTCGGTCCCCATGCCGAACACGTCGACCGGGGCGACTTCGCCGAACGCCTCCAGCAGGTCGGCCCCGGTCACGCGGCGGCGGCGCACCGGCTCGTTGATCATCGCCGCGCCCGCCTCCAGCTCGCCGGTGTAGCGCGCGCCGGGGTCGGGGATGCCGTGGGGGATGACCTCGGTGCGCGCACTTCCGTTGTCCCACATGGCCTCGTTGAAATGCGTCACGTGCACGAGCGGGATGTCCGCCCGCCCGGCCAGCGGGTGCTCGCTCGACGCGGCGTACGGCCGGGGAGCGTTGTGCTCGACGTACACGGCCGGCACCCCGAGCCGCTCGGCCACCCCCAGCTCCTCCGGCCGCTGCAGCACCACGACGTCGGGTTCGGCTCCGGCCAGCTCGTCCAGCGCCACCTCGCTCGCGGCCGGCCAGTCCCGCCCGGCGAGCCCGAGGCCCCACGGCGTGTTCGCGGGGGAGACCGGCAGCAGGTAGTGGTGCCGGCCGCGGACGAAGGCGTCGGTCCACGAACCGTGCACGTGCCAGAGCAGCACACGCAGACGCCGGGAATCGGGTGCGATCATGGCCCTGTGATTGCCCGCAAACTCCGCGTTAAACGTGCTCCTCACACGGGTACCCCGCGTCTCTTCGGTCGGGGTGGTCGGCGATCCAACGGTGGGTCGGGTGGCGCACCGGCTGCCGGCTCAGCGGAGTTTCGTGAGCAGCCGCACGGTGGCGCGCTCCAGCACCGCCCGCGCTTCGTCACCCTCCAGCTTCGCGGCGCGCTTCACGGCCGGGGCGATGGTCTGCCGCGTGCGGTAGGCCCGAACCAGCCTGGGGTCCACATAGGACGAACGACACACCGCCGGCGTGTTGCCGAGCGCCTCGGACACCTCGCGCATCACGGCGGCCTCGGCGCGCTTGCGGCCGCGCTCGGACCGGGGCGGCTCGGCGGAGGCGAAGGCGGTGGCCGCGAGCACGGTGGCGTTCCACGTGCGCAGGTCCTTGGCGGTGCAATCGTCGCCGGCGAGCTCCTTGAAGCGCTCGTTGATGTCCGCGGCGTGGATCTCGTGCCAGCCCTCGCGGGTGCGGTGCACGAGGAGCCGGTCGCTGCCGGTCCGCGCGCGCAGCAGCGAGCGGACCACCTTCACCAGCTCCGGGTCCTCGATGGACACCGCTCGGTCGAGCCCGCCCTTGGCCGGGTACTCGAACACGCAGGCCCCCGCCTTGACGCAGGCGTGCTCGCGCAGCAGCGTCGCCACGCCGTGTGTGCCGTTCTCCTCCGCGTACTCCTCTCCGCCGGTGCGGAAGATGCCGCGGTCGAGCATTCGCAGCGCGGCACCCAGCACTCGCCGGCGGGTCAGACCGCCCTCGGCGAGATCCTCGGCCACGCTGTCCCGCCACTTTGGCAGCCGGCGGGCCAGGGCGAGCACGCGGTCGTGCTTCTCCTCGTCGCGCCGCCGCCGCCACCGTGAGTGGTAGAGGTACTGGCGGCGCCCGGCCGCGTCGATCCCCACCGCCTGGATGTGCCCGAGGGGCGACGGGCAGATCCACACCTGGCGCCACGCCGGCGGGATCACGAGGTCGGCGATGCGCGCCCGCGTTTCGGCGTCGGTGAGGCGTTCGCCGGACGCGTCGGTGTAGGAGAAGCCACGGCCGCGCCGGTGGCGAAGGATGCCGGGCGTGGCCGGGTCGCTGCGGTGCAGCCTGGTCGAACTCACTCACCGTAGTTACCCCGTCTCTGCGGCAGGAAACCACCACGTGGCGTAGGCTGTGGTCACCGCGGTTCAATGAGAAGCCGTCTTCGTCGTCCATCCCGGACGGACCCCACAGGTCCCGGAGACGTTGCAGGCCGTGCCCGCGGGCCTCGCGCCTCCGTCGACCACGTCGATCGAAGGAGGCCCGAATGGGCAAGCCCGCCCCGAGCACGTCATCCGTTGCGGTGCCGCACACCACGAGCCTGCTCGTGACCACCACAGCCGCCTTCACCACCGTCACCGTTCGTGGTGACATCGACCTCACCGTCACGCCCCGGCTGGCCGAGCTGCTCGCCGTGGAGCTCGAACTCGCCCCGGCCGCGCTGGTCATCGACCTGTCCGAGGTTCCGTTCTGCTCGTCCGCGGGACTGAGCACTCTGGTGGAAGTTCACGAATCGGCTCGGGCCGCCGGCGTGCCGTGCGCCGTGGTCACCGACCAGTACGGCGTGCTGCGCCCGATCCGGCTGCTCGCGCTCGACCGCGTGCTGCGGATCCACCCGACGCTGCGAGCCGCCCGGGACTGGCTCGAGATCGCCGCCCGCCGGTGACCGCCCGGAGTCTCCTGGTCCCGCGGGTGTGACTGCTCCCGCCGTGGGTACCCGGTCCTTTCCGGACGACGGGAGGAGGCCCGCTCATGGACGGCGACGTCGAGACGTTCCACGAAAACGGCTTGTGGAAGAACAAGATCGACGGCCACCAGCGCGCGTCCAACACTTTCAAGGACCACGCGAGCGCGGTGAAGACCGGCCGGCACATGGCCCAGGCACGCCGCGTCGCCCACCGCGTGCGCGACGAACCCGGTTCGCTCGTGAGCCACGACGACTACCGCGACGGCCACCGGGGCGTGCGGGTCGAACCGCTGGAGTGACCGACTGCTGGGAGCTCAGCCGAGCGCGACGTCCGCCCGGCCCGCCGCGGTGTGGCAGTGCGCGGCCGCCGTGAGCAAGGCCATCCGGCGGTGCCAGTGCAGCCAGGACGCCGTGGCCGCTGCGACGAGGTCCAGCGCGGCGCATTCGGTTTCGTCCGGCGTTCGGCCCGATGCCCGGTGCAAAGTGGACAGTACGGCGAGGCAGCCGCCGCCGTGGGGGTCGAGCACCGGTGTGCTCTGCATGGTGGGAAAACCCGCGCCCAGCAACAGCTCCCGGATGAACGTGCCGCTCAGGAGCGGTGCTTCGCCGACGTCGGCGATGACGACTCGCGTGCGGGTTCGCGCGGCTACGGAGCTCGGCATCTCCCGCGCGGTGGTTCCGCTGAGCTGCTCGCGAAGGCCGGGTGCCAGGCCGTGGTGCGCGACCGAGCGCAAGCCCTTGGCGGAAGGAAGCTGCACCAGACCGGCGTCGGCGCCCAAGAGCCGGACCGCGGCCCGGAGCGCGGCCTCCAGTGCCCGGGTGGGGGACAAGCGGTGGCGGCCCGTGGGGAAGGGCAGTCGCGGTTCCCTCGGCAGTGACGAAGCGTCCGGCCAGCGACGCGCGCCGGCTCGCGGCGGCGGTAGTTCCAGCACGGTCCGCGCGAGATCGCGCAGGGGGACGTTGGCGTGCTGCGACGCGGACCGCAACAGTGCGAACGCCCGCCCGTCGTCGGGCAGGTCGTAGCGTTCCCGAAGCACGCCAAGGGCCTGCGCGATCTTCTGGCGGGCGACGAACCGGGCGTGCAGCCGTTCGGCTTTCACTTCGAGGTGTTCGTGCCACGTCGCGCTCGGGGCGGGGTCCTGCCGTGGCGGGAGCGCCGTCTTGAGAGCGCTCTCCCGGGTGGGGTGGACCTCGACGACCTCGGTCAGGTACCCGTCGTCCAGCGCCCGCAGGACCTCGGGGCGCGCGGTGACCAGCACCAGCCGCTGCCCGGCGAGCTCCAGCTCGCGTGCGGTGTGCAGCAGCACGCGGGCACCGCTCGCGCTGAGGAAGTCCGCGCCGTCGAGGTCCACGACCACATCACCGGCGAGGCGCAGCAGGCCGGCGGCGAGATCCGCCACGGACGCGCCGTCGAGCGCGCCGGCCGCTTCGACCACGCGGGGCGGGCGAACGGGCTGCGGCGCGTGCGCGGGGGTTCGGTCTTCGTCCAAGGTCCGGCTCCGGGGTCGGCGAAAGCCGGTGTCCGTCGCACCGGTCCGGAACCCACCCCACCGCCGGACGTAACGGGCCGCTAGCGCGGGAAACGAACGAGTCTGCCCGGAAAACGAACTTCAGTCCTCGTGGAGGGTCTGCGACGGCGACCGCCCGTACGCCGCGCGGTAGTGGGCCGCGAACACCCCGGGCCGCGCGTAACCCCAGCGTGCGGCCACTTGTGTGACGGTGGTGTCGCCGGGAGCGCCGTCCCGGAGTTCGGCGTGGGCGCAGTCGAGCCGGACCCGCCGCAGGTACGCCATCGGCGTGGTGCCCAGGTGCCGGCGGAACGCGAGCTGCACCGCGCGCGCCGAAACGTACGCGGCGCGTGCGATGTCCTGCGTGCTGATGGCGGAGGCGGCGTTGGCTTCCAGGTAGGCGATGGCCCGCCGCAGGGCGTCGGGGTGCCCGTCGCCGTCGGAACCCGCCTGGTCGGCGCCGACGGTGGTCGGGAAGGCGGCGAGCACGGACGCGGCGAGGTAACGCGACGCTTCCGAGACGACCAGCGGGTTTTCCCCGGCCGCGGCCGCGCCGAGGACGTTGTCGCGGACGTGGGTGATCGCCGTGCGCAAGTGCCGGGTGGCGAGCGCGTCGACCGGGCGGTGGTCCAGCAGCCGCACCGGTTTCTCGGCGCCCGCGACCCGGTCGAGCAGGGAGGGGGAGAACATCGTGATGCTGTAGCGCGCTTCCCGGATCCGGCCCGAGTACGCCTGGTCCGGTGGTGAGAACGAGAACAGATCGCCCGCGCCGAACTGCTCGGCCTCGCGCCAGCTGTCGACACGGTGGTCGGCGATCGAGCCGGTTTCGATGTCGCACAGGCAGATCTTGCCGAGCGGGCTCACCTTGTAGCTCATCTCGAACGCCAGGTCGAGCCGGTCCGCGCTCACCGTGCCGGCCGCGACGCGCGTGATGTGCGCGTCGGACCGGCCGGTGGTGCTGCCGATGCGCATCGGGGCGTAGGACGTGCTGAGGAACTCCTCCGTGCGGTCGAGGTCGGTGCTGTCGAACGCCAGCGCGGACGGCTCGGTACCCGCCCGCGGCGCGGGAATCGCCCGGTCGGCTCGCGGCGCGGGGTTCGCGGCCAGCGCGTGCTCGAGGACCGAGAACCGGCGGACCGACACGGTCGGGTCGGCGAGGTCCAGCACCGAATCGGCGGCCTTGCCGGTGCGTCCCATGAGCAGCACGCAGCCGGTGCCGCGCTCGGCGAGCCCGTGCGCGAACCCGATCAGGGCCCGCGCCACGGCCGCCGGCAGCAGGTCGAGGCCCCGCAGGTCCAGCACGACAAGCGCCGGGCTCCCTGTGACGGCGGAGCGCAGCGCGTCGGCCAGCCCGGCCGCGGCGCTCGGCGCCACCAGAACCAGGGCGTCGCCGATTTGTCTGGCCGTGATCGTCGGGCGCTCCACGGTGTCCTCCCTCTGTCGGTCTGTCGATTCTGCTCGCTTCGCCGCCGGGGCGCCGCACGCAGTCGATCTTCCCGGCCCGCCTGTGCTTCCTGATGCAAGTGCACTAGACTCGGCGGCGCAGTTGAAAAGACAGCTGGTCCTGCCAACCCCGCACTCGGGGCATCGGTTGTCGCGCGAGCCGGAACTGCCGCTTCAGCGTTGTACCTAGGGTGTGGCCGACGAAAGTGGGCCACCGTGAGCACTTCTGTCGTCCCAGCTCAGCCGACCACCAACGGCACCTTTCACCCCCTCCGCCTGGCGGTGACCCACCCCGACGCGGATTCGGTCCTCGTGCGGGTCGAGGGCGATCTCGACCACGAGACCTCGCCGCGCCTGCGGGAGCTGCTCCACGAACGGGTTCACGCGGCGATCCGGTCCCTGGAGATCGATCTGACCAGGGTGTCCTTCGTCAGCTCGGCCGGCCTGGGCGCCCTCGAGCGCGCCTACCTGCTGGCCCGGGAACGCGGCATCGACGTCACCGTCCACCCCCCGGCCGCCACCCCGATCCGCCGCCTGATGACCACGTTCCCCCTGCGGTTCGCGGCGGCTTTCGAAGCTGCCTGACCTGGGTTGAGGCAGGTTTGCTCGGTTGAGCCGGCACCCCGGTCACGGCGCCTCGGGGTGCCCGGTGACCTGCCGTCGGAGGCGTCATCAGTGCGGCTTGGTGGATGTCTTCCGGACGAACCTTTCTCCCGGATCATGGTGCGCGGTGACCGGGGGGTGGTCCGCGACTGGTCGGGCGAGCTCGAAGAACAGTTCCCGGCGGCTCATTCCGTTACCTCGACCCGACGTGCTCATCCGGCCGGGTCCGTTAGTGGCCAAGGTCGCATGACGATGACATCGGCCATCCGATGCAGCCCGACCCTCGCCCGTTCAGCCGAGCATCCCGCGACCCAACCAGTCGTCGGCATCCCGCACACCGGGCAGAGCGAAGAAATAGCCGCCGCCGAAGGGGGAGACGTAGTCGACCAGGGGTTCGTCGATGAGGAGGGTCTGGACGGCGACGAACTGCTGGTCGAGGTCGGCGTTGAAGCAGATGAAGATCATGCCCATGTCGAGCTGGCCGTTGCGCTCGATGCCGGCGCTGTAGTTGAAGGCGCGGCGCAGCATGCGGCGGTCGTCGGCGGTGCCGTCGTGGGGGTTGGCGAGGCGGATGTGTGCGTTGAGGGGCACAGTGTTGCCGTGGGCGTCCCTGAAGTAGCTGGGGAGCTGGAACTCCTCCGGGCCGGGGACTCGTTCGCGCCGGCCGGACAGCGGGGCGCCGGTGTCGCGGTCGCGGCCGAAGATCCGCTGCTGCTCGTTGATCGAGATCCGGTCCCAGAACTCCACGAACATCCGGATCAAGCGGACGACGTGGTAGGAACCGCCGGCCACCCAGGCCGGTTCGTCGCCACCGGGCTTGGTCCACACCAGCTGGTCGATGAGCTCGGGGTGGTCGAGGATCTCCTTGTTGGCCGTGCCGTCCTTGAAGCCGAACAGGTTGCGGGGCGTCCCCGTCGGCCGGGGCGGGCTGGTGAAGCCCTCCATGTGCCAGAGCACCTGCAGGTCGGCCCGGGTCGCGCGCATCAGGATGCGCAGCGCGTGCAGCACGGTGTCCTGGTGGTCGGCGCAGATCTGCAGCAGCAGGTCGCCGTCGCAGCGCTCGGGGTCGAGCGCGTCGTTCGGGAACTCGTCCATCGCGCGCAGACGGGCCGGTTTGGCGTCGGCGAGCCCGAACCGGTCGTCGAACAGGCTCGCGCCCACGCTGACCGTGACGGTGAGACCGTCGGTCTCCGTGCCCGGGCCGAGCACGCCGTTCTCGTACGGGGTCGACACGAGCCCGTCGTCGCTGCCGCGCCCCGTCGGTGCATCGCCCTCGCCGACCAGGTAACGGATCGTCGCGGTCAAGGTCTGGAACATCCGCCGCAGCGCCGGCCGGTCGGCGGCGGTCACGAGGAACGCGGCGACGACCGCCGCGCGCTGCGCCGGCTCGAGAATGCCGGCCTGGTGGGCGCCTTCGAACGGCGGCACGGTGGTGTCGTGGTCAGTCATGGGTGATCGGGCCTCGGTCGCGGGTGGCGTTGCGCGGGTCGACGACGACCGCGGAGTGGGAGAGCAGTTCGACGCTGTGCTGCACCGCCGCGTTGACCGCGGCGCGCTGCCGAACGGACAGTGCCGCCAGTCCGACCCAGCCCTCGGCGTGGTGGTGGCTGCGGACCAGTTGCTGGGTGAGCCGCAGCTGCCGGTCGGTCTCGTCCAGGTACGGGTTCTGCTCGCGCAGGATCGGCCGCAGCGGGTCCAGCACCTGCCAGACGCCGGTGATGTTCGCGTCCACGGTTGCCAGCTCCGTCCGGCTGCCGGCGTCGCCGATCCCGTTCAGGTCCCACTGCAGGGCGTCCTCGAGGATTTCGTGAGCCCGCCGGCCCATGTCGATCGGCACGATCGCGTTCGGCTGGGCCAGGTCCTCGGCGAGCTGTCCGATCGCCTCGAGCAGCGCGTCGACGTGCGGCACGATCGTCGCCATAGGACGGTCCTGCCACACCATCGCCTCGATCTTGCGGAAGCCCGCGAAGTCCGCGTCCGGGAGGCGCGCGGGGGCGACGCCGCGCGGCGGGTCGGCGTTGATGTCGTCACCGGTCTCGTCGTACGCGCGGTAGGCGCCGCCCAGCGTCTCGTAGGTGAGGTGGGCGGTCAGCCAGTGGCGTTTGGCGGCCGCCACTTCGCCGGCCACCAGCGCGCCTCGCAGCTGTTCGACCTGTCGGGTGAGCACAGGCAGCTGTCCGGTGATCCAGCCGACGTAGGCGTTGATCGGGAGCCGCAGGTCGAGTCCGGTCACGGGGACGATCCCGTGCACGGCGTAGGGCAACGGGTCACCGGTGACGACGACCGGCCGGCTGTACTTGATCGTGTAGTCGGTGATGCAGACCCAGCGGTACGTCCCCGGTGGCACGGATGCCGTGACCGCGCGGCTGACGCCGCGGCCGAAGTGCTCGACCTCGACGTAGATCCGCTCGGTCTCGGGGTCTTCCAGGTAGACCTCCGCGCCGGCGCCCTCGTTGTTGACGAACACGAAGTCGTAGCGGCCGGCCGGGCCGCCGAGCCAGTCGTCGATGCCGTAGGGCGAGCCGACGACCAGAACAACGCGCTGAGGCCGGCTCGACGGCAGTGGTGGTGCGGCCGCCGAGGCCGTCCTGCTGCTCACCGAGCCCAGCTTGCGGGTCGGTCGTGAACGCATTCGATGCTGCCTCTTACGCACCCGTGAACAGGGAGTGACCGGCCGGGCTGGTCGAGACCCGGGAAGTCCTGAGACTTTCCGGAACGTTCATGACCTGATTCTCGCGGTGTCAAGACCCGCGGCAGTTGACTTTCCTGGACTCCCCACCACGAGAGGCAAGGTACAAGAAGCATGTCTGAAAACGATTCGGCCGGCAACAGAGAGACCACGGAGCGCAACCGGATCAGCCGTCGCCGGCTGATCCAGGCCGCGGGCGCCGCAGGTGCCGCGGGTGCCGCGGTCGCCGCCGGGGGGCTGCTGGCCGTTCCGGCCGAGGCCGCGACGAACGACGTTGCAACGAACGATGTCGCGGCGAAGGGCAAGCAGGGTCAGGGTTCGCGTCGCACCGGCACGATCAAAGACCTCAAGCACGTCGTGATCCTGATGCAGGAGAACCGGTCGTTCGACCACTACTTCGGCACCCTCGACCTGGCCGGCGCGCGCGGCTTCGGTGACAAGCAGATCCTGACCTGGCAGAACGGCCAGACGATCTACTACGACCCCAACTCCCGCGCCGAGGGCTACCTGCTGCCCTACCACGCCGACAGCTTGAAGTACAACGCGCAGAACACCAGCGCGCGCAACCGGTACTTCATGGAAGCCGACGTGCCGTGGCACCACGCGATCGCCAAGGCCTACACCATCGGCGACCACTACTTCTGCTCGCTGGACACCAGTACCAGCCCGAACCGCATCATGATGTGGGCCGGCACCAACGACGCGGCCGGCACGCAGGGTGGTCCGGTCGTCAACAACAACGGCGACTACGGCTACGCCTACAAGTTCAAGACCTACCCGGAAACGCTGCAGGACGCCGGTGTCAGCTGGCAGATCTACGTCAACAACGACACCGACGACAACTTCCTCGGCGACTACACGGACAACACCGTCCGTTCGTTCGCGGCGTTCGACCCGAAGAACGCGACCCCGGAGAACACCCACCCCCGCAAGGGTCTGCTCGCCCGCGGCGGTGTGGTGCACACCCACACCGAGCAGCCCGCCGGCATCAAGAACGACACTTCCAACCTCGACTACGTGCTGCGGGACTTCATCTCCGACTGTGAGACGGGCGAGCTCCCCGAGGTGTCCTGGGTCGTCGCGCCCGCGGCGTGGACCGAGCACCCGACCTACGCCCCGAACAACGGCGCGGTCTACACCGACCGGGTGATCCAGGCGGTGCACGACAACCCCGAGCTGTGGGAGTCGACGCTCATCATCCTGAACTACGACGAGCCCGACCACGCGAACCGCATCGGTGAAGGCGGCTTCTTCGACCACGTCGTGCCGCCGATCCCCGAGGTCGGCACCGCCGGCGAGCGCGCTCCCGGCATCAAGCCGGGCATGGGTGGTCGCGTGCCGTTCGTGCTGGTTTCGCCGTGGACCCGTGGTGGCTTCGTCAACTCCGAGGTCTTCGACCACACCTCGACGATCCAGCTGCTCGAGGAGTGGACCAAGAGCCTCGGCAAGCCGGCGATCTCCAAGAACATCAACGACTGGCGACGCAGCGTCTCCGGCAACCTGCTCTCGGCGATCGACTTCAGCAACTTCGACACGTCGTTCCCGAAGCTGCCGAAGCCGGCCGACCTGCTCAAGTCGGTCGTCGTCGACGCGAGCTTGCCGGCCGTGCCCCAGCCGGCCGTCGGCGCGCAGGTCATGCCGACCCAGAAGATCACCGGCAAGGCGAAGCGGAGCCCGCTGTCGTTCCAGCCCAACGGTGTCCTGGTCGAGAACCACGACAAGGGGACCGCGACCGCGACGTTCAGCGTCGACGGTGGCCCCAGCGGCAAGGCGGTCAGCCTGGTCGGCCTGGCCGACAAGTACGTGCCCGCGCTCGTCGGCGCCGAGCCGCTCGGCATCGGCCAGGACGCGCTGCCGCTGACGGCCAGCAACCACAATGCGAAGTCGTACACCTGGGACACCAAGACGACGAACGGAAAGTACGCGTTCACCTTCCACGGGCCCGACCACTTCATCCGGTCCTTCGCCGGCACCGTCGTCCCGGCCAATGACCGGACCTCGGCCCAGCCGCGGGTCGACGTCCGGCTGGTCAAGGGGCACGGGCGGTCGGCCGCGACCGTCGAGTTCACCCTGGCCGCCGACGGCCGCAAGGCGGTGACCTACACGCTGGTCGCGAACGACTTCGCCGGCCGGAAGACGACCATCCAGGTGCCCGCCGGCAAGAAGGACGTCATCAGCTGGCCGACCGAGGACGGCTACTACGACGTGATCATCACCGCGAAGGAGTCCCCCGACTTCCAGCAGCGGTACGCCGGTCGCGCCGCGGAGAAGTAGGCCTCGCGTCCACTGTGGTGAGTTGGTCGCGAAGTGGGCACACCCGCCCATGACGTGACGCAGCACAAAGGAAGGGCCATCCCCGACCAGGGGGTGGCCCTTCCTTTGTGCTGTGGGCGCCGGCCGGGTGCCGCTTCGTCGACGGCCGGCTGCCAGGTGGCGGCGGGGACGGTCGGGTCGGCGGCGAGCTGATCGAGGGCGTAGTCGTACACCCGGTACGCGTCCCCGTCCGGTTCCAGCAGCGACACGGCGGGGTTGATCTCCCGGCAGGACCTCGCCGACGGGCACCGCGGCCAGCCGGGTCCTGCCGACCGTGGCGGGCCCCACGATCAGCACCGCCCGGCGCGCACGCAAGTGCTCGGCGACTTCGTGTTCCTTGCCCGGCCACGGCAGATACGGGAGGTCGACGGCCGCGGAATGGACACCCAGCTCGGCCGCACTCACCTCGGCCACGGTCCTGCCGCGCGGTCCCGGCGATCGAAACCAGCGCCTCACCACGCCACCCGGCCACGGCGGTCGACCTCGGCGGCAACCCATGCCGCGCGGCAGATGCTCCCCACCTCGATCGCAAACTGCACCCGCCCGGAGCCGGCGGCAGCGCCGGCCGCAGGAGCGACCCGCGCAATCGCGATAGTTCCTTGAGGACGGTGCATCGCGGTGATCGGACCGTCCACAGTCGCGAGAAGCGGCCTACTCGGCCGGGATCGGTCGGTGGGGCATGACCGGTACCGCGGCAGCAGCCGTGACCACCGCCTCCGGTCCAGGCGCAGCGCGACATCGACGCCCTCGAGGTCCTGTTGGACCGCGCCGCGAAACCTGGCGTGACGATCGCGCTCGCGACCCCTTACCCACGGGTACCTGGAGTGGACGTCGGCGTTGCGGCGCTCCACAGTGGAAATCGTCGAATTCCGACCGGGAATGGGGTGTTTGTTTCTCCAGGACGACACGTGGGTGAGTGAGTGTAGCCGAATCGGCATCGACCTGCGAAGATCGGAGGTGGGGGACGGCAGCCGGCTGTCGGCCGACCCGAGTACTGACCTTTTCGGCCTCCTCGGAAAGGAACGCGGGATCCATGTCGATAGTGATTTTCGTCTTAGGTGCGGCGCTGCTGATCTACAGTGCCGAAAAATTGATCATTTACGTTGTAGGAGCGGCGGCGGGGCTGCGGATCTCCGTATTTCTCCTCGCGATCATCTTCACCGGAATAGAGTTCGATGACGTGGCGCTCGGCGTCGCGCTCAACGTCGAAGACCTCAGTGAGGTCGCGCTCGGGACGGTTTTCGGGACGGCGATCTCGATGATCGGAATAGTGCTCGCCCTGGCGGCGATCATTTCCCCGACGAAGGTGAACATTCCACGGCCCTACCTCGCGCTGTTCGTGGCCGCGCCGGTGGTTCTGGTCCCGTTCGTCGTCTTCGGGCCGCTGACCCCGGTCTACGGCGTGGTGCTCGTGCTGCTGTTCGTGATTTTCATCGGCTACGTCGCCACCCGGGAACTCAAGCGCGGCACGCCGGTCTTCCGCAACGCGGAGATCCTGGAGAAGCTGGAGGTCGGCGGATCCGGAGCCGGCCAGACCGGCCGGCACGACCTCGCCGGCGCGCCCACGGACGAGCCGCCGTTCGTCGTCACGATGCCGTTCGACAAGAACCGTCCGATCCCCGGGTCGGCGGCGGTCGGGCTCGCGGTCGTCGCGCTCGTGGGCGTCGTGGCCGGCGCGGCCGTGACCAGTTACGGCACGAAGGGCATCCTGGAGGACTACCACATCCAGGGAGCCCTCTTCGGCGCCACCATCGCCACCCTCGTGCTGACTCTCGAAGACGTTTTCCTCACCGTGGAACCCACCCGCAAGGGCGCGCCGGAACTCGGCGTCGGCAACGTCATCGGCAGCGTGGTGTTCGGTGTGACCGCGAAGCTCGGCATCATCCTGCTCGCGGGCGGCAGCATCGTCGTCGACGGGAACGTGCTCTCCTGGCACCTCCCGGTCCTGGTCGGCATGACCGCCCTGGCGGCGTACTTCCTCTTCACCCGCAGCCTCAAGCGCTGGCACGGGTTCGTGCTGCTCGCCCTTTACATCGCCTACTGGGCGGTGAGCTTCGCCGTCTTCGGCGGCGCGCCGATCGAGACGGACTGAACCGCGATCAGCGCGCCGGCGAAACCCGGTGCGGGCGGGGGACCAGGGGGAGGTCGACGGCGGTCGAGCCGGTGTTCGCGGCCTCCACCGCCCGCGCGACGAGGTGGTGGTCGGGCGAGAGCCGGCACACCGGGTCGGTGCGCGCTGCGTCGCCGGTCAGCTGGAACGCCTGGCAGCGGCAGCCGCCGAAGTCGACCTCCCGCCGGTCGCAGCTGCGGCACGGGTCCGGCATCCAGTCCGTCCCGCGGAACGCCGTCATCACCGGTGCCTCGGCCCAGATCCGCTCCAGCGTCGCCTCCCGCACGCTGGCCCGGGGCAACGGCAGGGACTGCGCGGCCGGGCAGGGCAGCACGTCGCCGTTCGGCGTCACGGTCAGCTGCCGTGACGCCCAGCCGCCCATGCAGGGCTTCGGGTAGCGGCTGGAGTAGTCGGGCAGGACGTAGATCACGTCCATGCGGTCCCGCAGCCGCTCGCGGGCGGCCCGGACGACAACCTCGGCCGCGTCGAGCTGCTCGCGGCTCGGCAGCAACGCGTCGCGGTTTCGCCACGCCCAGCCGTAGTACTGGGTGTTGGCCAGCTCCACCCGGTCGGCGCCGGCCTCCTCGGCCAGCTCGAGCAGCTCGGCGACGCGGTCGATGTTCTGCCGGTGCAGCACCACGTTCAGGGTGAGCGGCCAGCCCAGTTCCTTGACCACGGCCATGGCCTCGATCTTGCGCCGGAAGGACGGGGTCCCGGCGATCCGGTCGGACACCACGGGTTGGTCGGCCTGGATGCTCACCTGCACGTGGTCCAGACCCGCGGCCCGCAACTGCTCCGCCCTCGGCCGCGAGAGCCCGAGGGCGCTGGTCACGAGGTTGGTGTACAGACCCAGCTCGTGGGCCTCCGCCACGAGCTGAACCAGGTCGCGCCGCAGCAGCGGTTCCCCGCCGGACAGGTGGCACTGCAGGATCCCCAGGTCGCGGGCCTCGACCAGCACCCGCCGCCACTCGTCGGTGCCCAGTTCGTCGGTGTAGTCGCCGAGATTCAGCGGGTTGGAGCAGTACGCGCAGGCCAGCGGGCACCGGTAGGTGAGCTCGGCCAGCAGTCCGAAGGGGCTATCCATGGGCCAGCTCCACGCAGCGCCGGGCGACGAGCCGGGTCAGGAACTCGCACACCTCGTCGCCGGGCACGCTCCGGTAGCGCGCACCCAGGTCGGCCACGATCTCGGCCACGGTGCGCTGCCCGTCGCACAGCTCGAGGATGTCCGCCCCGCTGCGGTTGAGCACCACCACCGTCTCGGGGTGCAGCAGCACGTGCCGGCCCCGCGCCGGGTTGAACGTGAGCCGCACGTGGCGTGCGAGCCGCGGGCGGTCCGATGTGGACACTGCGGGTCGGGTCGTCGAGTCCATGGCGCTCACTCCGGGTAGGTTCGATCGATCGCGTCCATCAGGCTCCACAGCACATCGCACTTGAACGAAAGCGCGTCGACGGCGCGCTGCCGGGCCTCGGCGGACCGGCAGTGCGTGGTGACCACCTCGAGGGCGTGCTCGCAGTCGCGGGGTGCCTGATCGAGGCGGGCGCGGAAGTAGGCGAGGCCCTCGGGGGCGATCCACGGGTACCACCGCTCGAACGCGGCCAGCCGCTCGGCCATCAGGTCGGGCGCGAACAGCTCGGTGAGCGACGACGCGACCGCCTCCACCCACGGGCGGGTCCTGGTGAAGTTCACGTAGGCGTCGACGGCGAACCGCACTCCCGGGGCCAGGTGCCGGTGATCGGTCACTTCCTCGCGAGTCAGCCCGGCGGCCTCGGCCAGGCGCAACCACGCCTCGATGCCGCCCTCTCCGGCGTGGCGGCCGTCGTGGTCGAGGATCCGGCGGATCCAGCGCCGGCGGACCTCGAGGTCCGGACAGTTGGAGAGGATCGCCGCGTCTTTGCGGGGGATGTTCTCCTGGTAGTAGAAGCGGTTGGCCACCCAGCCCCGGACCTGGGCGCGGCTCAGCCGGCCGGCGTTCATCCGCACGTGGAACGGGTGCTGGTCGTGGTAGCGGCGCGAGTGCGCGCGCAACGTCTCGACGAACTCGTCGGTCCCGGTCGTCGTCACGGCATCACACCTCGACCTCGAGGCCGTCCATCGCCACCTCCGCACCGCGGGCCTCCACGAGGCGCCGCTCGGGTGAATCCTTGAGCAGGATCGGATTGGTGTTGTTCAGGTGCACGAAGATCACCCGCCCGGCCTCCAGCGACGGGAGCATGGCCAGCGTGCCGTCCGGGCCGTCGAGGGGCTGGTGGCCCATCTCGCGCGCCGTCTTGCCGGCCAGGCCGAGCCGGACCAGCTCGTCGTCACGCCAGCAGGTGCCGTCGATCAGCAGGCAGTCGCAGCGCGTGATCTCCGCCCGCAGCGCTCGCGTCAGCGCCTGCATCCCCGGCAGGTACACCAGCGTGCCCCCGCTGCGCTCGTCGGTGAGCCGGTAACCCACCACGCGGCCGTGGTCCTCGCCGGGGCCGAACCGGGCCCGTTTGGTGGTGGGCACGTCGAACGCCCGGCAGGACAACCCATCGGCCAGCTGCACGTCCGCTCCGGCGACAACCGCGTGCCACTCCACCGGGCAGTAGCGTTCGAGCGTGCGCAGGATTCCCGAGCCGTCACACAGCGTCTTGTGCACCGCCGGTGTCGTGTACAGCCGCAGATCGCGGACCTCGCGCAGCAGGAGCAGGCCCAGCGTGTGGTCGAGCTCGGCATCGGTGAGCAGCACCGCCTCCAGCGGCGTCGTCCGGTCGCCGTCGTCGGGCCGCAGGCCGCGAAACGCCTCGATCTGGGCGCGGACGTCGGGGGAGGCGTTGATCAGGAACCACCGTCGCCGGTCGGCGCTCACCGCGACCGAGGACTGCGTGCGCGCGGGTTCCGCCCCGGACCGGACGGCAGCGCAGACCGGGCAGCCGCAGTTCCACTGCGGGGAGCCACCTCCCGCAGCCGAGCCCAGCACTCGCAGCCACATCGCGGCACTCCGTCCGTGGTCGTCCCGAGGTTCGGGGTCTCCGGGCAACCAGCTGTTGCAGGGGCTCAAGGGCAAGGACGTGCTGCTGACCTTTGTGGAGAGTTACGGCCGCTTCGCGATCGAGGGC